>NZ_JBHSMS010000036.1:0-316510 GCF_042656795.1 Massilia jejuensis | reverse complement strand
GCGAGGACACGGGCCGAAACCCAACCGATCGCGGCAAACTCGGCTGCAAACACCATTTGCTGGTGGATGAGCGTGGGCTTCCCCTAGTGGCCCAGATCTCGGCGCGCAAGGTGCACGACTCTCGTTTCCTCATCCCGTTGGTAGAGTCAATCCCGGCAGTTAAGGGGCTGGCAGGCCGTGCCCGCAAACGCCCAGGTAAGCTGCATGCCGATCGAGCGTACGCTTCGAGAGCCCATCGGGCTTGGCTGCGCAGTCGGGGCATCGCGGCTCGTATCGCGCGCTACGGCGTGGAGTCGCGCGAAAGGCTTGGACGGTGGCGTTGGGTCGTCGAGCGAACTTTGGGTTGGCTACACCGCTTCCGCAGATTGCGCATCCGGCATGAGCGACGAGCAGACGTACACCAGGCGTTCCTAACGCTTGCCTGCTCGCTCATCTGTTGGCGGTATGTCGAGAGGTTTTGTTAGGTGCTCTTAGCCATGTTGTGAAGCGTCTTGCCTGCATGCCAGACTCCGCTCGATGGTCGAATAGCAGTTCGACCTCGCTAGAGCCCAGCAGTTCAATTTCTACACGTAGCGGTGACAGCGCCTGGTTTTTCTGTTCGCTTTGCTGAAAAACGCCGAATGCCCGGCAAAACTGTTGTTTCGGGGTGGCCGGGCACGGGGCTAACGGTTACACTTGCGTCAGTTTTGATTCCGGCCGAGAAAGCGCATGATCAACGTATTTGTCCTACAAAATGGCCGTCTGAACCAGGTTCCCATCGCCTCGCGCGCGGACCTGGAGAACGCCGCGCCTGTCTGGGTCGATCTCACCGATCCGGATGACGACGAACGCGCGTGGGTCAAGGCCATCTACGGGGTCATCCTGCCGGGCGAAGACGAAGTGTCGGACATCGAAGCCTCGGCCCGCTACTACGAAGCCGAAAACGGCGACCTGCACCTGCGCACCGATTTCCTGCGCGAGGAAGACGACGGCCCCTCGCGCGTGGTCACCGTCGCCTTCATTTTGTCGGGCAAGATGCTGTTTTCGGTGCACAACGACGACCTGCCGGTGTTTCGCCTGGTGCGCATGCGCGCCCGTTCGCGTCCCGGCTCGATCGCCGACTACATGGACGTGCTGCTCGACCTGTACGCGACCGACGCCGAATACTCGGCAGATGCCCTGGAAGGCATCTACGAGAGCCTGGAAGAAGTCTCGACGCGCGTGCTGCAAAAGGAATTCACCGACCAGGACGCGGCCGCCGCGCTGAACTCGATCGCGCACGAGGAAGACTTGAACGGCCGCATCCGCCGCAACATGATGGACACGCGGCGCGCCGTCAGTTTCCTGATGCGCGGCCGGCTGCTGAACTCGGAACAGTTCGACGAAGCGCGCCAGATCCTGCGCGACATCGAATCGCTCGACGGCCACACTTCTTTCCTGTTCGACAAGGTCAACTTCCTGATGGATGCCACCGTCGGCTTCATCAACATCAACCAGAACAAGGTCATCAAGATGTTTTCGGTGGCCTCGGTCGTGTTCCTGCCGCCGACGATGATCGCCAGTATCTACGGCATGAACTTCCAGAAGTGGTTCCCGGAGCTGAACTGGACCTATGGCTATCCATTCGCGCTGGGACTGATGGTGGCGAGCGCGATCGCGCCGCTGTGGTATTTCAGGAAGCGGGGCTGGCTGAAGCTGGCGTAAGGCCGGGGCCAAGATGCACCCAGTTAATGAAATAAAATTTCAAAATAGTAAAATAAATGAAATTTTATTTCGCCGCCATCGGCGTCACGGGTTCGCGGAATCCTTCGCCGCCATCCTCGCAGCGCATCTTGCTGACCACCTTGCCGCGCCGCGCGACGATCACGCCATCCTCGAAGGCCGGCGTCGTGCCATCCTCTTCGCGCGCCACCTTGCTGTAGACGGTATAGGTGTAGGCGCCGCGCCGGAACGCCACCGTCGTCTCGCCCCCGCCCACCAGCGGCGCCGACTTCACCGTGAACGCCGCGCCGGCATGGCGCCCGGGTTCGGGATAGCTCAGTTCGAGCTTTTCCGGTCCGCCGTAGCGGTAGCTGAGCATGCCGCGGTCGCCGGCGGGGCGGCACAGCGAGACCAGCTTGCTGCCGACATGGCAGGCGAATACGACCGGTTCGTTCGGCGCGCACAGCGACGCGGCGCGCGCCGGGGCCGCGCAGCAGCAGCTGGCCGCCACGATCAGGCTAGATACCCAGGGCTTTCTTGATGCTCGCAAGGCGTGCTCCGCGATCTTCCAGTCCGTTCAAGGCGCCGTTGACGGCGCGGGTGACTTGCTCGAGGTCGTCCAGGTCGGCAAGCGCATTGACTGTACGCGCATCCCAGTAATAGAAAGCCGATTCGATGGCGTATTTGAGTTCGGTCATGAGCAGGTCGGGTTCGGCGACGAAATCGCGTGGGTCCTGTGGCGTGCGCGCATTGTGCGCTTGCGTGAAGGCCGCGTAATTGGTCTTGCCGGTCAGCTGGATCAGGCCGCGCCCGCGGTAGCGGTAGCCGTCGCCCGAGGCTTCGTCGCCGTTGCCGAGGCGGTTGGCGTAGACATAGGCCAGCAGGCGCTCGGGGTTGCCGGCATAGCTGTCCGCTTCCAGCCAGAGTTTCGGCCGCAGGCGCGCCGGCTGGCCGTCCGGTCCGAGGCGGCAGTCGTCGGCGAGGCGGTCGTAGTGACGGCGTCCGCCGCGGCAGCCGAAAATCTCGCGCATGCGCGGCGCCGAATAATGGCCGTTTTCCTCGGCCGCCCGAAAACCGCTTTCATGCCCGATCTGGGCCAGGAAATGGGCCAGGCGCAGGGCGGTATCGACTTCATAGCGGCGCGCGTAATCGTTCAGGGTCTCGGCGATGGCGGCATAGTATGCGTCGGCGTTGGATGGATCGGCCGCGCGCAGCAGCGCGACCGTGACCACCGCCGGCCCGGTCTGGGGCAGCGGCTGCTGCGAGCGCGCCACCCGCGAACGGGGCGCGCCGGGAGGAGAGCGTCGGAGTCGTGCCATGATCAAACCCAGCCGGAGTTGGGTCATCATGGCACAAGGCGGGGACGGCGCCGCGCGCCCGACGACGCCCCGTTTGCTTTGCCTTAAGCGATGCGGGCGAAGACTTTCCGCGCAGCTGCGATCGTTTCCGCAATGACCGCATCGTCGTGCGCGGCGGACACGAAACCGGCTTCGAACATGGCCGGCGCGAAATACACGCCTTCGTCCAGCATGCCGTGGAAGAAGGCATTGAAGCGGTCCTTGTCGCCGGCCATCATCTGGCCATAGGTCATCGGCACCGTCGCGCTGAAGTACATGCCGAACATGCCGCCCACCGCATCGCCGCAGAAAGCGATGCCGGCTTCGTGCGCCGCTTGCGTCAGGCCCTCGACCAGCTTTTCGCCGGTCGCGCTCAGCTTCTCGTAGAAGCCCGGCTCCTGCACGATCTTCAGGGTCGTCATGCCGGCGGCGACCGCGACCGGATTGCCCGACAGGGTGCCGGCCTGGTAGACCGGGCCGAGCGGGGCCATCTGCTGCATCAGTTCGCGCTTGCCGCCGAAGGCCGCGACCGGCAAGCCGCCGCCGATGACCTTGCCGAGGGCGGTCAGGTCGGGGGCGATGCCGTACATTGCCTGGGCGCCGCCGAGGCCGACGCGAAAGCCGCACATGACTTCGTCGAAGATCAGCACGGCGCCGTGTTCGGTACACAGCTCGCGCATGCGCTGCAGGAATGCCGGCGTGGCGCGGATCAGGTTCATGTTGCCGGCGACCGGTTCCACGATCACGCAGGCGATGGTGTCGCCCATCGACGCGAACGCGTCTTCCAGCTGGGGCACGTTGTTATAGTCGAGCACCAGCGTGTGTTTCACGAAATCTTCCGGCACGCCGGCCGAGGTCGGGTTGCCGAACGTGAGCAGGCCGGAGCCGGCTTTCACCAGCAGCGAATCGGCGTGGCCGTGGTAGCAGCCTTCGAACTTGACGATCTTGTCGCGGCCGGTGGCGCCGCGCGCCAGGCGCAGGGCGCTCATGGTCGCTTCGGTGCCGGAGGAGACCAGGCGCACCTGCTCGATCGAGGGCATCAGCTTGCAGATTTCCTCGGCGATGTCGATTTCGCCTTCGGTCGGCGCGCCGAACGAGAGGCCATGCGCGGCCGCCTCCTGCACCGCCTTGATCACTGCCGGATGGGCGTGGCCGACGATGGCCGGCCCCCAGGAGCCGATGTAGTCGATGTAGCGCTTGCCGTCGGCATCCCAGAAATACGGTCCCTCGGCGCGCGTGATGAAACGCGGCGTGCCGCCGACCGAGCGGAAGGCGCGCACCGGCGAGTTTACGCCGCCGGGGGTGGTTTCCTGGGCGCGGGCGAACAGGGTTTCGTTTCTGGAAACGGTAGGCTCAATCTTCATGTCTAGGAAACTTTCTTGATGCCGGCCTGCGGCAAGAGGCGGTAAAAACGGTTGGGAACGAGCTTGCCCATGCCGAAGCGCTGGGCATGGAGCAGGGCGCCGTAGGTATAGTCCTGGGCCGCGCGCAGCGCTTCGACGGCATCCATGCCGCGCGCCATGGCGGCGGCCAGGGCGCCCGAGAGCGTGCAGCCGGCGCCGACGAAATGCCCAGGCAGGTGCTGCCAGTCGAGGGTGGTGACGCCTTCGTCGCGGTCGAACAGGGTGTTGGTGCGCTTGTGGCCGCTGCCGGCGGTGCCGGTCACGAGCACGTACTGGCAGCCGCGCGCGGTCAGTTCGGCCACGTCGCTTGCGAGCGAGCCTTCGGCGCCGCTGTCGTTGCCCGCTTCGCGCCAGAGTTCGGCCATGCGCCCCAGCTCCGATTGCGACAGTTGCAATACCGTCGCCTGGGGGGCGAGGATTTGCCGGATCGAGGCGACGATGTCCTCGTCCGACATGCCCGAGTCGGGCAGGGCGGTCAGGAAGGGATCGACGATCAGCGGCACCTCGGCATAGTCCGAGACGATCTCGGCGATCGCGGCGGCCTGCTCGATGCTGGCGATGGCGCCGATCTTGACGGCGGCGATCGGCATGTCCTCGAGCACCTGGCGCGCCTGGTCGGCCATGACGCCGGTATCGACTTCATGCCATTCCTCCACGCGTGCGCTGTCCGATACCAGCAGCGCGGTGCTGATGGAGAGGGCGTGGCAGCCGTGGGCGGCGAAGGTGGCGATGTCGGCCTGCACGCCAAGGGCGCCGACCGGATCGGATACACCAAATGTGAGAATCAGCGGAGACGGTTGGTTTTGCACGACGGGTAGATTAAGATACCTGATTCTGCATTTTACTAGATCGAAGGAAGACAACGTGAGTAAAGAGATGAGCGCGGATGCGACCGTGGCGGCCTACCAGACCTGGATGTGCCTGATCTGCGGCTGGGTCTACGACGAAGAAGCGGGCGCACCCGAGGATAATATCGCGCCCGGTACCCGCTGGGCCGATGTGCCGATGAACTGGACCTGCCCGGAATGCGGTGCGCGCAAGGACGATTTCGAGATGACCGCGATCTGACCGGGAAACCGCGACAAACGGGTGCGCATCGGAGCGTGTCGGGGCCGCCCAGGCTTGCGATGCGCGCCAGCCGGCGCCCGCAAGGCCCGACACGCCATTTTTATTGCCAATCAATCAATTAGGTTATCAAGCACACCCCACCCGATAACGTAATTTCTAGCTCTTCCAGCAAGCTTTTCCCCTCCCCATTCCCTCGTAGTTACCTTCGTGCAACACTTCGCGCACAAGCCGATCTCCCTATGCTATCGTGGCAATCCATGCTGAAGTGAAACGAAAATGACGACATCGCAGCACTCGACGGAGCCGGGCGGCCTGACCGTCATGGTGGTCGACGACAGCAACACGATCCGCCGTTCGGCCGAGATTTTCCTCACCCAGGCGGGCTACCGCGTGGTGCTGGCCGAGGACGGTTTCGACGCGCTGGCCAAGATCAACGACCACCATCCGGCGCTCGTATTCTGCGACATCCTCATGCCGCGCCTGGACGGTTACCAGACCTGCGCCCTGATCAAGAAAAGCGCGCGCTTCCATGCGACGCCGGTGGTCATGCTGTCCTCGAAAGACGGCCTGTTCGACCGCGCGCGCGGCGCGATGGTCGGTTCGAGCGCCTATCTCACCAAGCCGTTTTCCAAAGATACCCTGCTCGCGGCGGTGCGCGAGCACACGGCCCCGAAAGCCTGAACCCCTGAATTGCGGAGCCCCCGTGGCCATACACAAGATCCTGATCGTCGACGACTCTCCGACCGAACGCTACTACCTGACCGACATCCTGGTCAAAAACGGCTTTTCCGTCGCCACCGCCGACAATGGCGAGGACGCCCTGGCCCAGATGCGCGCCGACCGCCCGCAGCTGATCCTGATGGATGTCGTCATGCCCGGCGCGAACGGCTTCCAGGTGACGCGCTCGATCGCGCGCGATCCCGAGCTGGCCGCCGTCCCGGTCATCATCTGCAGCAGCAAGAACCAGGAAACCGACCGTATCTGGGGCATGCGCCAGGGCGCCAGGGATTATTTCGTCAAGCCGGTCGACCCGGCCCGGCTGCTGGCGCGCATCGCCGCGCTCGGCGCCTGATGAACGCGCCCGCCGATAGCGCCGCGCCCGCGCCGCAAGCGGCGCGCCGCACCCGCCTGCGCGACTACCAGGCGCAGCTGCTGGCGCGGATGCAGGCCGCGCAAAGCGGCGCCGCCCAGGCCCATCACCAGCTGGGCGTGGCCATCGGCGCGGCGCGCTACCTGCTCGAGCTCACCGAAGCCGGCGAGATCGTGCCTCCAGGCCTGCTGGCCGGCGTGCCGCTGACCCAGCCCTGGTACCTGGGCCTGGCCAACGTGCGCGGCAGCCTGCTCGGCGTGATCGACCTGGCGCGCTATTTCGACGCCGGCGCCAGCGCGGCCGGGCCGGACGCGCGCCTGGTGTCGCTGGCGCCGCGTCTGGGCTTGAATTGCGCGCTGCTGGTCACGCGCGTGTACGGCCTGCGCCGCGCCGGCGCGATGCAGGCCGAGGGCGCCACGCTGCGCGATGCCGACGGCCACGCATGGACGCCGCTGTCGCTGGCGGCGCTGGTGCGCGAAGAACGCTTCCTGCATGTCGCATCCGCAGCACGCTAACCAATTAAAACCGCAGCACCAGGAGCCGCAATGGGCATCGCGTCAAAGATGAGTCTGAATTTCCTCCCGAACGGGAAGGGCGACAACGATACCGTGCTGGCGTCGCCCGACACACGTTTCGGGGCCGATGTCCTGCCCGAAGCGCCAGCCGCACCGCCACCCGCGGGCGGCTCGGCCGAGGAAGCCATGCTGCGGCTCGGGAACGTGATGCGGCGCCGCGTGCCGGCCGCCGAGGACAGCGAGGACGAGGAAAACCTCAGCCTGCCGCTGATCGGCCACATGTCGCTGCCGCGCCAGCTGCGCATCCTGCTCGCCGCCTTCGCCGCCGGCATCTTGCTGACCATCCTGGCGATGTGGCAGAACGCCGCCGACAACGCCAGGGTCGCGGCGCAGATCCAGGTTGCCGGCGACATCCTGATGCACACCCAGCGCGCCGGCAAGGCCGCGCCGAACGCGCTGGCCGGCAATCCCGATTCCTTCGCCCAGCTCGACGAAAGCCGCGCCGAAGTCGACCGCAACATGCGCCTGCTGGCCCGGGGCGGCGAGCTCGGCGGCGTCAGCATTCCCGGCGCCGGCGGCCGCCAGGCCGCCCAGCTGGGACGGGTGCGCAATACCTGGAACGCGTCCGAGCAGGGCGCGGCCAACATCCTGAAAATGAAGCCGGCGCTGGTCGCCTTCGACAAGAGCGTGCGCCAGCTCGACGCGCTGGCCTCGGAAATGCTGGTCCTGACCGAAGACCTGATGGCGCAGAACGTCGAGCGCGGCGCCAGCGCGCGCGAGCTGGCCGCGATCGGCCGCATGATGATGCTGACCCAGCGCCTGGCGCGCGGCGCCAACCAGTTCTTCGCCATCGGCGTGCCGGGCGACGACGCCGCGGTGCGCATCGGCGCCGACAGCGCCGCCTTCGAGCATGCGCTCGGCACCCTGCTCGGCGGCGCCGCGGCCCAGCGCAATGCCGACCTGCGCGACAAGCTGGTGCAGGTGCAGACCCGCTTCAATGCCTTCCGCAAGGATTTCTCGCCCTTCCTCGACAATCCGGTCGCGTACTCGCAGGCACGCGCCGCGGCGCGCACCATCCACCGCGACAACGAAGTCGTCAAGAAGGAAGTGACGGCCTTGCAGGGCGGCTACCGCATGCAGCAGTCCTCGCAGAGCGGCTGGTTCTGGCTGCTGGTGGTGGCCTCGATCTTCACCCTGGCCACGGCCGGCTCGATCAGCCGCGTGATGCTGCAGGATTCGCGCAACCGCACCCGCGGCGCCGACGCGCGCCGCCGCGAAGCCGAGGCGATGCGCCAGCTGGCCCAGGCCAAGGAAGAAGAAGCCAAGGCCACCAACAACCAGAACCAGGCCGCGATCCTGCGCCTGATGAACGAACTGCAGGAAGTGGCCGACGGCGACCTGACCGTGCACGCCACCGTCTCGGAAGACATCACCGGCGCGATCGCCGACTCGGTCAACTACACGGTCGAGGAATTGCGCGGCCTGGTGCAGCGCGTGACCACCACCGCCGAGCAGGTGACGCTGGCCTCGAACGAAGCGCAGACGATTTCCACGGGCCTGCTGGGCGCGACCGAACAGCAGTCGCGCGAGATCGAGGATGCATCGAGCACCGTGCTGCGCATGGCCGGCGAGATCACGGACGTGTCGAAGTCGGCCAACGAATCGGCCGACGTGGCGCGCCAGTCGGTGCTTGCTGCCGAGCAGGGCGCGACCGCGGTGCAGAATGCGATCCTCGGCATGCACGAGATCCGCGAGCAGATCCAGGAAACCTCGAAGCGCATCAAGCGCCTGGGCGAATCGTCGCAGGAGATCGGCGAGATCACCGAACTCATTTCCGACATCACCGAACAGACCAACGTGCTGGCGCTGAACGCGGCGATCCAGGCGGCGTCGGCCGGCGAGGCCGGACGCGGCTTCTCGGTCGTGGCCGAAGAAGTGCAGCGCCTGGCCGAACGCTCGGGCGAGGCGGCCAAGCAGATCGGCGCGCTGGTGCGCACGATTCAGACCGATACCCACGACGCGGCGGCGGCGATGGAAAAATCGACCCAGGGCGTGGTCGAGGGCGCGCGCCTGTCGGACGCGGCGGGGGCGGCGCTGGCCGATATCTCGCGCGTGTCGAACCGCCTCGCGGAACTGATCCAGGGGATCTCGTTCGCGACCGGCCTGCAGGCGACGTCGGCCAACGGCGTGGCGCACAACATGCAGCACATCCTGTCGGTGACGGAGCATACCCAGGCCGGCACCGAGCAGACCGCGCAATCGATCCGCCAGCTGGCCATGCTGGCGCAGGAACTGAAAAACTCGGTGTCGCGCTTCCGCGTCGCCGCCTGAGCCGGATTTTTACCCGATAACGACGATGACTTCATCCCTGCCTGCGCCTGTTTTTGACACCGGTCCCCTGTCCTGGGTGATCGGCGAGATCCGCGGCGCGCTCGAGCGTTCCAGCGCCGCCCTGAACGACGCGGCCACGCGCTCGGCCGAAGCCCAGCCGACCCTGCTGCTGCATGCGAAGACGCACCTGCACCAGGCGCACGGCGCGCTGCAGATGGTCGATGTCGACGGCGTCGGCTTGCTCACCGCTTGCGCCGAGGAGGCGCTGGACCGCTTCAAGGAGCGCACGCTCGATTGCACGCCCGAGCATGCCAGGGCGGTGCGCGACGCATTCGGCGCGATCGGGGAGTACCTCGATGAACTGGTGGCGGGCAGCGCACCGCAGCCGCTGCGCCTGTTCCCCTATTACCGCGCGCTGCAGGAACTGCTGGGCGCCGAGCGCGTGCACCCGGCCGACCTGCTCGCCATCGACGCCGGCGTGACGCTGGCGCTGCCCGGCGCCGCCGTCCCCGACCATGCGGCCTGCCGCGCCCAGTTCGAAAAGGCGCTGCTGCCTTACCTGAAAAGCCCGGATGCGGCGGCCCAGCGCGCCAATGCGGGCCTGCTGGCCGAGGCCATCGCGCCGCTTGCGCGGGCCGGCGCCGACGCCGGGGCGCGCACCGCCTGGCGCGCGCTGCACACGGTCGCCACCCTGGTGGCCGACGGCACCCTGGCCGGCGACCTGTACGTGAAACAGCTGTTCGGCCAGATCAACCTGCAGCTGCGCCGCCTGGCGCAGGGCCAGCCCGGCCTGCCCGAATCGATGCTGCGCGACGCCCTGTTCTTCATCGCGGCGGCAAGCGAGGCCGGGGGCGAGGCCGCGCTGCTGCGGCGCGCGTTCCGTCTCGATGGCGCCGTGCCGCCCGATTACGCGGCGCGCCGCTACGGCAAGGTCGACCCGGCCGCGCTGAAGGAAGCGAAGGAGGCGCTGGCGCGCTCGAAGTCGGACTGGGACCAGCTGGCGCTGCACGCCGACCCGCTGCGCGAAGCCGGCTTCAATGCGGCCCTCGCGACCCTGGCCGGCGCCAGCGACAAGCTGGGCGCGCCGGCGCTGGCGCAGCTGCTGCGCGAACTCGGCCAGGCCGCGCAGGATTCGATCGCGCAAGGGCGCAACGACCAGTTCAAGCTCGAGATGGCGGCCGCCATGCTGTTCGTCGAACATGGCCTGGACCAGGTGCGCAAGCTGCCCGACGATTTCGGCCAGCATGCCGCGCAGGTCGGCCAACGCCTGCTGGCGCTGGCCGCCGGCGAAACCCCGCCCGCGGCGCCCGATTGGCAGAATGAATTGGCGCACCGGATCCAGCAGGGCCAGACCGTGGCCGTGCTGGCGGGCGAGATCAAGTCGGGCCTGCGCCAGGTCGAAAAGCTGCTCGACGAATACTACGAAGCGCCGCAGCACAAGCGCGGCGCGCTCGTCGCGGCCGGCCCGGTGCTGCACCAGATCCAGGGTGCGCTCTCCATCCTCGACCAGGAAGCGGCGGCGCGCACCGCGCACCATGTGCGCGAGGCGGTGGCCACGCTGGCCGAGGGCGACGGCGACGTCCAGGCCCAGGCCGGCGCCTTGCACAACATCGCGCGCAACATCGGCGCCCTCGGCTTCTTCTCCGACATGCTCGCCCAGGACAGCGATGGCGCGCGCAGCCGTTTCATGTTCGACGACGAAGCCGGCCTGCTGCGCGAACTGACGCCCGAGCAGGCCGGCGCGCGGGCGCCGGCGGCCGCCGCCGCGCCCGGGCCGGTGGAAACGCCCGCCGCGATGCCGGACGCGGGCGGCATCGACGCCGAACTGCTTGAGATTTTCGTTGCCGAAGCCGGTGAAGTACTGGCGACGGTCGCCGCCACGCTGCCCGGCCTGCGCCAGCAGCCGGATGCGCAGGATGCGCTGACGATCGTGCGGCGCGCCTTCCACACGCTCAAGGGCAGCGCGCGCATGGTCAGCCTCGACGAATTCGCGGCCGGCGCCGCGGCGGTCGAGAAGACCATGAATGCCTGGCTGGCCGACGGCCGCGCCGCCACGCCCGATCTGCTCGACCTGGCCGAGCACGCGCATGCGGCCTTGACGCCGTGGGTGGCCGAACTGGCCGCTCACGCAAGCTCGGCCCGCCTCGGCGCGGACTTGATCGCGGCGGCCGAGCGCGTGCAGGCCGGCGCCGTCTTCGCGCTCGACGAAACGCCGGCGCCGGCGCAACCCGCCGCAGCGGCACCGGCCGTCGCGCCTGAAACACAGGAACAACGCGAAACGGCGAGCAACGTGATCGCGCTGCCGACCGCCACCCGTCCGGCGCCTGCGGCCGACGAGAACATGCATCGCGTCGGCAGCATCGAGATCGCGCTGGCCCTGTACAACATCTATGTCGCCGAGACCGACGAGCTGGTGCGCCTGCTCGAACGCGATTTCGGCGAGTGGCGCCACGAGGCCGGCCGCCCGGTCAGCCCCGAGGCCCTGAAGGCCGTGCACACCTTGTGCGGCATCTCGGGCACGGTCGGTTTCCTGGCCCTGCGCGACCTGGCCCAGGCGCTGGAGACGGCGCTCGAGATGCTGGCCGCGCCGGCCCCGGCGCTGGCGCCGGAACAGCATGACGTGCTCGATGCCGTCCTGGCGCGCCTGCGCCAGATGCTGCAAGCCTTCGGGCGCGACGAACTGGCCGGCCAGCAGCCGGACATGCTGGCCCGCCTCGACACCCTGTGCCAGGCCCTGGCGCGGCAGCAGGCCGCCGCCGCGTACGGCGGGGCCGATCCGGACCTGGCGCACCGGCTCGACGACCTGTTCGCGCAAGCCTACGGCAGCCTGCTGGCCGCGCCGCCGCCGGCGCACGACGACATCGCCCCTGCCGGGCCGGAAGGAATCCAGGCGCCGCAAGCCGGGACCGAAGCCCTGGCGCCGCCGGAAGCGATCGCGCGTTCCCTGGCCCTGCCGGCGGCCGGCGCGCCGCCGGCGGCCGAACCGCTGCCGCACGACGAGCTCGATCCCGACCTGCTGCCCGTGTTCCTGGAAGAGGCGGCCGACTTGCTGCCGCAGATCGGCAATGCCCTGCGCCAGTGGCAGCACAATCGGTTCGATCCGGCGCCGGCGCAAGGCTTGCTGCGCACGCTGCACACCGTGAAAGGCAGCGCGCGCATGGCCGGCGCGATGCGCATCGGCCAGCACACGCACGAACTCGAGACGCAAGTCGAGAACATGGTGCACGCGGGGACCACCGCGCCGGCCGCCTTCGACGAGCTGATGGCCAGCTACGACACGGCGCTGGCCTTGTTCGAGCAACTGGTCGAGCCGGCGCCGGCGACCGGCCCGGAAGCGGCGGCCAGCGAGGCGGCACCGGTCCCCGAGTCGCCGGCTCCGGCCGAGGCGCGCACGCCGCTGGTACGGGTGCGCGCCGACATCCTGGACCGCCTGGTGACCCAGGCCGGCGAGGTCTCGATCACGCGCTCGAAACTGGAAAACCAGATGGGCGTGCTCAAGGGCGCGCTGTCCGATTTCTCGGACAACCTGGGCCGCCTGCGGCGCCAGCTGCGCGAAGTCGAGATGCAGGCCGAGTCGCAGATCGCCTCGCGCATGTCGATCGCCGGCGAGCGCGAATTCGATCCGCTCGAATTCGACCGGTTTACGCGCCTGCAGGAATTGACGCGCATGATGGCCGAGAGCGTCAACGACGTGGCGTCCTTCCATGAATCGCTCTCGCGCACGGTCGACGGCGCTGGCGAGGAACTGGCCGCGCAGTCGCGCATGACGCGCGACCTGCAGCGCGACCTGATGCGGGTGCGGATGGTGCCCTTCGCCAGCCTGTCCGAGCGCCTGTTCCGGGTGGCGCGCCAGACGGCGAAAGAGACCGACAAGCGCGTCAACCTCGACGTGCATGGCGGCGCCGTGGAAATCGACCGCAGCGTGCTGGAACAGATGGCCGCCCCCTTCGAGCACCTGCTGCGCAACGCCATCGTGCACGGCATCGAGCCGCGCGGCGAACGCCTGGCCGCGGGCAAGCCCGAGACCGGCGAATTGCTGGTGCAGGTGAGCCAGGTCGGCAACGAAGTCGTGCTGCAGTTCAGCGACGACGGCGCCGGCCTCGACCTGGAACGGATTCGCGCCAAGGCAGCCGCCCTGGGCCTGGCCGCCCAGGATGCGCAACTGCGCGACGAGGACGCGGCCGAGCTGATCTTCGCGCCCGGGTTCTCGACCGCCGACACGCTCACCGAACTGGCCGGGCGCGGCGTCGGCATGGACGTGGTGCGTTCCGAGGCCCAGGCCCTGGGCGGACGCGTGGCGGTCGCCACCGTGCCCGGCCAGGGCGCGCGCTTCACGATCCGCCTGCCGCTGACGCTGGCGGTGACGCAGGTGGTGCTGGTGGCCAGTGCCGGCACCACCTACGCGCTGCCGTCGACCCTGGTCGAGCAGGTGCTGCAGGTGCGCGAGCCGGACCTGGCCGCGGCCGCGCTGGCGGGCACCCTGGAAGCGGGCGGGCGCCCGCTGCCCTTCCATTACCTGCCGGCCTTGCTGGGCGAAGGCGAGCGCTGCGAGCCGGGCCTGCGTGCGCGTCCGGTGCTGGTGCTGCACAGCGCGGGCGAGCGCATCGCCTTGCAGGTCGACGAGGTGCTGGGCAACCGCGAGGTGGTCATCAAGAACCTCGGGCCGCAGCTGGCGCGCGTGCCGGGCATCGCCGGTGCCACCGTGCTCGGCACGGGCGACATTGTCCTGATCCTCAATCCGCTGGCGCTGGGCCGCAATGCCGGCATCGTGACGGCGGCGCCCGTGGCCGGCCAGCCGGCGCCGGTGCAGCGCCCGACGGTGATGGTGGTCGACGATTCGCTGACCGTGCGCCGCGTGACCCAGCGCCTGCTCGAGCGCGAGGGTTACCGCGTCGCGCTGGCCAAGGATGGCGTCGACGCGCTGGAGCAGCTGCCGCAGGTGCGGCCCGACCTGATGCTGGTCGATATCGAGATGCCGCGCATGGACGGCTTCGACCTCGTGCGCCACGTGCGCAGCGACACGGCCACGGCGGCGCTGCCGGTCATCATGATCACCTCGCGCACGGCGGACAAGCACCGCAACGTGGCGCTGGGGCTGGGCGTGAATGCGTATTTCGGCAAGCCGTTCCAGGAGCCGGTGCTGCTGGGGGCGATTGCGGGCTTGTTGCAGCGCGAGGTGCCGCAAGGATAGCGTCGACGGCCCCGTCCGCCCCGCGTCAGCCGCCCCGCGTCAGCTGCCCTGCCGTTGCGCGGCCTGGACCACCGCAAACCGTTCCAGCGTCCGCTGCCGTGCCTGCGCATGGTCCACGATCGGCGCCGGATAATTCTCCCCCAGCACCACCCCGCACGCCTTCAGCTCCTCTGCCGGCGCCAGCCACGGCGCATGGATAGCGCGCGCCTCCAGCCTGGCCAGTTGCGGCAGGTATTGGCGGATGAACTCCCCGTGCCGGTCGAAGCGCTGCGACTGCGTGGTCGGATTGAAAATCCGGAACCACGGCTGCGCGTCGCACCCGGTCGAGGCGGCCCACTGCCAGCCGCCGACGTTCGACGCCAGGTCGTAGTCGTTGAGCTGGCGCGCGAAATAGCGTTCGCCCAGGCGCCAGTCGATGCCGAGATCCTTGACCAGGAAGCTGGCCGTCACCATGCGCAGCCGGTTATGCATGAAGCCGGTCGTATTCAGCTGGGCCATGGCCGCGTCCACCAGCGGATAACCGGTGCGCCCGTCGCACCAGGCCGCGAACAGCGCGTCGGCCTCGATGCCCGCTTCCCAGGCGACGGCATCGAAGGCCGGCTTGAAGGATTGTTGCGCGATGTGCGGGTGCTGGAACAGGATCATCGCGTAGAAGTCGCGCCAGATCAGTTCCGACAGCCACACCGGCGCGCCCGCGCCGCCGGCGCCGTTGGCCGTCATCTGGCGCAGCGTGCGCACCAGGTGGCGCACCGAGGTGGTGCCGAAGCGCAGGTGGATCGACAGGCGCGAGGTCGCGTCGAGCTGCGGAAAATCGCGCGCCGTGCCATAGTCGGAAAGGCGCGGCAGGAAAGCCTCGAACGCTTCGGTGGCGCCGGACATGCCGGGCGGGGCGGGCAGGGGGCCGTCGTCGAAGCCGAGCGCGGCGAGGCTGGGCAGCGCCAGCGCGGGCGCGGCGGCGAAGCCGGCCGCATACGGTTCGATCATCCAGGGCGCGGCGGCCTCGGGCTGGGCATCGAGCCGCTTGAGCCAGGCATTTTTATAGGGCGTGAAGACGCCGTAGACGCCGCCACCGAGGGTCAGCACCTCGCTTTTCTCGAAGATGACCTGGTCCTTGAAGCGCAGCAGGGCGCGCCCGTCGGCCGCCAGGAGCGCCGCCACGTGCGCGTCGCGGGCGAGCGCGGCGGGCTCGTAGTCGTCGTTGACGTACACGCTCGCCGCCCCGAGTTCGGCCGCCAGCCGGGGAATGAGTTCGTGCGCCGCGCCGTGGCGCACGATCAAGCCGCCGCCGAGCTGCCGCAACTCGGCATCGAGCTCGCGCAGGCTGGCGTGGATGAAACGCACGCGGCGGTCCGGCCGCGGCAGGCCGGCCAGGATGTCGGTGTCGAACACGAACGCGCAGTGGACGGCGCCGCCGTCTTGCACGGCGTCGCGCAGCGCGTGGTGCAGCGCGGCATGGTCGAAAGTGCGCAGGTCGCGCCGGAACCAGACGAGGGACTTGCTTTTCGGAATCATCGTGTTGTCAGTCAACAGGGCTGGCCATTTTACGGGCTAGGATCGACGCAGTGCGCCAGGAAATCGATGCGCCGGCCGCGCGCGCAACGGCGTTTGCGATGGCCGGTCGCGCGTTTCAGTGTAAACTATTGAAAAGCCTGATGTTGTAGTCTGGATACTAGTAGCAAAACAGAGGGGCTTCGGGAAACCGCGGCGAGTGCAGCATCGGATGCGCGGCCGGTCGATCGAGGTTCTCCCAGAGATTGAGCCAACAGAGAGTCAGCGTATGAAGAAAAGCAAAATCGGCACCACTCTGCCTATGGCCGGCCTGCCGCAAGGAGGCGAAACACTCGGCAATATCGGTCCGGCACCATCAGGCTTAGATTTGGCCAATCATTTCCTCATCGCCATGCCATCCATGCAAGACCCGATCTTCGGCGGCGCGGTGGTCTATGTGTGCGAGCACAACGAAAAAGGCGTGCTCGGCGTCGTCATCAACAAGCCGACCGACATGACGATGGAGGTGCTGTTCGACCGCATCGACCTGAAGCTGGCCGAGGGCTTGCGTTCCAACGTGGTCGACGAGCCGATCATGTTCGGCGGCCCGGTCCAGGATGACCGCGGCTTCGTGCTGCACAGCCCGGGCGGACGCTATTCTTCCTCGCTGAACGTCACCGACGAAGTCGCCTTCACCACCTCGATCGACGTGCTCGAGGCGGTCGCCAGCGGCGCCGGTCCCGCGCGCATGCTGGTCTCGATCGGCTACGCCGGCTGGAGCCCCGGCCAGCTCGAAGAAGAAATCTCGCGCAACGGCTGGCTCACCGTCGGCGCCGATGCCCACGTGCTGTTCGACCTGCCGATCGAGGAGCGCTACAACGCCGCCATCAAACTGCTGGGTATCGACCCGATGATGCTCGCCTCCGAGGCCGGCCATGCGTGACGATGGTTGATATCGTTCTGGGGTTCGACTTCGGCATCAAGCGGATCGGCATTGCGATGGGCAATACCTTGACGGGCCAGGCCCAGCCCCTCGCGGTCGTGGACGCCATCGACAACGCCACCCGCTTCACCACCATCGGCAAGCTGATCGACGAGTGGCGTCCCGCGCGCCTGGTCGTCGGCGAGCCGCGCCATCCGGACGGCGCGGAGCACGACATGACCTTGCGCGCGCGCCGCTTCGCCAACCAGCTCCATGGACGCTTCGACCTCCCGGTCGAGCTGGTCGACGAGCGCTACTCGTCCGTCGTGATTCCCGCCAAGCGCGGCGAGATCATCGATGCCAAGGCCGCCGCCATCATTTTGCAACAGTACTTTGACGATCATGCCAACAACTAATCAAGACTTCGATGCCGAGGCGCTGTACCGTGCCCTGCTCGGACAGGTGCGCGCCGCTTTCGCCGGCCTGCCCGACGCCGCCATCGTCGGCATCCATTCGGGCGGCGCCTGGCTGGCCGAGCGGCTCGCCGCCGACCTCGACCTGAAAGGGCGCCTCGGCTTCATCGACGTCTCGTTCTACCGCGACGACTACGCCAGGAAGGGCCTGCATCCGGATGTGAAGCCGACCCACATCGGCTTCAACGTCGACGGCGCCACCATCCTGCTGGTCGACGACGTGCTCTACACGGGACGCACCACGCGCGCCGCGATCAACGTGCTGTTCGACTATGGCCGCCCGGCCTGCATCAAGCTGGCGGCGCTGGCCGACCGCGGCGGGCGCGAACTCCCCGTGGCGCCGGATTTCGTCGGCGTGACCACCTCGCTTCCCGGCCACCAGCTGCTGTCGCTGACGCGTGACGGCGCCGGCCAACTCTCGCTCACGATCGAAGAAGACAATGCCGATTCTGCACAATAACCCGCAACTGGACAAAAACGGCGAGCTGCAGCACTTGCTCACCATCGAAGGCCTGCCCAAGGCGATCGTCAACCACATCCTCGACACCGCACAGAGCTTCGTCGGCATCTCCGACCGCGAAGTCAAGAAGGTGCCGCTGATGCGCGGGAAAAGCGTGTTCAACCTGTTTTTCGAAAACAGCACGCGCACCCGCACCACCTTCGAGATCGCCTCGAAACGCCTGTCGGCCGATGTCATCAACCTCAACATCCAGGCCTCGTCGACCACCAAGGGCGAGTCGCTGCTCGATACGATCGACAACCTGGCGGCCATGCATGCCGACATGTTCGTGGTACGCCACGCGCAGTCGGGCGCGCCCTACCTGATCGCCAAGCATCTCAACGACAGCGGCCGCAAGGAGATCCACGTCGTCAACGCCGGCGACGGGCGCCATGCGCATCCGACCCAGGGCCTGCTCGACATGTACACGATCCGCCACTACAAGCAGGATTTCACCAACCTGCGCGTGGCCATCGTCGGCGACATCCTGCATAGCCGCGTGGCGCGCTCGGACATCCATGCGCTGACCACCCTGGGCGTGCCGGAAGTGCGCGCCATCGGTCCGCAGACGCTGCTGCCGGGCGGCCTGGAACACATGGGCGTGCGCGTGTTCAACGACATGGACGCAGGCTTGAAGGACGTCGATGTCATCATCATGCTGCGCCTGCAGAACGAGCGCATGTCGGGTGCGCTGCTGCCTTCGGCCCAGGAGTATTTCAAGAGCTACGGCCTGACGCCCGAGCGCCTGGCGCTGGCCAGGCCGGACGCGATCGTGATGCACCCGGGGCCGATGAACCGCGGCGTCGAGATCGACTCGGCGGTGGCCGATGGCAAGCAGGCCGTGATCCTGCCGCAGGTAACCTTCGGTATCGCGGTGCGCATGGCAGTGATGAGTATTTTGGCGGGAGGCAGGGCTTGAACTTCGCACGGATGAAACTACATATCAAGAACGGGCGTCTGATCGACCCCGCAAACGGCGTCGACAGCGTCACGGACCTGTTCGTTGCGGACGGCAAGGTGCAGGCCATCGGCGCGGCCCCGGCCGGCTTCGTGGCCGACACCACCCTCGACGCCAGTGGCCTGGTGGTCGCGCCCGGACTGGTCGACCTCTCGGCGCGCCTGCGCGAGCCGGGCTACGAATACAAGGCGACGCTCGAATCGGAAATGCGCGCGGCGGTGCAGGGCGGCGTGACCACCCTGGTCTGCCCGCCCGATACCGATCCGGTGCTCGACGAGCCGGGCCTGGTGGAGATGCTCAAGCACCGCGCCCGCAACCTCGATCTGGCCCATGTGCACCCGCTGGGCGCGCTGACCATCGGTTTGAGGGGCGAGGCCCTCACCGAGATGGCGGAATTGACCGAGGCCGGCTGCATCGGCTTCGCCCAGGCCGAGGTGCCGATCCTGGACACCAACGTCCTGCTGCGCGCGCTGCAGTATGCCAAAACCTTCGGCTACACGGTCTGGCTGCGTCCGCAGGATCCGCACATCGGCCGCGGCGGCGTCGCCCATAGCGGCCCGCTGGCCTCGCGCCTGGGCCTGTCCGGCGTGCCGGTGATGGCCGAGACGATCGCGCTGCACACGATTTTCGAGCTGGTGCGCGCGACCGGCGCCCGGGTCCACCTGTGCCGCATCTCGTCCGCCGCGGGCCTCGACCTGATCCGCGCCGCCAAGAAGGAAGGCTTGCCCGTCACCTGCGACGTCGGCGTGCACCACCTGCACCTGACGGATGCCGACATCGGCTTCTTCGACTCCAACGCGCGCCTGACGCCGCCGCTCAGGAGCGGGCGCGACCGCGATGCGATCACGGCCGGCCTGCTCGACGGCACCATCGACGCGGTCTGCTCGGACCATACCCCGGTCGACGACGACGAGAAGCTACTGCCCTTCGGCGAAGCCTCGCCGGGCGCGACCGGCCTGGAACTGCTGCTGTCCCTGACCCTGAAATGGGCCGAGGAACAGCGCGGCATGGATGCCTTGCCGCGTGCGCTGGCCAAGATCACGGCCGACGCGGCGCGTACCGCCGGCCTGCCGGCGGGCCAACTGGGCGTGGGTGCGCCGGCCGATATCGTGCTGTTCGATCCGAACCTGCGCTGGCTGGTCAACGGCGCGGCCCTGGCCAGCCAGGGCAAGCACACGCCTTTCCTCGGCTATGAACTGAGCGGCCAGGTACAGGCCACCGTCGTCGGCGGGCGCATCGCCTACCAGCGCTGATTCCTGCGCGGGGCTGCGGCCCCGCTTTTTTTTTCGCGACCATGATCCGACTTCGCCTCGCCTGGCGCTTCGCGCGCCTGATCGTCCACCTGCTCGCCGGCCTGGCGACCTGCGCGCTCGTGTTCCCGTGGGCCGGGCGCGGCCTGCGCGACGCCGCCACGCGCCGCTGGTCGCGCCGGCTGCTTGCCATCTGCAACGTGCGCGTGGAAGACGCAAGCGGCATCGCCGCGCTCGAGCACGCGCTGTTCGTGTCGAACCACATCTCCTGGCTCGACATCTTCGTCATCAATTCGCTGCATCCCTGCCGTTTCGTGGCCAAGGCCGAGATCCGCGCCTGGCCGGTGCTCGGCTGGCTGGCCGCCGCCGCCGGCACCGTGTTCATCGCGCGCGGCAACCGGCGCGAGCTGCGCCATATCTTCAAGGGCCTGGTGCTGGTGCTGGGGCAGGGCGAGCGCGTCGCCTTCTTCCCGGAAGGGACCGTCGGCCAGCAGGGCAGCGTGCTGCCCTTCCACGCCAACCTGTTCGAGGCGGCCGTCGATGCGCGGGTGCCGGTGCAGCCCTGCGCGGTGGCCTATCTCGACGCGGCCGGCGCCTGGCACCGCAGCGTCGACTACACGGGCGACGTCAGTTTCGGCGACAGCATCGCGGCCATCCTGCAAGGCCCGCCGGTACGGGCGCGGCTGGCTTGCCTGGCGCCGCTGGCGGGCAGCGGCGCGCACCGCAGGGAACTGGCGCAGGCGGCGCATGACGCGATCCAGGCGGCCCTGGGGCCGGTCGACGCGAACGCGGCAGCCGCGCCGGTGCTGATTTCCTAGAACCCGGCTCGGTAGGAAGGCGGAAGTCGATGACGATGCATGGCAAGCGGGAGCAACGCAGCGCCCGTTTGTCAGGCGCGTCAGCAACGACTCACTTCCTGCTGGGATAGGTTCTCAAGCCTTGCCGGCGTGCGGCCGGTATTCCGGACAGTCGACCTGCAGCAGGCCGCGATCGTCCAGGCAGACCGCGGTCAGCTTGCCGCCCCAGACGCAGCCGCTGTCCAGGCCCACCAGGTTAGGACGCATGATCAGGCCCAGCGCCGACCAGTGGCCGAACACCACCGTCACATCCATCGTGCGCCGGCCCGGCAAATCGAACCAGGGCAGCAGTCCCGAGCCGGCCGGCCCGCTCTCGCTTTCCTTGTGCGCGAAATCCATGGTCCCGTCGGGCAGGCACAGGCGCATGCGCGTCAGGGCGTTGACGATGCAGCGCAGGCGTTCCATGCCTTGCAGGCGGTCGTCCCAGCGGGCCGGCTGGTTGCCGTACATGTGGGTCAGGAAAGCGACCCAATTGTCCCCGCGCAGCACCTCCTCGACTTCGCCGGCCAGCGCCATCGTCTGCGCCGCGTCCCATTGGGGCGCCACGCCGGCATGCACCAGCAGGTGGGCGTCGACGAACATCGCCAGGGGGCGGCCGCGCAGCCAGGCCAGCAGTTCGTCGCGGTCGGGCGCGGCCAGGATCTCGTCGAGGGTATCCGATTTGCTGGCCTGCTGCGCACCGGCGGCGACGGCCAGCAAATGCAGGTCGTGGTTGCCGAGCAGGGCTTCGACCCGGCCGCCGCTCGTTTCCGCCAGCGCCTTCATGCGCCGCAAGGCCAGCAGCGATTCCGGACCACGGTTGATCAGGTCGCCTACAAAAAGAATGCGCGCGTGAACTTCGGCGCCGGCATCGATGGCGATTTTTTCAAGCAGGGCTTGCGCCTCGTGGGCGCAACCTTGCAGGTCGCCGATGACATAGGTTTTCATGGTGGTTTCTTGTTCGCCGTTGCCGCCAACGCAGCCGTGCGGATGATTTACTGTGGAGGGCATACTAAATGATTTTGCCGGGCGATGTAGTGCGATGGGCCCGCATGCGGCCGATTCCGATGTAATCCGGTCGCGCAGGAATCGATTATCCGCCGAGCACGCTTGTCGGGGTGGAATCGGGGCGGTCCGGATTATCTCGGCCGATTGGAACCGGCCTGCATCGGCGCGCTTGCAAAGCAATCGCGCAGCCGGCTGGCGGCATGGGCAGGCCGCCGCGATATGGCAGGGGCAAATCCGGTATCGAAGACCGTGTCATGTCGGCAGCCGGTAAAAGGGAATAGCGAAAACCCGGCGGGCGCGGTCGGAGGAGATATTGGCGCGCCGGCGCGGCAGGCGATATCGGGACTCGGGCATTGCCTGCGGATGGCGCGAAAATCACCGATATCGAGCAGGCTTATCGGTCGACGCGGCAAATGAAAAGTTTCTCATGTTTAGTGCGCGTAGCGCACTCCATGGCTTATTACCGAACGTACCGTAAAGCATCGCAATCATTAAAAACGCCCGGCGGACCGGGTATGCGCCGCGGAGAAGGCGTCCGCCGCGGCGAGAAACGCGTATTTTCGATACGCCCTTGCATACGCTCCGGCGCAATGTCGAACACGGTACATGCGCTCGAGCGGACATTCCCGTGACGAGGGCGCCGATCCGGTTAGAATGGCACCGGAGTGCCCGCCAAAACCCCCATCGCCGCGTTGCGCCGCGGCGCTGCATCCTCGACTGCTTTCTGCGCTGCGCCTTGCAAGCCACGCGCGGGGCGGCTGTTGCCGGGCGCTCTACGAACGGACACGTTCTGAACCTTATTGCAAGCCCGATGGCGCATTCTCCACCGCCGCAGTGCGGCTTAGGGGCGGCCGCCCGTCGGGCCATGAACCGCGGGATATCCATGTTTTCATTTTTTGTCAGCTTCGTCTGCTCGGCCCTGCTGACCTTATTGGTGATCAAGCAGGCAAGATTGCACAGGCCGGCGCTCGACCGCGATTTCAAGGGCGTCCAGCGCGTCCATACGCACTTGGTGGCCCGTATCGGCGGGCTGCCGATCTTCCTGTCGGTGGTGTTCGCCGCCGCGATCTCCATCTGGCGCCAGCCGGCGCTGCTGGAGTCGCTACCCACGCTGCTGCTGTGCGCCTTCGTCGCCTTCATCGGGGGCGTGCTCGAGGACTATACGGGCGCGGTGCGGCCTTCGCGCAGGCTGTTGCTGACGATGGCAGGCGCCATGCTGGCCTACCTGTTGCTCGACGCAAAGATCCAGCGCATCGACCTGCCGTTCGGCCTGGTCATACTGGCCGCAGGCTGGATTGCGCTGCCCCTGACCGTCCTGGCGGTGGCGGGCATTGCGAATGCGATCAATATCATCGACGGGTTCAATGGCCTGGCCAGCATGGTCACTATCTGCATGCTGCTTTCATTGGCCTATGTCGCGCTGCAGGTGGGGGACATGTTTCTTCTCGTTACCGCGCTGATGGTCGCCGGTGCGACCGCCGGCTTCCTGATCTGGAATTACCCGGTAGGCCTGATATTCCTCGGCGACGGCGGTGCCTATTTTATCGGATTCATGCTCGGCGAACTGGCCTTGCTGCTGGTAATGCGTAACCCGGAAGTGTCGACCTGGTATGCGGCACTGCTGCTCATTTATCCGGCTTTCGAAACGATTTTCTCCGCTTACCGGCGTATGTTTGTGCGCGGAAAATCACCGGCGGTACCTGACGGTATTCACTTGCATAGCCTTATTTTCAGGCGTATCGTCAGGTGGACTGTCGGTAAAAAAGAGGCACGTGCCCTGCTCCAGCGAAATGCGCGCACCTCGCCCTATTTGTGGCTGTTTTCACTGATGGCTGTCATCCCTGCCACATTGTTTTGGCAGAACACCACCGTCTTGATAGTATTCTGTTTATTGTTCGTAATCAGCTATGTCTGGTTGTATGCGCGTATCGTTCGATTCAAGTCTCCCAGATGGCTGATTTGGCGCAAGAAGGACTGGCAATAAATTGCCAATGTAGTATATTGCGACATTTGGTGAGAATTCACCTGAATTGGATTAACCCAACTTTCGAGGAACAATGATGGATCTGTCAAATATGTCGGTTGGCGATTTGCGCAACCTGCAGGAGCAAATCAAGCAGGAAATGAAACAGCGTGAGCATCAGGAAGTGCAACAGGCACGCGAGCAAATCCTGGCCATCGCTCAAAAGGTTGGCGTACCGCTGAAAGACCTGATCAACACGCCGGCACGTGGCAGCAAAACCGGTTCGGTCGCCGTGCGTTATCGCCATCCGGACAATTCGTCGCAACAGTGGACCGGCCGTGGCCGCCAGCCTAAATGGGTCAAGGAATGGGTCGAAGGCGGCAAATCCCTGGACAAGCTGCGCGTCTGAGCCGTTAATTTCGCTTGCCGGCGCTCGCCGGCAAGGCACTCCAGCCGGCCATCGGGACCACCCAATGGCCGCGCTTGCCGCTACAATACTCCCTGTTTTGTCACCCTCCCATCATTTGGCGTTGCCGCCCTCCGTATCGACGGACCGGGCCGTGCATGACGGCGCCCGACTCTTCAAGGTAGAACATGGTTGCTCTCTCAAAAACGATTTTCAAAGCGTATGACATTCGCGGCGTCATCGACAGCACGCTCGACGCCGGCGTGGCGCGCAGCATCGGCCAGGCCTTCGGCCAGGCCGCCTTGGCCAAGGGAGAGCGCAGCGTCGTGATCGGCCGCGACGGCCGCCTGTCCGGCCCGGCGCTGACGGCCGCGCTGGCCGAAGGCTTGCAGGCCGCCGGCGTCGACGTCATCGACCTCGGCATGGTCGCCACGCCCATGGTCTATTTCGCCACCAACGTCCTGCAAGGGACGCGCTCGGGCATCATGGTCACCGGCAGCCACAATCCGCCCGACTACAACGGCTTCAAGATGGTGCTGGCGAGCGAAGCGATCCACGGCGAAGCGATCACCGCCCTGTACGACAGCATCGTCGCGCACGACGGCAGCAGCGCAGCCGAGCCGGGCCGCTACAGCACCCATGACATCCGCGCCGCCTACCTCGAGCGCATCATCGGCGACGTGAAAGTGGCGCGTCCGATCAAGATCGCGGTCGACTGCGGCAACGGCGTGGCCGGCGCCTTCGCGGGCGACCTGTACCGCGGCATGGGCTGCGAAGTGATCGAGCTGTTCTGCGAAGTCGACGGCACTTTCCCGAACCACCACCCGGACCCGGCGCACCCGGAAAACCTGCAGGACCTGATCCGCGCGCTGGAATCGAGCGACGCCGAAATCGGTCTGGCCTTCGACGGCGACGGCGACCGCCTCGGCATCGTTACCAAGAATGGCGAGATCATTTATCCGGACCGCCAGATGATGCTGTTCGCGGCCGACGTCCTCGAGCGTAATCCCGGCGCCGAGATCCTGTACGACGTCAAGTGCACGCGCCATCTCGGTCCCTGGATCGAACAGCATGGCGGCCGTGCGCTGATGTACAAGACCGGCCACTCGCTGGTCAAGGCCAAGCTGCGCGAGACGGGTTCCCCGCTGGGCGGCGAAATGAGCGGCCACGTCTTCTTCAAGGACCGCTGGTACGGTTTCGACGACGGCCTGTATGCGGGCGCGCGCATGCTCGAGCTGCTGACCAGGACGAGCGATCCGTCGGCGCTGCTGAACGCGTTGCCGATGGCGATCAGCACGCCCGAGCTGCACCTGCACCTGAACGAAGGCGAGAACTTCGCCCTGATCGAGAAGCTGCGCACCGATGCGACCTTCCCCACCTGCGAGAAGATCAACGACATCGACGGCCTGCGCGTCGAGTACCCGGACGGCTTCGGCCTGGCCCGTTCCTCGAACACGACCCCGGTCGTGGTGCTGCGTTTCGAGGGCGAGAACCAAGAAGCGCTGGCGCGCATCCAGGACGAGTTCCGCAGCGTGATCCTGGCCGCCAAGCCCGACGCCAAGCTGCCGTTCTGACGCGAGGCCGCGGTGAAAATCCTGCTGGTGCGGGTATCGTCGCTGGGCGACGTGCTGCACAACCTGCCGATGGTGGCCGACCTGTTGCGCCACCAGCCCGGGGCGACGATCGACTGGGTAGTGGAGGAGGGCTATGTCAGCCTCGTGCGCCTGAACCCGCATGTCCGCAAGATCATCCCGTTCGCCTTGCGGCGCTGGCGCAAGGGCTTGCGCACGCCCGCGGTGCGTGCCGAAATCAGGGCCTTCTTCCGTAGCTTGCGCGAAGAGGAATACGACCTCGTGTTCGATACCCAGGGCTTGCTGAAAACCGGCATCGTCATGGGCGCCGCGCGTATCCGGCGCGGCGGGCGCAAGGTGGGGCTGGCCAACGGCAGCGAGGGCTCCGGCTACGAAGGCATCTCGCGCCTGTTCCATACCGAGAGCATCGCGCTCGATCCGCGCACCCATGCGGTCGCGCGCGGGCGCATGGTCGCGGGCGCCGCTCTCGGCTATGCGGTCGACACGCCGCCCGACTTCGGGCTGCCGCCGCCTGCTGCCGTCCCGCGTCCCGACTGGCTGCCGCGCGAGGACTATGCCGTCTTCTTCCACGGTACCGCGCGCGACGCCAAGAAGTGGGCGCCTGACAACTGGATCGCCACCGGCCGCGCGCTGGCGCCGATGCCGGTGCTGCTGCCCTGGGGTTCCGACGCCGAGAAGCGCGACGCCGACGCGCTGGCCGCGCGCCTGCCGAACGCGCGGGTGCTGCCGAAACTGTCGATGATGGATGCCGTGACGCTGGCGCAGCAGGCTGCGCTGGCCATCGGCGTCGACACGGGCCTGACCCACATCGCCGCCGCCTTCTACAGGCCCACGGTGGAAATCTACGCCGACTCGCCGAAATGGAAGACCGAGGGCAACTGGTCGCCACGCATCGTCAACCTGGGCGACAAGGGCGCGCCGCCTTCGAGCGGCGAGGTCATCGCCGCCGCGCGCGGCCTGCTGGACGCCCGATGAACCGCCCCCTGTATTCCTTCCTGTGGTGGCTGGCGCTGCCGCCCGTGCTGGCGCGCCTCTGGTGGCGCGGACGCAAGGAGCCCGGTTACCGTGCCCATATCGGCGAGCGCCTCGGCATCTATGGCCCGCCGCCTCCTGTACGACCCACCTTCATGGTGCATGCGGTCTCGGTGGGCGAGACGCGCGCGGCCGAACCGCTGGTCGAAGCCTTGCTGGCCAGGTGGCCCGACAGCCGCGTCCTGCTGACCCACATGACGCCCACCGGCCGCGCCACCGGCCGCGCGCTGTTCGCGCACCACGGCGAGCGCGTGATCCAGTCCTATCTCCCGTACGACACCGGCTTCATGGTAAGGCGCTTCCTGCATCATTTCGCGCCGCGCATCTGCATCCTGATGGAGACCGAAGTCTGGCCGAACCTGATCGCCGGCTGCGCGCGGCAAGCGGTGCCGGTGGCGCTGGTGAACGCGCGCCTGTCGGAACGGTCGCTGCGCCGCGGCCGGAAGTTCGGCAGCCTGATGGTGCAGGCGGCGCGCGCGATCACGACCGTCGCCGCGCAGACCGAGGCGGACGCCGCGCGCATCCGCTCGCTGGGCGCGCCGAAGGTGGCGGTCAGCGGCAGCATCAAGTTCGACGTCGTGCCGCCGCAGGCCGCCCTGGACACCGGCGCCTGGCTGCGCGCGCGCTTTGCGGACCGCCCGGTGCTGTTGTGCGCCAGCACGCGCGAAGGGGAAGAAGCGCTGATCCTGGACGCCTATGCACGCCTGCCGAACCGTCCGGCCGGCATGCTGCTGGCGATCGTGCCGCGCCATCCGCAGCGTTTCGACGACGTCGCGCAGCTGGTGCGCGCGCGCGGCCTGTCGCTGCAGCTGCGCTCGCAGATGAGCGGCGGCGCCGTCGCCGCCGACGTCCTGCTGGGCGATTCGATGGGCGAGATGTTCGCCTATTACGCGGCCTGCGATTGCGCCTTCATCGGCGGCAGCCTGCTGCCGCTCGGCGGACAGAACCTGATCGAGGCTTGCGCGCTGGGCAAGCCGGTGCTGGTGGGCGAGCACACCTTCAATTTTCTCGATGCGACGGACGAAGCGGTCGCGGCCGGCGCAGCCGTGCGCGCAGCCGATGCGCAGGCCTTGCTGGCGCAGGCCGTGCGGCTCCTGTGCGACGCCGGTGCACGCGCCGATATGGGCAGCAGGGCGGCCGAATTCGCAAGCCGTCACCGTGGCGCGACCCTGCGCACTGTTGAACTCCTGCAACAGGAATTTGAGTAGCTTTTGTTACCATTGTTTTTTGAGTTCGGCAGAAGAAGGGGATGCGCATGTCGTCATTAAATCATCCGGGACCGGCCGGTAGCGGCAAGCCGGTGGCCATGGTGGCGCATGGAGCAGCAGCCGATGGCGCCGTCGACAATTTCTACGGTTCCGCCGGTGCTTCCGGCGCGGCCTCGCTGCCCTCGGTGGTCAGCGCGCTAGGCGACCTGCATTTCTTCGTCCGCTATTCGCTGCGCGAGTACATCGGTTTCATGTGGCAGCACGGCGGCTTCCTGATCCGCCGCCGGCGCATCCGCTGGCCGGCCAGCCTCTACCTGCGCGTGAAGAGCACCGCCTCCGCGGCCCTCAATTTCGTCCTGCTCGGACGCGGCCGCCGCACCTACGAATTCACCATCGACCAGCACGGCATCGTGCGCACCAGCGGCGGCGTTACCCTGATCAACTGGTCGGACGTAATGGCCGTGCGCACCTATTCGCGCGGTTTCATGATGGTTCTCAAGCGCGGCACCTTGCCGATTCCGTATCGCTGCCTGGACGAGGCGCAGCATGGCGCCATGCGCATGCTGGCGGAGGCGCGCCGGGATCATGCGCTGAGATAGGTTGACAGGCTGGCGGCCGTTGCGGCTTGCGCGCGGCCGATCGAACGCTCACTGCGTGAACAACACCGGCATTTCATGCGACCTGCGCCGCAACTCGCGCCGCGCGCCGTCGTAATCCGCGAACACCGATCCCACGACCGCCCAGAAGCGCGGGCTGTGGTTCATCTCGCGCAGGTGCGCCAGTTCGTGCACGACCACGTAGTCCAGCAGCGGCAGCGCGTAGTGCACCAGGCGCCAGTTCAGGCGAATGCTGCCGCCGATCGTGCAGGACCCCCAGCGCGTGCCGGCCGAGGACAGCGTCAGCGCGCTGTATTGCACGCCCAGTTGCGGCGCGTAGAAATCGAGGCGCTCGACGAACAGGCGCTTCGCCTCGGCGTGGAACCACAGTTTCACGCGCTCCTTGATCTGCCACTCCGACAGCCCGGCCGTCACGCCGACATTGAGCTCGCGCGTGCCGGCGTCGAACATGCAGTGGCTGCGCGGCGCCGGCTGCAGGCGCAGGGTGATCTCGCCGCCCAGGTAGGGCAGGCGGGCGCCGTCTTCCCATACGAGCGGCGCGCGCTCGGCGCGTTTTGCGCGGCGTTCGCCCCGTTCGTGCAGCTTGGTCAGGATCCAGCGCTGCTTGGCGCGAATCGCGTTGTCGATGTCGGGCAAGATCGCGCGCCGCGGCGCGGTGACGTGCAGGCCGTCGTCGTCGATCATGAAGCCGATCGAGCGCCGCGCGGAGCGTTTCAGTTCGTAGTCGACCGCGTAGTGGCCCAGCACGATGCGGCGCAGGGGTGGATCGTCGGGCGTGCGGGGCGGGGAAGGAAGGTTGATGCGTGGCGGCGCGGGCGGCGCCTTGAACAGCGGTTGCGGCGGCTGCGGCAGCGGCTTTGCGGCCGGCGCGGGGGGAGCGTCCAGGACCCGGTGAAAAGGGTCCGGCGCGCTGGCCGCTTGTCCGAACAGGTCGAGTTGGGCGCCGTTGACCGTGGAGGAAGTCATGTCATGCCGCGCTGGTGCCTTGATCAGGGCGCCAACTTCGTTGAGCCATCGGTGTAGACGTGGGGCGAAATGACGCGCATTTCTGATTCTATCCAATTTTCGACCTCTTGCATCAGGCTTTCGGGAGTGTGGTGTTGCGGCGAGATCGGTTTGCCGATCGAGACCGTCACGAGTCCTGGCCGCTTGATGAACGAATTCTTCGGCCAGCATTCACCTGAATTATGCGCGATCGGCACGACCACGGCTTGGGTTTCTACAGCCAGGCGGGCGCCGCCGCTCTTGTACTTGCCCTTTTTTCCAACAGGGATGCGCGTCCCCTCGGGGAACATGATGATCCACTGGCCGTCGGCCAGGCGCCGCTTGCCATGGCGGACCACGTGGGCAAAGGCGTTCTTGCCTTCCTTGCGGTCGATCGGGATCATGCGCAGCAGCGCCATCGCCCAGCCGAAGAAGGGAATGTAGAGGATTTCCTTCTTGAAGACGAAGACCAGGGGACGGGTCAGGTTGGGCAGCAGGAAAATCGTTTCCCAGGCCGACTGGTGTTTCGACAGCACCACGGCCGGCGCGTCCGGCAGGTTCTCGTAGCCCTTGAACTGGTAGCGGATGCCGCAAATGACTTTCGCGCACCAGATGATGAAGACGTTCCAGCGCGAGGTCACCCAGAAGCGCTTGTTGTACGGGAGCGGCGCGGCGAGGAAGCAGACGCAGGCCCAGACCACGGTGGCGAGCACCATGACGATGGTAAACAGCAGGGAACGCAGGAACGGGACGACAGTAGGCAAGAAGGACTCTCTTTGTTATTGGTTGGGCTGCTGGCTGGACTACTGAACGAGCTGAACGCGGGACGCCGTTTTCAGCAGGGCCGTGACCATCGCCGCCAGGTCGGGATAGACCTGGGTGCCGGGCGGAAGTCCGCCAACTTCGTGGGTTTTCCCGCCCTTGCCGGTCAGGACCAGGTTGGGCAGGCAGCCCTTGATGAAGCCGGCCTGCAGGTCGCGCAGCGAGTCGCCGACCGTCGGCACGCCTTTCAGGCTGACCTTGAAGCGCTTGCTGATCTCCTCGAACATACCGGCCTTGGGCTTCCTGCAATCGCAGTTGTCGGCGGCGGCATGGGGGCAGAAGAACACCGCGTCGATGTCGGCGCCGACCTGCTGGGCGGCGTTGTGCATCTTCTGGTGGATCGCGTTCAGGGTCGGCATGTCGAACAGTTCGCGCGCGATGCCGGACTGGTTGGAAGCGATGATGACGCGGTAGCCCGCCTGGTTCAGGCGGGCGATCGCCTCGAGCGAGCCGGGGATCGGAATCCACTCGGCCGGACTTTTGATGAATTCCGGCGAGTCGTGGTTGATGACGCCGTCGCGGTCGAGGATGATCAGCTTCACGATCACTCCTTACGCGGCCAGCTTCGAGATGTCGGCCACGCGGTTCATCATCCCGTGCAGCGATGACAGCAGTGCCAGGCGGTTATTGCGCAGCGCCGGGTCCTCGGCCATCACCATCACGTCGTTGAAGAAACCGTCGACGTCGTCGCGCAGCTGGGCCAGCGTCTTGAGGGTGCCCGCGAAATCGCCGGCGGCAAAGGCTGCGTCCACCTGCGGACGCACGCGTTCGATGGCGGCGGCCAGCTTGCGCTCGGCTTCTTCCTGCAGGAGATCCTGCGAGACGGTGCCGATGGCGGCCTCCGTCTTTTTCAGGATGTTGGTGATGCGCTTGTTGGCGGCGGCCAGCGATGCGGACTGCGGCAGTGCGGCAAAGGCCTGCACCGCTTCCAGGCGGCCCACGACGTCGTCGACGCGCTCCGGATTCTGGGCCAGTACCGCCTCGACCTCGTTCGGCGTGAAACCGCGTTCGCGCAGCATGCCGCGCAGGCGCTCGAGCATGAAGGCGGCGACTTCGGCGCGCGGATCCCGCAGTGCTCCACCCATGGCGGCCTGGCCCTCGAAGACACCGGCCGCGTCGGCCAGCAGGTCCGGGATCGACAGCGGCAGGCGCTTCTCGACGAGCATGCGCATCACGCCCAGGGCGTGGCGGCGCAGCGCGAACGGATCCTTTTCGCCCGTCGGCTGCAGGCCGATGGCCCAGATGCCGACCAGGGTTTCGAGCTTGTCGGCCAGGGCCACGACGAGACCGGTGTTCGTCGACGGCAGCTTGTCGCCGGCAAAGCGCGGCTGATAATGCTCCGAGGCTGCCAGGGCCACCTCATCGGGTTCGCCGTCATGGCGCGCGTAATACGTGCCCATGATGCCTTGCAGCTCGGGGAATTCGCCGACCATGTCGGTCAGCAGGTCGGCCTTGGCCAGGCGCGCGCCGCGTTCGGCCAGCGCCACGTCGTAACCGAGGCGGGTCGCGATGGCGGCGGCCAGGCGCGTGACGCGCCCGGTGCGTTCGGCCTGCGTGCCCAGCTTGTTGTGATAGACGACATTGGCCAGCAGCGGCAGGCGCGATGCGAGGGTCTTCTTCTTGTCCTGCTCGAAGAAGAACTTGGCGTCGGACAGGCGCGGGCGCACGACGCGCTCGTTGCCGCCGACGATGTGCCGCGGATCGTCGGTCGCGATGTTCGAGACGATCAGGAAGCGCGAACGCAGCTTGCCCTGGGCATCGGTCAGCGCGAAATACTTCTGGTTCGTCTGCATCGTCAGGATCAGGCATTCCTGCGGCACGGCCAGGAAGGCTTCCTCGAAATGGCACTCGTAGACGACCGGCCATTCGACCAGGGCCGCGACTTCGTCGAGCAGCGCTTCGGGCATCAGGACCTGGTCGGCGCCGGCCTTCTCCAGCAGCTGGGCGCGGATGCTGTCCTTGCGCGCGGCGGCGCAGGCAATTACCTTGCCCTCGTTTTCGAGGAGGGCGGCGTAGTCGTCCGCATGGCCGACCGCGATCGGCCGGCCATGCGACAGGAAGCGGTGGCCCATGGTCTGGCGCCCCGCGTCCAGGCCCAGCACGGTCAGTGGCAGCACCTGTTCGCCGAACAGCGCCAGCAGCAGGTGCGCCGGACGCACGAACTGCACGGTGTCGCCGTCGGGGCGCTGGTAGCTCATCAGTTTCGGAATCGGCAGCTTGGCGAGCGTTTCGCCGAGCACGTCCTGCAGGCCGCCGGCCAGGGCGCTGCCCGCCGCCGTATAGGTGTGGAAGAAGCTCTCGGCCTTGCCGTCCTGGGCACGTTCGAGGTCGGCGATCGTCAAGTCGGGAAAGCCGAGGGCGGCCAGCTTCTTGGCCAGCGGCGCACTCGGGTTGCCGTCCTTGTCGAGGGCGACCGAGACCGGCAGCACCTTTTCGCGGATCGTCTTGTCGGGCGAGGTGGCGCGCACGTCGGTGATCGAGACGGCCAGGCGGCGCGCAGTGGCGTAGGGCGTGACGACGCTGCCCTGATCGAGGAAGCCGCGGGCTTTCAAACCGTCGGCGATGCCGCCGGCAAAGGCCGCGCCCAGTTTGACGAGCGCTTTCGGAGGCAGTTCTTCGGTTTGCAGTTCGACGAGTAATGTTTGATTCATGGGAGTCTGTTCTTGTCCGGTCCGGGGCGCTCAGGCGGCGGCTTGGGTGGCTGGCGAGTTGGCGTCCGCTGCCAGCATCGGGAAGCCGAGCTTTTCGCGCGAGTCGTAATAGGCCTGGGCGACCAGGCGCGACAGCGTGCGCACGCGCCCGATGTAGGCGGCGCGTTCGGTCACCGAAATGGCCCCTCTGGCGTCGAGCATGTTGAAGCTGTGCGAGGCCTTCATGATCTGCTCGTAGGCCGGCAGCGTCAGCGCCAGTTCGATCAGGCGCTTGGCTTCGGCCTCGTGGTTGGCGAAGGCCTGGAACAGCAGGTCGGTATTCGCATGCTCGAAGTTATAGGTCGACTGCTCGACTTCGTTCTGGTGAAAGACGTCGCCATACGACAGCTTTTTCCTGACCGGCTCGCCGGCCGCGCCCTGTTCTTCCCACTCGGTCCAGACCAGGTCGTAGACGTTTTCCACGCCCTGCAGGTACATCGCCAGGCGCTCGATGCCGTAGGTGATCTCGCCCAGCACCGGCTTGCAGTCGAGGCCGCCAACTTGCTGGAAATAGGTGAATTGCGTCACTTCCATGCCGTTCAGCCAGACTTCCCAACCCAGGCCCCAGGCGCCCAGCGTCGGGCTTTCCCAGTCGTCCTCGACGAAGCGCACATCGTTCTTTTTCAGGTCCAGGCCGAGCGCTTCGAGCGAGCCGAGATAGAGGTCGAGGATGTTTTCCGGCGCCGGCTTCAGGACGACCTGGTACTGGTAATAGTGCTGCAGGCGGTTGGGATTCTCGCCATACCGGCCATCCTTGGGACGGCGCGAGGGCTGCACATAGGCGGCGCGCCATGGCTCCGGGCCGATCGCGCGCAAGAAGGTGCCGGTGTGGAAGGTGCCCGCGCCCACTTCCATGTCGTAAGGCTGGAGCAGGGCGCAACCTTGCTTGTCCCAATAGGATTGCAAGGTCAGGATGATTTGTTGGAATGTGAGCATCTTGGAGTAGCGCCGCGCGTTGCGAGTGTGTGAAAAACCCTCCTGGCAGCCTTGCATCGTCGCGCCTGGAATTTTTCACAGGCTCGCGAGGCGCGAACACGGTGAGTTTGCTAAATGACCAATTCTAGCGGATTCTGCCCGGCCTCTGGGACCAAGATGAGCTCAACTAAGCGACATTGGCCTTTTTCTTACGGTAATTGCGCCCAGAAAACCAGGCGCCCAGCAAGGCGAGCGCGCCCAGCACCAGGAAGCCAAGGTTGCCGAAACGGATATACGGTGTCATGCCGGTCGTACCGCGCACCGTTGCCGTCAGGACGCCCTCGGCGTAGAAGGGCAGCACGTGGCTGAGCTGGCCGCGGCCGTCGATGATGGCGGTGGCGCCGTCGTTGGTCGAACGCAGCATCGGGCGGCCGGTTTCCAGCGTCCGCATGCGCGAAATCTGCAGGTGTTGCGGGATCGCGTAGGACTGGCCATACCAGGACAGGTTCGACATGTTCAGCAGCAGCGTGGCCGGACGCGGCGCATTGCGCAGCTGGTAGGCGATCTCTTCGCCGAACACGTCTTCATAGCAGATGTTCGGCAGCACCAGCTGGTCCTTGACCGCGAACGGCGCCTGCATGAACTGGCCGCGGGTGGCGTCGTTCAGTGGAATGTTGAGCATGTCGGTAAACCAGCGGAAGCCCGGCGGGATGAATTCGCCGAAGGGCACCAGGTGCGCCTTGTCGTAGCGGTAGGGCGCCGGTTGCGGCGAGAGGGCGATGACGCTGTTGGCATACTTGCGCGGACCGTCGAGCAGGGGAATGCCGACCGCGAGCGTGCTGCCGCTGGCGCCGGCGAAGCGTTGCAGGCTTTCCAGGTAGTCGGGCGGCAATTCCTGTGGAAAGCTGGGAATCGCCGTTTCCGGGGTAGCGATCAGGTCGGCGGGCGCCGCCGTGATCATCGCCTGGTAGCGTTGCAGGATGCTCGACAGGAAGGCATCGTCGAATTTGCGGTCCTGCGGGATATTCCCCTGTAACAAGCGCACGGTGATCGGCTGGCCTGTCGGCTGGGTCCATTCGATGGTGCGCAGTGCGCCGCCCGACAGCAGCACCGCGCCCAGCAGTCCGATGGCCCAGGGCCGGGCGCGCTGGGTCAGCATGACCAGGCAGGCGCCGCAGAAGGCCGCCAGCACGCCGATGCCGTAGACGCCGATCAGTGGCGCAAAGCCGGCCAGCGGCGCCGTATCGTGGGCATAGCCCGAGACCGACCAGGGGAAACCGGTAAACACCCAGCCGCGCATCCATTCGGACAGGCCCCAGGTCACCGGCAGGACCAGCAGCACGAAAGTGGCGAGCGGCAGCGACCAGCGCCGGCGCAGCCAGGCGGCGACGCCGGTGGCGAAGGCGCCGAACAGGCCCATGTAGAGGCCGAGCAGGACGATGCCGATGACCCCGAGGATCGCCGGCAAATGGGCGAAGCGGGTCATCAGGATGTATAGCCAGTGCATGGCGCCGACCGACCAGCCGAAGCCGAAGGCCCAGCCGAGCAAGCTCGCGCGTTTGACGCTGGTGCCGAGTCCGACCTGGTAAAACAGCCAGCCGAGCAGCAGGAACTGCAGCGGCCACCAGCCGAAGGGCTCGAACGAGAAGAGGGAAGCGCCGCCGGCGAGCGCGGCGAGCGCCAGTTCGCGCAGGGCGGGACGGGTTCCCCGCACGGCGATTTCGCGAGCACCGCGGGGCGCGCTGGCGGAACGGCGGCGCAGCATCAATCGTCGTCGTCGCGGGCGTGCTGCGCGGGCGGCAGCTTTTCGACCAGCAATACGTGGATCTGGCGCGCATCGGCGCGCAGGACTTCGAAGCGCAAATTGCCCAGGGTGAACTCTTCACCCTTGTGCGGCATGCGGCCCAGGTGACCGGCGACAAAACCGCCGATGGTATCGGCTTCGTCTTCGGGCAGGTCGACGCCGATTTCTTCGTTGAACTGGTCGATTTCCGTCAGCGCTTTCACGCGCCAGCGCGGGCCAAGCTGACCTTCCTTGACCGACAACACGTTGTCTTCTTCTTCGTCGAAATCGTATTCGTCTTCGATGTCGCCGACGATCTGCTCGAGCACGTCTTCGATCGTGATCAGGCCGGCCACGCCGCTGTACTCGTCGACGACGATGGCCATGTGGTTGTGGTTGGCGCGGAAGTCGCGCAGCAGCACGTTCAGGCGTTTCGACTCGGGGATGAAGATTGCCGGGCGCAGCATGGCGCGTACGTCGAAGCTTTCCTCAGCGTAATACCGCAGCAAATCCTTGGCCAGCAAGATGCCGACTACCTTGTCGCGCTCGCCTTCGATGGCGGGGAAGCGGGAGTGGGCGGTTTGCAGCACGATCGGCAGCCATTCTTCGATCGGATCGGTAATGTCGATCACATCCATCTGGGAACGGGGCACCATGATGTCGCGCGCCGACAGGTCGGAGACCTGGAACACGCCTTCGATCATCGACAAGGCGTCGGCATCGATCAGGTTGCGCTCGTGTGCTTCGTGCAGCACTTCAAGCAGCTCGGTGCGGTTTTCTGGCTCTGGGGAGATGAAGGCGGTCAGTCGTTCGAAGAGCGACCTGTGGGGTTTGGCGTCCGATCGGACGTCAGCGGGATACTCGGGCATAGTTGGCGTGAAGCCGTTGTTGCGATGGGCGTAGCATACACCAAAAGCGGACCCGCCAGAGCGCGCGCGCCCGCGCGGGGCTGCGCTCAGCGCGCCGGACCTGCTTGCTTTATCATATTTCGATTAGTTAAAAAGCAAAAAGGAAACTGCATGCCCTCCCTCACCATCAACGGCGCCACCACCAAGCTCGACGTGCCCGACGACATGCCTTTGCTGTGGGTGCTGCGCGACGTGGCCGGCCTGACCGGTACCAAGTTCGGCTGCGGCCAGGCCCTGTGCGGCGCCTGCACTGTCCACCTCGACGGCCAGCCAATCCGCTCGTGCATCACACCGGTGTCGAGCGCGGCCGGCAAGCAGATCGTGACGATCGAGGGGATCGGCAAGGATCCGGTCGGCGCCAGGGTGCAGGACGCCTGGCGCCAGATCGACGTGGTGCAGTGCGGTTATTGCCAGTCGGGCCAGATCATGTCGGCCACCGCCTTGCTGCAAGCGACGCCGAAACCCACCGACGCCGACATTGACAATGCAATGTCCGGCAACATCTGCCGCTGCGGCACCTATGGGCGTATCCGCCAGGCGATCAAGATCGCCGCTGCCAAATAAGGAACGCAGATGAACCAGGATAATAAAATCACGCACGTTCCCAATGCCCGCCGCCGTTTCATGCAGCTCGGCGCCACCGCCGGCGGCGGCTTGCTGTTCGGGTTTTCTCTGTTCGGCTGCAACAAGGACAGCGACCGCAAGGATGTGCCGTCCGAAAAGGCGGTCGGCGAGGCCAGTACCGCGCATTCCGACACCCCGCCAGGCCTGGCGCGTGACGCCTTCATCCGCATTGACCGCGCCGGCATCGTGACCCTGGTCATCCACAAGGTCGAGATGGGGCAGGGTACGTTTACATCGATGCCGATGCTGCTGGCCGAGGAGCTCGGCGCCGACCTCTCGAAAGTCAAGCTGGAGCAGGCGCCGGCGAACAACGAGCTGTATGCCGACCCCTTGCTCGGCGGCCAGGTCACCGGCGGCTCGACCTCGGTGCGCGGGGCCTGGAAGCCGCTGCGCGAAGCCGGCGCCATGGTGCGCAGCGTGCTCGTCGCTGCCGCGGCCAAGAACTGGGAGGTCGATGCGGACGAATTGCAGGTCGTGGCCGGTGCCGTGCGCCACCAGGCCTCGGGCCGCTCGGCCCACTTCGGCGAACTGGTCGACGCGGCCTCGAAGATGGCGCTGCCGAAGAACGTCAAATTGAAGGCGCCGGAGCAATACGTGCTGATCGGTACGCCGATGAAACGCCTCGATTCGCCGGCCAAGACGAATGGCGAAGCCTTGTTCGGGATCGATGCGCGCCTGCCGAACATGGGCATTGCCGCCGTTGCCGCTTCGCCCGTGACCGGCGGCAAGCTGGTTGGCGTGGACGAGGCGAAAGCGATGGCGGTGAAGGGCGTGCGCCAGGTGCTGCGCCTGGAGGGCGCGGTGGCTGTCGTGGCCGACCATTTCTGGGCCGCCAAGCAGGGTCTCGCCGCCGCCGCGCCACGCTGGGACGACGGCGCCAACGGCAATGTGTCCTTGCCCGGCATCGTCGCCGACATGATGAAAGTGTCGGAAGGCACGGGCGCGGTCGCGAAGAATACCGGCGACGCCATCCAGGCGCTCGACCGGCAAGGTGGGCGCAAGATCGAAGCGGTCTACGAAATGCCGTTCCTGGCCCACGCGACCATGGAGCCGGTCAATTGCACGGTCGACCTGCGCGCGGACGGCTGCGACCTCTGGGTCGGCACCCAGGTGCCGGCGCTGGCGCAGGGCGCGGCGGCCAAGGTGGCCGGCATTCCGGTCGAGAAGGTCAAGGTTCATAACTATTATATTGGGGGCGGTTTCGGACGCCGTCTCGAAGTCGACTACGTGATCCAGGCGGTTGCGTTCGCAAAACTGACCAAGGGCCCGGTCAAGTTCATCTGGACCCGCGAGGAAGATATCCAGCACGACATGTTCCGTCCGTATTACGTGGACCGGCTGGCGGCGCGCCTGGACGACAAGGGCCGCGTGGCGGCCTGGTTCCACCGTGTAACGGGCTCATCCGTCATGGCGCGTTTCGCACCGCCCTTGGTGAAGAACGGCGTCGATCCGGATGCGGTCGAGGGCGCGGCCGAGTTGCAGTACACGATCCCCGACATGCGCGTGGAATACGTGCGCCACGAACCGCCGGGCGTGCCGACGGCGTTCTGGCGTGGCGTCGGACCGACCCACAACGTGTTTGTGGTGGAAAGCTTCATCGACGAGCTGGCGCAGGCGGCGAAGCAGGATCCGCTGGCTTTCCGTCGTGCCTTGCTCGACAAATCGCCGCGCACGCTCGGCGTGCTGAACCTGGCGGCCCAGAAGGCCGGCTGGGGCAAGCCCCTGGCGCCGGTGGCCGGACGCAAGGTCGGACGCGGCATCTCGACCCAGTTCGCTTTCGGCAGCTATCTGGCGCAGGTGGCGGAAGTCTCGGTCGGACCGGACGGCGACGTGCGCGTGCACCGCGTCGTGTGCGCGGTCGACTGCGGCCAGGCGATCAATCCGGATACGATCATCGCGCAGATGGAAGGCGGCATCATCTTCGGCGCGACGGCGGCGCTGTGGAACGAGATCACGATCGACAAGGGCCGGGTGCAGCAGACCAATTTCGGCGACTATCGCATGATGCGCATCAATGAAGCGCCCAGGGTCGAGGTGCACATCGTGACCAGCCGCGACGAGCCGGGCGGCATTGGCGAGCCGGGCACGTCGGGCATTGCGCCGGCGCTGACGAATGCCGTGTTCGCGGCGACCGGCAAGCGGATTCGCAAGCTGCCGATCGGGGAGCAGTTAAAAGGCGCGTAAATAAGCTGCGGAAGCTGCACGGGGGAGCCGGTTTCGCCGGCGCCCCGCCCCCATCATTGCTCTGCGTAGGGGTCGGGGTAGCCGAGCACTTCCATGATGTCGCGCTCGAACTGCTCCATCTCCTCGGCTTCCTCGTCATGCTCATGGTCGTAACCCTGGGCATGCAGCACGCCGTGCACCACCAGGTGCGCCGCGTGCTCCTCGACCGTCTTGTTCTGTTCCTCGGCTTCGCGCTGCAGCACGTCCGTGCACAGGATGATGTCGGCCTGGGTCGGTTCGTCCTCTCCCAGTTCCTCGCCCTCGTTGTAGGCGAAAGTCAGCACATTGGTCGCATAGTCCTTGCCGCGGTAATCGCGGTTCAGGGTTTGCCCCTCGGCACTGTCGACGAAACGGATCGTCAGTTCGGCCGGTCCGAGCAGGGTGGCGCGCACCCAGCGCTCGACCAGTGCCGGCGTGAGGGACGATTCGAGGCGGGCGTCCGGGTACTGGACGTCCAGGTCAAGCGGATGGTTTTTTTCTTGCATTGCGTACAGGGGTTGGTTTCGGCAGGGCGCCCATTTCCTGGACGGCATTCGATTTTTCATAGGCATCGACGATGCGGCCCACCAGCGGGTGGCGCACGACGTCGGCGCTCGAGAACTGGGTGAAGGCGATGCCGCGCACGTCTTTCAGCACGTGCATGGCGTCGACCAGGCCGCTGCGCTGGGTCTTGTGCAGGTCGACCTGGGTGACGTCGCCCGTCACCACGGCCTTGCTGCCGAAACCGATACGCGTCAGGAACATTTTCATTTGCTCGACGGTCGTATTCTGCGCTTCGTCGAGAATCACGAAAGCATGGTTCAGCGTGCGGCCGCGCATGTAGGCCAGCGGGGCGATCTCGATCACCTGTTTCTCGAACAGCTTTTGCGTGCGGTCAAAGCCGAGCAGGTCGTAGAGCGCGTCGTACAGGGGACGCAGGTAAGGATCGACCTTCTGGCTCATGTCGCCAGGCAGGAAGCCGAGGCGTTCGCCTGCTTCCACCGCGGGACGGGTCAGGATGATGCGCTTGACCGCGTCGCGCTCGAGCGCGTCGACCGCGCAGGCCACGGCGAGATAGGTCTTGCCGGTACCGGCGGGGCCGATGCCGAAACTGATGTCGTGCTCGAGCACGGCCTTCAGGTACTGGATCTGGTGTGGCGTGCGTCCGCGCAAGTCGCTGCGGCGGGTTTTCAGCATCGGGCTGACGAGTTCGGATTCGTCGCCTTCGACGGCCTCGTCGGCAACGGCCGCCGCTTTCGGCTCGGCGCCCTCGATGCTCGGTTTGAGGCCGGCGCGTTGTTCGACCAGGGCCAGTTGCACTTCCTCGATCGGCACGATCTTGTTGGCCACCGCATAGAAACGCTCGAGCAGTTCGACCGCGCGTTCGGCATTGGCGCCGCTGACGATAAATTTTTCTCCGCGGCGGAAGATGGTGACGTCAAGCGCCGCGCCGATCTGGCGCAGGTTTTCGTCGAGCGGCCCGCACAAGTGGGCCAGGCGCGTATTGTCGAGCGGCTCGGGAATGAAGTAGAACGGCTGGGTCGGTTGTGTTTTCAACTGGCTTTGGCAATCGTATCGAGATTGGCGACGAGTTCGCCGCGCACGGAATAATCCAGGCTCTCGGTGACGCGTACCTCGACCAGTTGGCCGATCAGCGCGTCGCCCGGGGCGCCGGGAGCGAAAATGACCACCCGGTTGTTCTCGGTGCGGCCCTGCAATTCGGATGCATCTTTTTTCGACGGTCCCTCGACCAGTACGCGCTGGACCGTGCCGACCATGGCGGCAGTGAACTTGCGCGTATTGGCATCGATCAGGGCTTGCAGGCGCTGCAGGCGCGCCAGCTTGACCTCGTGCGGGGTAGCGTCTTCCAGGTTCGCGGCCGGCGTGCCGGGGCGCTTGCTGAAGATGAAACTGAAACTGTTATCGAAGCCGACATCCTGCACCAGCTTCATCATGGCCTCGAAATCGGCATCGGTTTCACCGGGGAAGCCCACGATGAAGTCCGACGAGATCGCGATGTCCGGGCGCACGGCGCGGATGCGGCGGATGATCGATTTATACTCCAGCCCAGTATAACCGCGCTTCATGGCGCCGAGGATGCGGTCGGAACCATGCTGGACAGGCAGGTACAAGTGGTTCACCAGCTGCGGGATCCTGGCATAGGCGTCGATCAGGCGCTGGGTAAATTCCTTCGGATGGCTGGTCACGAAACGCAGGCGCTCGATGCCGGGAATGTCGGCCACGTATTCGAGCAGCAGGGCGAAGTCGGCCATGTCTCCGCCTTCCATCGGCCCGCGGTAGGCATTCACGTTCTGGCCGAGCAGCATGATTTCCTTCACGCCCTGGGCGGCCAGGCCCGCCACTTCGGTCAGCACATCCTCGAAGCGGCGCGACACTTCCTCGCCGCGGGTGTAAGGCACCACACAGTAACTGCAATACTTGCTGCAGCCTTCCATGATCGAGACATAAGCCACCGGCCCCTCGATCTTGGCTGGCGGCAAATGGTCGAATTTCTCGATTTCCGGGAAACTGATGTCGACCTGGGCCGTGCCAGTACTGCGGCGCGCATGGATCATTTGCGGCAGGCGATGCAGGGTTTGCGGCCCGAACACCATGTCGACATGAGGCGCGCGCTTGACGATGGCGTCGCCTTCCTGCGAAGCGACACATCCGCCTACACCAATGATGAGGTCGGGACGCGCGCGTTTCAAGGCGCGCAGACGCCCCAGGTCGGAAAAAACTTTCTCTTGAGCCTTTTCGCGGACAGAACAAGTATTCAACAGGATAACGTCGGCATCGTCCGGAGTATCGGTGCGAACCAGGCCGTCGGACGCGCCGAGGACGTCTGCCATCTTGTCCGAGTCGTACTCGTTCATCTGACAGCCGAAGGTCTTGATAAATACTTTTTTCTGCATGGGTACTTGGAAGGAAAGAAAAGCAGGGGGCTTTGACAGGTCGACAAGCCAGTTTACCGTAATTCGACCTGCCTTACCAAAAAACGGCATGCAGACGAGCGAGATTAGATGCCATTTGGAACCAAATGTTACTTACGTCGAAACGATTGTCATTCTGGCCAGATTGTTAAATTGCAGTAGGGAATGAAAAGGCAGCGGCTAAGGTAGAGTCAGCGTTTGCTCAATATATTTCCTGTTGTAAATCAAGACCTTCGCTCCAAATTCTTTTACATAAATTAGTAAAAGAAATCTCTTGCGTGCGCCACAAATCATCCCCATGTGTTGAAATGCCTATGTGACAAGCTTTCCACACGATAGCTTGATTTCTAACAATGAATCATGTGCTCAGGACGGACACGAAAGGTTCGCAGGGGTCTGATAATTTGTTTGAAAGACAAGTGCGTTCGTGGGGCATCGAGCAGGACGCATGAAAGCCGGCATTGTTTTTAAGCTAGGACTCAGACTCGTTCTGTTTAATGGCCCAGGAGCGTGTCCGGGAACTTATGTTGACGAAAGGTAGTCAATCATTAACAAAGTTCGTAACGGAACTATTTCTTTCACTTTACGAGGTAAACCATCATGGCACACCATGCTTTGTCATCGCAGGAAAGCTACAACCCCAACCACCTGCTCGACATCTTGCTCGGCAAGATGCAGCTGAAGAATGACGCGGCCCTGTCGCGCATGCTCGAAGTGGCGCCACCGGTCATCAGCAAGATCCGCCACCACCGTCTCCCGGTCGGCGCCTCGCTCCTGATTCGCATGCACGAAGTCACCGGCATGAGCATTCGGGACCTGCGCGACCTGATGGGCGACCGCCGCACCAAGTATCGCCTGTCGGACGCCCAGGGTCGTCCGAAGCCAGAAGAGAAGGCAGCAGCGGCAGCCGCTCAACAGCAGCAACAACAGCAAGCACAGAGCAACGAGGCAACGCCTTCGTCCGGCAACTATGCGCACTAAGTCCGTCGGCATGGCAAGCTGTACTGCCGTGCCTTCGGTCATGCCAGGCAGCGGCCCGGCGTCCTGAACGACGCTGCGTCCGCTGCATTTTTTTTTGCGCGTCCCGTCGGCATCGGTCCGCCGGATGCGTCGTCATTTCCGTTTCACACAATGTCGGCCGTCGGCCTGTCCCAGGCGCGCCCGGTGCGTTCTTCCCATCGGCGAGCGGGTCGTCTTCCATCGCCACAGCACGGCTTTCCTGATCGCTCTCTCCCCGCAGCGGCCTGCCCGACCTGGTGACCGCCGCCCGCGCATTGCCGCGCGCCGTGCAGCAGCCCCGGCGAAGAAGGCCTGCTCGAGTAAGCGGACGCCGCCCGGTCGCCACGGACGCTACCATGCAACCATGACGAGTCAACGCTACATTGCCCTGATCCGCGGGATCAACGTCGGTCGCGCCAAGCGCGTGGCCATGGCCGACCTGCGCGCGCTGGTCGCCGAACTCGGTTTCCGCGACGTGCGCAGCGTCCTCAACAGCGGCAACCTCGTGTTCACGGCCGACGCTGCCGCACCCGGCGCCTTCGCTGCCGCCATCGAGGAGCAACTGGTGCTCAAGCTGGGTGTGGCGGCGCGCGTCATGGTGCTCGGCAGCGCGGACCTGGCCGCCGTGCTGGCCGAGAACACCCTGCTGGAGCAGGCGGTCGACCATGCCCGCTTGCTGGTGTTCGTCCTGGGCGACACGGCGATGCGGGCAGCCATTGCGCCGCTGTGCGAGCGCAGCTGGGGCGCCGAGGCGCTGGCGGTGGGGCAGCGCGCGGCTTATGTCTGGTGCCCGGATGGCGTCCTGGCCAGTGCCGCGGCCACGGCGCTTGGCAGGCAGTTGGGCGATAACACGACCGCGCGCAACTGGACTACCTTATGCAAGCTTTACGCACTGTGCAACGAACCGGCCGCGGTGGCGCCGGGCGCCTGACGGCTGCTGCACGCCAGTACCGCCTGCCTGTCTACTTGAACTTCTCGCTGCTGTCGCGGCGGGCCCGATAGCCAAGCAGGACCAGGCCGACCAGCATCATGGCAAAGACCTCGGGCTCAGGCAGTTCGGAAATGCCCGACGGCAGGGAAAATGGATGCCGGGGAGAAGGGACATCGGCGGCGCGGGCCTGGACCGGCACCGCGCCGGCCGCGGCTTCCGGTACCAGCTCGACGACCTTCGCCTGTGCGATGCTGCTTAGCCCAATGGCAAGCGCTGCTACGAGTGCGACACTGTTCACGATTCTTCCTTCCTTGCAAGCGTACCGGTACGAGGAAAGCGGGCAGGGCGTCTCGGGTGACGCCACCATGACCAGCATAGCAAAACGCTGCGTCGCTCCCATGTTCGATTCGTGTAGAAAAGGGCGGCAGGGCACGCACGCAGGCGCCAGCCAATACGCGGCCGCGCCGTGTGAAATAAATGCGACAGCGAGCCAATTCGACAATGCCAAAGCACCAAGCCTTTTGGCGCTGTTTGATGAAATAGTATTAACAGTTTTTCATATTCGCCAAGCTTGTACCTGCAATCTTTGCCAACCCTGCAACGAATTGCGTTGTCAGGTTTTCCAGCGATGAGAACAATCAAGAAATTTTAAGCCTGGCGTATACATCTGCGTTTTCTTTACAGGTATAGTCTCCCTATCCCTATTGCCTCAGAGCATCAAAATGATGTCGAACGTATACGTCCGGCATTGTCACGGCCTTCAAGAGCCGCCGCCTTTCCACACGCAGCATCCGGAACGGCACCAGCTGTTTGCACTGTCGCATACGCATCCAACTATTTGCAGGCTCGATAATGCCCAACTTTGCCAGACTTCAAATTGCCTTTAAGAACGTTTATGTGCGCATTGCCGCCGCTGTCCTGCTGGGCGCCGCAACCGGCGTAGCGATCTATTCGGCCGATGCGCCGCAGGATCCGAGCCCGGTCGTGCATTCGCAAGACATTTCCGAAATCACCCGCCTGGCTGGCCAGAAGGACAAGCTCGACTACCTGATGGTGGCCAAGCCGCTGTCGGAGTCGCCACGCTATGTCTTCAAATTCAAGGATGCGCCGGCGCTGCACGTGGTCAAGGTGCCAAGCACCTCGCACCTCTCGCTGGAGCGCGAAGTGCTGCTCAAGAACGCGATTCCCTATTCGATCGCCAAGGACGAGTTCCTCGCTTCGCACAAGGCCGTCATGGACGAAGGCGGGTCGGTGGGTGCCGACACGGCCGACTTCCTCAAGCGCCACGCCTTCGAGATCGTGCTGCTGCTCCTGGTCGTCTACTGCCTGAAGTTCGGCATCCCGGGAGTCGGTGCCAGCGCGACCATGATCATGCCCGACAAGCTCAAGGGCAGCATGGACGACCTGATCGGCATGGACGACATCAAGCAGGAAGTGCTGCACCTGGAAGACATGATCCGCAACCGCGATGAATATGCCTCGCACAACATCGACAAGCCATTCAACGTGATGCTGACCGGTCCTGCCGGTACCGGTAAAACCAAGCTGGTCGGCTACCTGGCCAAGCGCCTCGACATGCCGCTGATCCAGGCCTCCGGCTCGGCGCTCGAATCGGGCTATGTCGGCGGCGGCTCGAAAGCCCTGAACGCCCTCTACCGCAAGGCTTGCGCCAAGGGCAAATGCATCATCTTCCTCGATGAGGCGCAGAGCCTGTTCATGCCGCGCGGCCGCAGCGAAAAGAAATGGGAAGACGATACCGCCAACACCCTGCTGGGCCTGCTGGATGGCGTGAAGAGCGACAAGGGCCAGGGCGTGATCTGGGTGGTAGCCTCGAACTTCGACGACGCCTCGACCGACATGGACGAAGCGATGCTGCGCCGCTTCTCGGTGAAGATCAACTTCCGCCTGCCGAACAAGGCCGAGCGCCGCGAACTCCTGCGCAGCTTCCTGTCGCGCAAGAAGGATGGCCTCGTCGACTATGCCGATCTCGACCTGGACCAGGTGGCCGACATCACCCAGAACCTGAGCCCGGCGCTGCTGGAAACCGTGGTCGAGCGCGCATCGATGCTGTCGATCCAGGAAAAGACGATCATCAACACCGACTTGCTGTTCCGTGCTTACGAACGCGCCACGATCGGCCTGACCGACCGCGCCACCACGGCCGAGAAGCACAAGCAGCGCGAGCGCATTGCCCTGCACGAACTGGGCCACTTCTTCATGCAGATCGACCCGTACCTGCGCGCCGGCCTGTCGCTCGAAGAAGTGAAGGAAAAGTCGCACCTGCTGAAGATCAGCACCGAAGCGGTCTCGAAAATCGGCGCCCTCGGCTACGTGCTGCAGTCGGGTGACGACATGTCGCTGCGCACGCTGGAAGAACTCGAGCACGACGTGGTCGGCCTGTACGGCGGCATGGCGGCCGAAGAGCTGTTCTACGGTGCCCGCGGCATCTCGGTCGGCGCCCAGAACGACATCGAGAAAGTGACCAGGATGCTGAACCTGATGGTCAACCGCCTGTCGATGTACTCGCGCTCGAAGATCGATTACAGCCAGCTCAAGAACGATGCCAGCGGCGAGCACACGCTGCGCCAGATGGAAGAGAAGGCCGATGAACTCTACAGCTATACGCTGGGTGCGATGCGCGACTACCGCGCGCTGATCGAGTCGCTCAAGGACACGCTGCTCGAGCAGTACGTGCTGTCGAAAGATGCCGTCTTCGCGCTGCTCGAAGAGCGCAAGGACCTGCTGAGCTTCGCGCCGAAGCAGGCGAACCTGAAGCTGTGCTCCGAGACCGGCGAGATGGTGGCGGCCTGAGCCAATAGCCGTAACTAGGAATGCCCGCCTGGAGCGATCCACGGCGGGCATTTTTTTTGCAGGCCCAGATGGGCCCACGGGGCGGGTGGCCCCCCATGCGCTCAACGCACCGGTGCCACGGGTGCATGTTGCGGCAGGGGCGACGCTGCTGGCAGCGCCGGAAAATAGAGGACTGCCTCGGCACGCCGTCCCGTTCGTGCCTGTCCGCGCTGGCTATAATCGGTTCGATCGAGGCCGCCGGCGGCCGGGAACGCACACACAGGAGACAGCATGAACAAGGTATTCGTCACGGGCGTGGGCATGATCCCGTTCGCCAAGCCGGGCGCGAGCGCCCCCTACCACCGGATGGCCGCCGAGGCCACGCGCGCCGCGCTGCAGGACGCCGGCATCGGCTATGCCGATATCGAACAGGCCTATGCCGGCTATGTGTACGGCGACTCGACCTGCGGCCAGAAAGCGCTGTACGGCGTCGGCATGACCGGCATCCCGATCGTCAACGTCAACAACAACTGCTCGACCGGCTCCACCGCCCTGTTCCTGGCGCGCCAGGCGATCGCCAGCGGCGCGGCCGACTGCGTGCTGGTGCTCGGCTTCGAACAGATGAGTCCCGGCGCCCTCGGTTCGGTGTTCACCGACCGTCCGGCCCCGTTCGACGATTTCGACGCCGTCACCGACCGTCTGGTCGGCAAGCCGGAAATTCCGCTGGCGCTGCGCTACTTCGGTGGCGCCGGCCTGGCGCACATGGAAAAATACGGCACGCCCCTGGAAGCCTTCGCCCGCATCCGCGCCAAGGCCAGCCGCCATGCGGCCAACAACCCGCTGGCGCTGTTCCGCAAGGAAGTCACGGCCCAGGACGTGCTCGACGCGCCCATGATCTGGCCCGGCGTGATGACGCGCCTGATGGCCTGCCCGCCGACCTGCGGCGCGGCCGCCGCGGTGCTGGTTTCCGAAGCCTACGCAAAAAAGCACGGGTTGCGCGCCGACGTGTTCATTGCCGCCCAGGCCATGACGACCGACCGCCCGAGCACCTTCGAGGCCAACGACATGATGCGCCTGGTCGGCTATGAGATGAGCCGCGAAGCGGCCGACAAGGTCTACCGGCAGGCCGGCATCGGCCCGGACGACCTCGACGTGATCGAACTGCACGACTGCTTCGCCCACAACGAACTCATTACCTACGAAGCCCTCGGCCTGTGCCCGGAAGGCGGGGCGGATAAATTCATCGTCGAGGGCGACAACACCTATGGCGGCAAGGTCGTCACGAATCCATCCGGCGGCCTGCTGTCGAAAGGCCATCCGCTCGGCGCCACGGGCCTGGCCCAGTGTTTCGAATTGACCCAGCAGCTGCGCGGCAGCGCCGGCGCGCGCCAGGTCGAGGGCGCGCGCACCGCCCTGCAGCACAACCTGGGCCTGGGCGGCGCCTGCGTCGTGACCCTGTACCAGGCGGCGTGAGGGTGGCGATGGACATTACTCCTTCCTGGATGAACCCGGAACTGGAAAGTTTTCGCGACGCGGTACGCCGTTTCGTCGCCAGCGAAGTCGCGCCGCACGGCGAGCGCTGGCGCCACCAGCAGCACGTCGACCGCGACCTGTGGACGAAGGCCGGCGCAATGGGCCTGCTGGCGGCCGACATCCCGGACGCATACGGCGGCTCGGGCGGCAATTTCGCCCACATGGCGATCGTATTCGAAGAACTCGGCTACGCCGGCGACATGGCCTTCGGCTTGCACGTGCACGCGATCGTCGCCCATTACCTGCTGAACCAGGGCACCGAAGAACAGAAACGGCGTTACCTGCCTAAACTCGCCAGCGGCGAGATGATCGCCGCCATCGCCATGTCGGAGCCGGGCGCCGGCTCCGACCTGAAAGGCATCCGCACCACCGCCATCGAAGGCGTCGATGGCTACCGCGTGAACGGTTCCAAGACCTTCATCTCGAACGGCTACCTGGCCGACCTGGTGCTGGTGGTGGCGAAGACCGACCCCGCCGCCGGCGCCAAGGGCATCTCGCTGATGCTGGTGGAAACGCGCGGCAACCCGGGCTTTCGGGTCGGGCGCATCCTGGAAAAAGTCGGGCAGAAGGGGCAGGACACCTGCGAGCTGTTTTTCGATGACGCCCACGTGTCTCTCGACGGCGTGCTCGGCGGCGAAGCCGGCAAGGGGTTTGTCCAGCTGATGTCGGAGTTGCCGTACGAGCGCACCATCATCGGCGTGGCCGGCGTGGCCGCCATCGAGCGCGCCCTGCAGCTCACCGTCGAGCACACGAAGCAGCGCCGGGCCTTCGGCCAGGCCCTGATCGAGATGCAGAACACGCGATTCGTCCTGGCCGAAATCAAGACCGAAGCGACGGTCGCGCGCGTCTTCATCGACCGCTGCATCGAAGACATGCTGGCCGGCCGCATGGACACCGTGCTCGCCTCGATGGCGAAGTACTGGATCTCGGACTTGCAATGCAAGGTGGTCGACCAGTGCGTGCAGCTGTTCGGCGGCTACGGCTACATGCTCGAATACCCGATCGCCCAGATGTACGTCGATGCGCGCGTGCAGCGCATCTACGGCGGCGCCAACGAAATCATGAAAGAAATCATCGCCAGGTCGTTATAAGGAGCGATTCATGCCCGGACCCCTCGCCGGTATTAAAATCATCGAAATGGTCGGCCTCGGCCCCTGTCCCTTTGCCGCCATGATGCTGGCCGACATGGGCGCCGAGGTCATCCGCATTGACCGCAAGGCCAAGCCCGGCGCCGCCAACCCGTTCCCGATGCTGGGGACGAAATTCGACGTCATGGCGCGCGGGCGCCGCTCGCTCGCGCTCGACCTGAAGCATCCGCAGGCGCGCGAGGTCGTGCTGCAACTGGCCGGACAGGCCGACATCCTCATCGAGGGCTTTCGCCCCGGCGTGATGGAACGCCTCGGCCTCGGCCCCGACGCCTGCCATGCGCGCAATCCCAAGCTCGTGTTCGGACGCATCACCGGCTGGGGCCAGACCGGCCCTCTGGCGCAGGCGGCCGGCCATGACCTCAACTACATCGCCCTGTCCGGCATGCTGCACGCCATGGGCCGCGCCGGCACGCCGCCCGCGCCGCCCCTGAACCTGGTCGGCGACTTCGGCGGCGGCGCCATGATGCTGGCCTTCGGCGTCGTCTGCGCGGTCCTCGAAGCGCGCAGTTCGGGCAAGGGGCAGGTGGTCGACGCCGCCATGACCGACGGCTCCGCGCTGCTGGGCGCCATGATGTACGGCCTGCGCGCCTTCGGTTCATGGAACGACAGGCGTGAAGCGAACATGCTCGATGGCGGCGCGCCCTTCTACGATACCTATGCCTGCCTGGACGGCAAGTTCCTGTCGGTGGGCGCGATCGAGCCGCAGTTCTATGCCCGGCTGCTGGCGCTCTGCGGCGCGGCCGACCCGGAATTCACACAGCAATGGAGCCAGGAACGCTGGCCGCAGCTGAAAGCGAAATTCGCCGCGCTGTTCGCCACCCGCACGCGCGCGCACTGGTGCCAGCTGCTGGAAGGCACCGATGCCTGCGTCGCGCCCGTGCTCGACATGGCGGAAGCGCCGCTGCACCCGCACAACCGGGCGCGCGCCGCCTTCGTCGAGATCGACGGCGTGACCCAGCCGGCGCCGGCGCCGCGTTTCAGCCGCAGCGTGCCCGCGGCAGGGCAGGCCGCGGCCGCACCCGGGCAGCACAGCGCCGAGGTGCTGGCGGACTGGGGCTGGTCGAGCGAGGCAATCGAATCGCTGAAAACGGCCCAGGTCATATAGGATTGCTCTGGTAACGATGAGCTACCGGGAGCAGCATGACCAAGGAATTCGAACTCGACAGATCGAAGCGGCTGGCGCTGGCCTTTTTCGTCGGCGCGGCGCTGCTGTTCGTGCTCAGTTTCTACCTGCCGCCCTCCTGGTGGACGGGCTTGCTCAAAGCCTTCGCCGAAGCGGCCATGGTCGGCGCCCTGGCCGACTGGTTCGCGGTCGTCGCCCTGTTCAAGCGGGTGCCGATTCCGATCGTGTCGCGGCATACGAACATCATCCCGAACAACAAGGTCAAGATTGCGGACAACCTGGCCCTGTTCGTGCGCGAGAAATTCCTCGATACCGACTCGATCGTCCGCCTGATCCAGAAGCACGACCCGGCCCGCAAGGTGGCCGACTGGCTCGTCAAACCCGCCAATACCGAACTGATGGGGAGCTACCTGGTGAAAGTGGCGACCTGGATGCTCGACTTCACCGAGGATGCGGCGATCCAGAATTTCCTCAGGAAAGCGGTGCACACGATGGTCGGCAGCGTCGACCTGTCGAAGTCGGCCGGCACCATCCTGGAGAGCTTGACGAAGGGCGGCCGGCACCAGGAATTGCTGAACGAAGGCATTCGCCAGCTGGCGCTGCTGTTAGACAACAGCGATACCCAGTCGGCGATCTCGCAAGGCATCGTCGACTGGCTGAAAGAGGAATATGCCTTCATCGAAAGGATGCTGCCTTCGGAACTCATCGGCCGCAAAGGCGCCGATATCGCGGTGCGCCTGGCGTCCGGCATCCTGAACAAGGTCGCGGCCGATCCCGGGCACCCGCTGCGCGCGCGTTTCGATGGGTTCACCGCCGAATTCATCGAACGCCTGAAAAGCGATCCGCAATTTTCCAGCAAGAGCGAAGAGATCAAGCACTACCTGCTCAACGATGACACGCTCAACAATTACCTGAAATCGCTGTGGGGCGACCTGAAGGGCTGGCTGAAAGCCGACCTGGCGAGCGAACACTCGACCCTGCGCACGCGCATGCAGGCCACCGGCGCCTGGCTCGGCAAGACCCTGGCCGACGATCCGGTACTGCGCCAGTCCCTGAACGACAACCTGGAACTGGCTGCCCGCGCGGCGGCGCCGGAGTTTGCCGTCTATCTCACGCGGCACATCGCCGACACCGTCAAGAACTGGGACAGCGCCGAAATGTCGGAACAAATCGAACTCAATATCGGCAAGGATCTACAATTTATCCGCATAAATGGCACGATCGTCGGTGGCCTCATCGGCGTGATCCTGTATTCGTTGTCGTCGCTGCCGGGCGTGCTGCACTGACGCGCTCAAGCGCGCGTCGAACGGGCCGGGCAAGGCGTACTATCGGCTCATCCGTTCACGAGGAAGCATCATGGAACAGGCACTGACTGCATGGCTGGCCGCCCATCCCGATATCGAAGCCGTTCCCGGACGCGATCTGTTCATCGTGGCGCGCTACCTGATCCCGATGGAGGCGACGCTGATGCAGGGTTGCCTGGAAGCGTCCGGCATTCCGGCGGTATTGGCCGACGCCCACCTGATGCAGACCGATCTGCTGCTGGCGCCGGCGCTGGGCGGCGTGCGCATCCTGGTGCCGGCCGATTTCGTGCAGCAGGCGCAGGCGGTCATCGACGCGTTCAAGCGCGGCGACTACGCGCTCGACGACAACGCCGACGTCAGCGGCCTGCCTTGATGCCGTCCCGGTCCTTGCGCCGGCGCTTGCCGAGCCAGTGCCGCAGCTGCGCATACACTTCCGGGCGGCTCAGCAGATCCAGGTGGTGGATGCCGAAACCGGTCCACTGGTGCGAGGCCGGAAACACCAGGCTGCGCGCCGGATCGGCATGCCGGCCGAGCGCCGTATCGAGCGGCACCAGGCCGTCGCCCAGCAGGCGGTCGCGCAGGTCGCCCGCGCGCCGGCCCGTGCTGCCGGCCACCGTGTAGCAGCGCACGCCGGCCGGCAGCGCCAGCGCGCGCGGCAGCGTGCCGTCCTGGTCGAAGCGGTTGCGCCCGCGCCAATCCTCGTCCACCAGGTTGGCATGGCGCAGGTCGGTGATGCCGGCGCTGCGCAGCTCGCCCAGCCGGGCAAAGGGCGCGGTGATCATGCTGCGTCCGAGCACTGCCGTGAGCCAGTTGCCGTGGCGTTCGAGCGGCGCCCCATGGTGCGGGGTGCCCAGAAATACCAGGTGGCGCAGTTGCGCGCGCCAGCCGTAGCCGGCCTGTTCCGCGTAGTGGCAGGCGCTGCGCGCCACCAGCCCGCCCATGCTGTGCGTCAGGAGCGTGATTTCCTCGACGCGCCGGGGCCAGGCGCCGACCAGCTCTTCGAGCAGGAGCGCCAGCGCGCGGCCGTTGGTCGAGATATGGCGGCCGCTGTTGTAGTGCAGGTAGAGCGTGGTATAGCCCAGGTCGCGCGCCAGCGCGGCGCCGTGGTCGTGGCCGGCGCGCTGCCATTGCAGGTCGCAGCGGCACAGTCCATGCACCAGGATCAGCAGCTTCGGCCCGGCATCGGGCAGCGCCGCCAGCGCCGCCGCCGTCGTCGCCAGCGGCTGGCCCCCGATGCGCAGGCGCATCGGAATGGCCAGCGGGTTGCCGGTGCGGGCCAGCAGGTCGCCGAACAGGCCGTTGAGCGCGGCCAGCACCGCCTCGCGCTGGGCCGTCGAATGGCGCGGCGCGCCCGCGCCCGGGCGCCGCCTGCCGATCCAGTGGCCGGTGATGCGGATCGTCGACTTGACGCGCCGGTAGACGATCCCGGTGACGCCGCCGGCGCCCGGCGGCGCCAGCGGCCGGCCCAGCAGCTTCAGGTGCAGCACCTCGACCTGGTCGACCAGTACTTCGATGCCCAGCAGCAGCAGGCGCCCGGCGCCATCCAGGTCGGCCGCATGGACATGGCGCGGACGCGCTTCAGGCGGCGATTTCCTGGCGCGCGCGTTCAATGTCGAGCCTTTCCATCGCATCGTGCGGGGTGCCGGCGGCCGCCTCCTCGCACAGCGCCAGCGCCTCATGGGCGCGCGCCCGGCCGCCCAGCATGACGAGCGCGCGCGCGTATTCGATGCGCGCGATGGCCGAACCGGGATTGAGCGCGAGCGCCTGGCGGAAGTGCTCCAGCGCCGCCTCCCGTTTGGCGCCGTAGGTGAGGCCGGCCACCAGGGCGCCGGCCTTGTCGATGATCTCGGCGTGGTAGACGCCCAGGGCGACGTGGGCGTCGGCATGGCGCGGGGCCAGGCGCAGTGTGGTTTCCAGGCTGGCCTTGACCTTGCCGGCCACGCCCGCGGCCAGCGCCTCGAGCACCGAGATCTCCTGCGCCAGCCGGCCCAGGGCGTACGCTTGCCAATAGAATGCCGCGGCATTGGCGGGCTGCGTGTGCTGCTGGCGCTCGCAGCGTTCGGCCACTTCGCGCAGGAGCGCGCACTTGTCGGGCTGGCGCGTGGCCAGGTAGACGGCATGCACGCAGGTGGCCTTGCTGGCCACCGCATAGCCGTCCAGGCCTGCGGCCAGCCCGGCGCGCGCCGCCTGCTCGAAGCGCCCGGCGTGGAAATCGATCCAGGCGTCCACCAGCGCCGTCGCGCGCGGCCATGGTTCGGCGTCGCCCGCATGCAGGCCGGCCCAGGCGCGCCTGAGGCGTGCGCCCGTGTACTCGAACCCGGCGCTGGGATAGGGAAAGGGGGGCCAGGCCACGGCGGTCTCCGGCGCGCCGGCGGCGTCAATGGTGGCGCGCGGCGGCTTTCGGCTGGCGCTTGGCGGCGGCGCGCGCCGGCGCCTTGAGCGCGGGCTTCGGCGTCGCCTTGGCTGCCGGCGCGGGCTTGGCCGCCGCGCTGCGGCGCGCCGGTTTTGGTGGCGGCGCCGCCGCGAAGGCCGCTTTCAGCTCCGCCAGTTCCCGCCGCAAGGCATCGAGCTCGTCGTGCGACGGCACGCCCAGCGCGCGCATCGCACGGGCCACGCGCTCCTCGAACAGCTTTTCGATCCGGTCCCACGAGCCGCTGGCCTGCCTGCCGACGCGCTCGGCCACGCCCGACACCCGGTCGCCGGCCAGTTTCTGGGTCAGCTCGTGCAAGTCCACGCCGTCGCGCACCAGCTTGTCGAACAGTTCGCTGCCTTCCTGCTGGGCGCGGGCAAAAGCGCCGAGCCCGGCTTGCCAGATCTGCTGCGCCGAGCCGACCACCGCGTCGACGATCGCATGCTGGTCCGCAGCCGCCATTTCCTTGAGTTTCTTTGCCATGTCGTTCCCCCGATGGGTGTTGGTTGTCCGCGGCGCGCGGGTTTTCAGCCGGCCGCCGCCCGTGCGGTGGCGCCTTGCGCTTCTTCGTCGGCCACGACCCGGCGCAGGATCTTGCCAATGTTCGACTTCGGCAGCGGCGTATCGCGGAACACGACGTATTTCGGCACCTTGTAGGCGCCCAGGGATTGCCGGCAGTGATCGAGCAGCGCCGCGGCCGTGAGCGCCGGGTCGCGCCGCACGACGACGATCTTGACCACTTCGCCGGCGCGTTCGTCCGGCGCCCGGATGGCAGCCACTTCCGACACGCCCGGATGCATTGCCACCACCTGTTCGACTTCGTTCGGGTAGACCTTGAAGCCGGAGACGACGATCATGTCCTTCTTGCGGTCGACCAGGCGCACATAGCCGTGTTCGTCGATCAGGCCGAGGTCGCCGGTGCGCAGCCAGCCGTCGGCGGTGAAGACGCGCGCGCTTTCCTCGGGCATGTTCCAGTAGCCCTGCATCACTTGCGGGCCGCGCACGCAGATCTCGCCGGTCTGGCCCGGCGCGACGGCCCGCCCGTCGTCGTCGAGGATGGCGACGTCGGTCGATGGCAGCGGCAGGCCCACCGCACCAGAGAAGCGCGGCAAATCGAGCGGATTGGCGCAGACGATGGGCGAGGTCTCGGTCAGCCCGTAGCCTTCGATCAGGGGCGCACCGAACACCTGCTGCCAGCGCTCGGCCACGGCGCGCTGCACCGCCATGCCGCCGGCCACCGCCAGCTTCATGCCGGCCGGGTGCAGCTGGCCGATGGACGGCGCCTCCAGCAGCGCCTTGAACAAGGTGTTCACGCCGATGATGACGCTGAACGGCGTGCGCCGCATCTGGCCGATCAGGCCGCCGATGTCGCGCGGGTCGGTCACCAGCACGACATGGGCGCCCAGGCGGCAGAAGGTGAGGGTGGCGGTGAGCGCGAACACGTGGTACAGCGGCAGCGGGATGATCGCTGTTTCCTTTCCCTCTTCCAGGAAGCCGCGCACCCAGGCCGCGGTCTGCTCGACGTTGGCCAGCACGTTGGCATGCGTGAGGATGGCGCCTTTCGGCACGCCCGTGGTGCCGCCGGTGTACTGCAGGAAGGCGATATCGGCAGGCGCCAGCGGCACCTGGTCCAAGCCCGCCTGCTTGCCGCGCGCCAGCGCGTCGCGCCACGCGAGCGCGTCCGGGATATGCCATGGCGGCACCATGTGGCGCACATGCCTGACCACCAGGTCGACGATCTGCGCCTTGGGAAAGGGCAGCAGGTCGCCGACCGCGGTGACGACGACATGACGCACCTGGGTGCGCGCCAGCACCTGCTCCAGCGTGCGCGCGAAATTCTCCAGCACGACGATGGCGCGCGCGCCGGCGTCGTTGAGCTGGTATTCCAGCTCGCGCGGCGTGTACTGGGGATTGACGTTGACGACCGTGCAGCCGGCATGGAAGGCGCCGAACAGCGCGACCGGATACTGCAGCAGGTTGGGCAGCATCAGCGCGACCCGCTCGCCCCGGCCGAGACCGGCTTGCTGGAGATGGGCGCCGAAGCGCGCCGCCAGCTGCGCCAGCGCGTTCCAGCTCAGGGTGGCGCCCTGGTTGCTGAAGGCCGGCTGCGCGCCGTAGCGTTCGACGATCCAGGCCAGCAAGGCGTTGAACGAGCCGAACTTGCCGACATCGACCTCCGCGGGAATGCCGGGAGGATAACTACTGAGCCAAGGGCGTTGCATACCGGGCCTCGTGGTGCACAGGCAGGTGGATCCCTGCTTCTTCGATAGTAGGGCGGGGCCGCACTTGGCATCTTTGATGTATATCAAGCGGGGGCAGGCCAGGGCAGCATCAGCGCATGCAGCAGCAAGGACTCGAACTCGGCCGCGAAATGCGGCGCCAGGGCGTGCGGGTCGGGCACGCGGCGGGCGTCGGCGATGACGCCGACATCGACCCGGCCGGCGTAGCTGAGCATGCTGACACCGAGCCCGATCCCGCCCGATTGCGGCACCCAGAACATCTGGCGCGCGATGCGGCGCCCGGCCAGGTAGCGCGGCGTGTCGGCGCCGCGCACGTTGGTGACGACCAGGCTGGCGTTGGCGGCCAGCGTCTCGAGCACGCGCTCCTTGATCGATTCCGGCGCCACCCCCATGGCGGCCAGAATGGCGAGGGCGACCAGCGGCTGGCGCGAATGCTTCAATGCGTCCATGCGGCGCCGCACTTCGGCCATCCGTTCGAGTGGATCGTCGATGCCGACGGGCAGGCTCAGGAACACCATCCCGAAGCGGTTGCCCAGTTCGTGCACCGGGCCCGGCGGGCGCAGGTTGACCGGCACCAGCGCGCGCAGCGCGACACCGTCGACCGGCTCGCCCCGTTCGCGCAGCCAGGCGCGCAGGGCGCCGGCCAGGCAGGCGACGAGCAGGTCGTTGACGCTGCAGCCGAACACCGCGCAGACGGCCTTGACGTCGTCCAGCGCCAGCGGGTCGGCCCAGGTCACCCGCTTCATGACGCCCAGTTCGCCCTTCAGGCTGGTGGCGGCATCGGGCGTCATGGCCGCGATCGTGCCGGCCTGCTGCAGCAGGTCGGCCGCCCCGGCGGCGAGGGCGAGCGCGTCGCGCGGCGAGGCCAGCATGGCGGCGCCGGCGCCGGCGGCATCGAACATGGCGCGCAGCGCGTCGCCCGCCGATTCGGCGACGCCGCCGGCCAGGCGCTCCCAGGCGCTGTGCGGCGGCGCCGGCGCGCCGTCGCCGCACGCGGCATGCGGGTGCGCCGGATCGGCGTCGGTCAGCGCGTCGAGCACGTGCAGCAGCGCGAAGCCGTCCCCATAGCAGTGGTGGATGCGCAGGATCAGCGCGCTGGCGTGGGCGCCTTCGGCCAGGTGGAATTGCCACATCGGCTTGCGCGGGTCGAGCGCCGTACTGGCCAGGTCGCCCACCAGTTCCTCCAGCGCGCCGCGTCCGGGCGGCAGGGCGACCCGCCGCACATGCCAGTCCAGGTCGAACTGCGGATCGGTTTCCCAGCAGGGCGCCTCGGGCGAACCGGCCACGCGCAGCAGGAAACGGTGAAAGCACAGCATGCGCGTCCTGATCGCCTCGCGCAGCGCGTGCAGGTCGAGGCGGCTCTCGAACAGCATCATCGCGCAGATCATCATCAAGTTCGTCGGCCGGTCCATGCGCAGCCAGGCCGCGTCGAGCGCCGACATCGGCTCGCGCGGCGTGTCGTGCGGCGCCATCACAAGTGCACGCCGTGCAGCAGGTGCTGCATGGCGCGCAGTTCGGGCGAGGCCGGCGCGTGCTCGGCCTCTTCGGCCGCCCCCGAGAGGCGGTAGGCGCTGTTCATGACGATTTGCGCCATGCGCGGCGCGGCCAGCTGCACGCCCAGGCCGAGCAGGCCGACCTCGGTGGCGATGCGCGCCGGCGCCTCGACGATGGCTCGCACCACCAGCTCGGCGGCCGCTTCCGGCGTGAGCGCGGGGGCGTCGCGGTAGGCCGCGGTGGGCGCGATCATCGGGGTGCGCACCAGCGGCATGTTGATGGTGGTGAAGGCAATGCCTTCGTCGGCCAGTTCGGCGGCGGCGCAGTACGACCAGGCTTCCAGCGCCGCCTTGGACGCCACGTAGCCGGAAAAGCGCGGCGCGTTGGTCAGCACCCCGATCGACGAAATGTTGACGATATGGCCGGCGCGGCGCGCCAGCATGGCCGGCAGCAGGCCCATGCTCACGCGCAGGGCGCCGAAATAATTCAGCTGCATCATGCGCTCGAAGTCGTGCAGGCGCTCGAAGCTGTCCACGAGTGCGCGCCGGATCGAGCGTCCGGCGTTGTTGACCAGGATGTCGACATGGCCGTGCTCGGCCAGCAGCGCCTGCACCAGGCGCGCGCAGTCGGCGCCGTCGGCCAGGTCGGCGCGGTAGGTGGCAAGGTCGAAGCCGCGCGCCCGTACCGCCGCGCGCGCCGCGGCCAGCCTGGCTTCGTCGCGCCCGCAAATGACGGTGACGGCGCCGGCTTCGGCCAGCCGCTGCGCGGTGGCCAGGCCGATGCCGGAAGAGCCGCCCGTCACCAGGACCACCTTGCCCGCCACGTGCGCGCGCAGGCTGCGGTCGACGTGCAGGGCCGGATCGAGGTGGCGCTCCCAGTAATCCCAGACGGCGGCGGCATAGTCTTCCAGCGGTGGGCACGCGATGCCGCTGCCGGCCAGCGCGGCGGCGGCGGCGCGGTTGTCGAAGCGGGTCGGCCAGTTCAGCAGCTGCAGGATGCCTTCCGGCAGGCCGAGCTCGTTCATCAGGGCCTGGTGCAGCCGGCGCAGCGGGGCCAGCGCGCCGATGCTGCCGCGCAGCCAGGCCGGCAGCAGGTTCAGGACGGCGGCATTGACGTGCAGGCGCAGCGGCGGCGCATGCGCCGCACGCGCGAAGATGTCGAGCACCTCGCCGACGCGCCGGGTGGCCGGATCGGTCAGGTGGAAGCACCCGCGGTCGAGGCCGGGCAGGTGGGCGATATGGACCAGCGCATCGACGACATAGTCGACCGGGACGATGTTGACCCGTCCGCCCTCGATGCCGAGCATGGGCAGCCAGGGCGGCACCAGCGCGCGGATGCGCTGGATCAGCTTGAAGAAATAATAGGGGCCGTCGGCCTTGTCGGTGTCGCCGCCGTGCGAGTCGCCCACCACCAGGCCGGGACGATAGATGCGCCAGGGCAACTGAACGCAGGCGCGCACCAGGCCTTCGGCGGCGTGCTTGGTCGCGAAATACGGATGCTCGAGCCGCTCGGCTTCGTCGAACATGTCTTCGCGGAACGTGCCGTCGTACAGGCCGGCGGCTGCCACCGAGCTCATGTGGTGAAAGCAGCCGGCGCCGAGGACGGCGGCCAGGTCGAGCGCGTGGCGTGTGCCGTCCACGTTCGCCGCCGCCTGCGGCGCGGCCGCCGCGCGCAGGTCGTACAGGGCGGCCAGGTGAAAGAAGTGCTCGACCTGGCCTGCCAGCGCCGCGCGCGCGGCCTCCGAGGTGCCCAGCAGCGGCTGCAGCAGGTCGCCGTACACCGGCGTGACGCGCGCCGCGTCGGCGCCCCAGAAGGCCTGCGCCTGCGCGAACGTGGCGCCGCTGCCTGGGCGTACCAGCACCGATACCGTATTGCCGCGCACGGCCAGCAGCTTGCGCACCAGGCGCTTGCCGATGAAGCCGGTCGCTCCCGTGACGAAGTAGCGCATCGTGACCCCTTCGCTCAGTGCCCGCGCCTGTCGGTCGCCGCGCTGCCGGCACCACGATAGTGATCCGCCTGGCACGGATTGTAAAGCCGATCGCGGCGTGTGCAGGGAAGGGACTGCGCGTTTGCTGGCGATTCCCGCCCGCTTGATCTGGATCAAAGGCTGCAGGCTCGTCGGAGCGCTAGCATGACCCGGTACGCATCGAACAACATGCTGGTAAAGGAGATGGCCATGACGATCCAACCCAGGAAGCACGCGGCCGCGTGCGCCTGCGCCACCGCGCTGGCGCTGTGCGGCGCGGCCCAGGCCCAGGCACCGGCGTCGGCCACCGAACGCGCGCAAGCCGATCTCGTTGCAAAATCGCAACAAAGCGCCGCCGGGCGCGTCACGGCGGCCCTGGAGGTGGTGCCCCAGCTCGAAGCCGAACCGCGCATGAAGCAGTTGCTGCAACAAGCCAAGGGCATCCTGATCGTTCCCAAGTTTGGGCGCGCGGCGCTCGGCGTCGGCGCCCAGGGCGGCGCCGGCCTGCTGCTGCTCAAGCGTGCCGACGGCAGCTGGAGCGGACCGGCCTTCTACGATCTCGGCGGATTGACCGTGGGCCTGCAGGCGGGCGGCGAGGGCGGTGCGATCGCCATGGTCTTGAACAACGACAAGGCGGTCGCCGAGTTCATGAAACGGACCAATTTTTCGCTCAGCGCGGAAGCCGGCCTGACCGTGATCAACTGGTCGAAACTGGCCATGGGCACGGCGGGCACCGGCGACGTCGTCGCCTGGAGCGGCACCAAGGGCTTGTTCGGCGACGCGGTCGCGATCGGCCTGACCGGCGTCCGCTTCAACGAAAGGCTCACCAACGCCTACTACGGACGCACGCTCGCGCCCAAGGACATCACTAGTGCCGGCCTGAACAATGCCCAGGCCAAACCCTTGCAAGAAGCGCTCGGCCGCGCCTCGGGCCGCGCCGGGTAGCGGCGGGCAGCGACGATGAACCCCGGCAGCCGCCACATCCGCTGGTTCGCCGAACTGGGCAACGCCGACGTCGCCCTGGTCGGCGGCAAGAATGCCTCGCTCGGCGAAATGTTCCGCGAATTGACGGCGCGCGGGGTGCGCGTGCCGAACGGTTTCGCCATTACCGCCGAAGCCTACCGCTACGTGCTCGACCGCGCCGGCGCCTGGCCGGCGCTGCATGCGGCGCTCGACGGCCTGGACGTGCGCGACATCGACGACCTGGCGCGCCGCGCGCGCCGCGCGCGCGACATCGTCTACGGCGCGCCGCTGCCGCCCGACCTGGCCGACGCCATTACAGCTGCCTACGCGCAACTGCAAGCCGAATACGGCGAACATCTGACGGTGGCGGTGCGCAGTTCGGCCACCGCCGAGGATTTGCCGACGGCGAGCTTTGCCGGCCAGCACGAAACCTATCTCAACATCGGCGGCGAGGCGCGCCTGCTCGACGCGGTGCGCCGCTGTTTCGCCAGCCTGTTCAAGGACCGCGCCCTCAGCTACCGCGCCGAGAACGGCTTCGACCATTTCAAGGTGTTCCTGTCGGTCGGGGTGATGAAGATGGTGCGCGCGGACCTGGACGCGAGCGGCGTCATGTTCACGCTCGATACCGAGTCCGGGTTTCGCGACGTCGTCTTCGTCACCGGCGCCTGGGGCCTGGGTGAAAACGTGGTGCAGGGCACGGTCGACCCCGACGAATTCTATGTGTTCAAGCCGACCTTGCGCCAGGGCCGCCGCTGCGTGCTGCGGCGCGCGCTGGGCAGCAAGCAGGTCAAGATGGTGTACGGGGGCGATGCGACGCGCGAAAGCACGCGCAACCTGCCGACCCCGCTGCAGGACCAGCGCCGCTTCTGCCTGTCCGACGAGGATGTGCTGGCGCTGGCCGACACCGCCGTCGTGATCGAGGACCACTACAGCGCGCGCGCCGGCCACCCGATGCCGATGGACATCGAATGGGCCAGGGACGGCATCGACGGCCAGCTCTACATCGTGCAGGCGCGGCCCGAGACGGTGGCCTCGCAAGCATCGCGGGCCAGCTACGACGAGTACCGGCTGGCGGCCACCGGCCCGGCGCGCGCCAGCGGACGCGCCGTCGGCGCCCGCGTCGCGTCCGGGGTGGCGCGCGTGATCACCGACGTGGCCCACCTGAACCAGTTCCAGGCCGGCGAGATCCTGGTGGCCGACACCACCATGCCCGACTGGGGCACGGTCATGAAGATGGCGGCGGCGGTGGTGACCAACCGCGGCGGGCGAACCTGCCATGCCGCCATCGTGGCGCGCGAGCTCGGCATCCCGGCCGTGGTCGGCTGCGAGAACGCGACCGAGACCATCCATACCGGCGATGAAGTCACTGTCTCCTGCGCCGAGGGCGACCGCGGCCACGTCTACGGCGGACGCATCCCCTTCGAAAAAACCACGATCGACCTGGCCGGCCTGGGCCAGCCGGCCACCCACCTGATGGTCAACATCGGCAACCCCGACCTGGCCTTCCAGACCGCGTTGCTGCCCAACGACGGCGTCGGCCTGGCGCGCATGGAATTCATCATCGCCGACCAGATCAAGGCCCATCCGATGGCGCTGGCCCATCCGGAACGCGTGGCCGACCCGGCCGCGCGCGCGGCGATCGAGCGGCTCACGCATGCGTTCGCGCGGCCGGCCGACTACTTCGTGCGCCATTTGTCCGAAGGCGTGGGTACGATCGCCGCCGCCTTCTACCCGAAACCGGTGATCGTGCGCATGTCCGACTTCAAGACCAACGAGTACGCCGGCCTGATCGGCGGCGCGCAGTTCGAGCCGAAGGAAGACAATCCGATGCTGGGCTTTCGCGGCGCCGCCCGCTACACCCATCCGGCCTACGCCGACGGCTTTGCGCTGGAATGCCAGGCCATGCTGCGGGTGCGCCGCGAGATGGGCCTGGACAATGTCAGGCTGATGATTCCGTTCTGCCGCCGGGTGGCACAAGCCGAGCAGGTACTGGCCGCGCTGGCCGCGCATGGCCTGGAACGGGGCGTCGACGGCCTCGAGATCTATGTGATGTGCGAAATACCGAACAACGTGATCCAGATCGATGCCTTCGCCAGGCTGTTCGACGGCTTCTCGATCGGCTCGAACGACCTGACGCAACTGGTGCTGGGCGTGGACCGCGATTCCGATATCGTCGCGGCCGATTTCGACGAACGCGATCCCGGTGTCCTGGCGCTGATCCGCCAGGCGGTCGAGGGCGGGCGGCGCAATGGCCGGCATGTCGGCATCTGCGGCCAGGCGCCATCCGATTACCCCGAGATGGCGGACTACCTGGTCGGGCTCGGCATCGACGCCATCAGCCTCAACCCCGATACCATCATCCGGACCACGCGGCTGGTGCTCGCATGCGAACAGCGGCTCGGCCGCGTCCCGCGCAGGGAAGCGCCAGAGCCGGGGAGGACGCCATGAGCAAGCCGATTGCATCGATCATGCGCACCCAGGCGACGACGGTCGCCATGGATGCGACGCTCGCGCAGGTCGAGGACACGCTGCGTCTGCATCATTTGTCGGCCGTGCCGGTCATCGAACGGCCCCGTGGCGCCGTGCTCGGCATCATCAGCGCACGCGACCTGGCCCAGGCGCACCACGACAAACGAAAGGCGGGGGAAGTACGCGCCTGGGAAATCTGTTCATACAAGCCGGTCGAAGTCGACCCCTCCGCCTCCCTCAGCGAGGTCGCACGCTTGATGGTGGCGCGCGACATCCATCACGTCCTCGTTACCGACAACAAGGCCATCGTCGGCATCGTGTCGGCGCTCGACTTCGTCAGGCAATTCATCGAGGAGGACACCGGAAATCCCTCCTGATCCCAACAAAAAAGGCCCGGCTCGATGCGAGCGGGGCCTTGCTTCTTGCGGATCGACCTGGTGGTGATAGGTGGACTTGAACCACCGACCCCAGCATTATGAGTGCTGTGCTCTAACCAGCTGAGCTATATCACCGAAAGCGTAAAGCAAAATGGCCCGGCTCGTAGAGCCAAGCCATGTGCCTGAATTCTGTGGTGGTGATAGGTGGACTTGAACCACCGACCCCAGCATTATGAGTGCTGTGCTCTAACCAGCTGAGCTATATCACCAAAAGAGAACGCTATTATCCAAGGCGCCGCGTCTTGTGTCAAGGCTGTGTACGCCGAGCAACCACGGTTTTTTGCGGCGCTATCAGCTTGGCAAGCCCTTCAAGTGCCTCAACAGTTCGCCGGTCGGGTCGGGGCCCAGGCAGTCGACGACGATCCGGTTCGGCATCGCGCGCAGCCAGGTCAGCTGGCGTTTGGCCAGCTGGCGCGTGGCGGCGATGCCCGTTTCGCGCAGCGCCGCGCGGTCGATCGTGCCGTCCAGGTAGTCCCAGCTCTGGCGGTAGCCGACGCAGCGCATCGAAGGCAGATGCGGCGACAAGTCGCCGCGGGCGCGCAGGCGCGCCACTTCGGCCACGATCCCCGCCTCGTCCGACTCGCCCAGCATCGCGTCGAAACGCTGCGCGATCCGCTGGTGCAGCACGCTGCGGTCCGAGGGCTCGAGCGCGAACGAGACCAGCTCGAAGGGCAGCGCCGGTTTCGCGCGCAGCGCCAGCAGGGCCGACATCGGTTTGCCGGTCAATTCGATGATCTCGAGGGCACGGTTGATGCGCTGGGCGTCGGCGGGCGCCAGGCGTGCGGCGGTGACCGGGTCGAGCGCGCGCAGTTTCGCGTGCATGCCGGGCCAGCCGATGCGCGCCGCTTCCTCGTCGATGGCGGCGCGTACGCCCGCGTCGGCCGTCGGCAGGTCGTCGAGGCCGTCGATCAGCCCTTTGAAATACATCATCGTGCCTCCCACCAGCAGCGGCAGCGCGCCGCGCGCGCCGATCTCGGCCACCAGGCGCAGCGCGTCGAGACGGAACTGCATGACCGAATACGCATCCAGCGGATCGATGATGTCGATCAGGTGGTGCGGCGCGCTGGCCAGTTCCCCGGCGGTGGGCTTGGCGGTGCCGATGTCCATCCCGCGGTAGACGAGGGCGGAGTCGACCGAGATGATCTCGACCTGGCGTTCGCGCGCGATCGCCAGGGCGGCGGCGGTCTTGCCGGAAGCGGTCGGGCCCATGATCGCCACTGCCCGCGGCTTCGCGTTTCGTACTTCGTTCTTCATGCTTGGAACCTATCCCAGTAGGAAGTGCGTCGTTGCCGACGCGCCTGACAAGCGGGTGCTGCGTTGCCCGTCGTCGCGTGGCGCGCCACGCGGCCTCCTCGCGCCTTGCGACCGCTTGCATGCATCGTCATCCACTTCCTTCTTTCTACTGAAACAGGTTCTTATTGGCCGCGCAGGAACAGCTTGTCGAGCGCCGAGATGTCGAGCTGGACCCAGGTAGGGCGGCCGTGGTTGCACTGGTCGGCGCGCTCGGTGTTCTCCATCTGGCGCAGCAGCGCGTTCATCTCGGGCGTGCTCAGGATGCGGTTGGCGCGCACGGCCGTGTGGCAGGCGAGGGTGCCGAGCAGTTCGTTGCGGCGCTCGATCAGCACGCGCGAGCCGCCGAATTCGCGCACGTCGCGCAGCACGTCGCGCGCCAGCGTCTGGGCGTCGGCGTTCTTCAGCAGCATCGGCACGGCGCGCACGGCCAGGGTCGTGGGCGAGAGGGCGGCGATGTCGAAGCCGAGCGCTTTCAAGGTGTCCTGATGGTCGGTGGCGGTCGCGACCTCGATCGCGTCGGCGAAGAAGGTGACGGGAATCAGGAGCGGCTGCACCCCCATGTCCTGGCCGTCGACCTGGGCGTCGAGCGCGTTTTTCAGCTGCTCGTACAGGATGCGCTCGTGCGCGGCATGCATGTCGACCAGTACCAGGCCGCGGGTGTTCTGGGCCAGGATGTAGATGCCGTGCAGCTGGGCCAGCGCGAAGCCGAGCGGGAAGTCGTCGTTGCCGGGCGCGGCCGTCGGCGCGGGCATCGGCGCCACGCCTGCTGCCGGACGCGGCTCCGCGAACAGCGCGCCATAGTTTGCCGTGCTCTGCGCGACGCCCTGGCCGGCGGGCGCGTCCCAACGGCTGCCCGGGGGGAAGGGAGAAGGAGAAAACGTCTGGGTCAGTTGCTTGCCGAAGGTGGTCTGCTCGTGCGGGCGGCGCCATTGCGCATCCGACGGCGCGATCTCGGCCGCGCTGATCGGCGCCGGCGTGCTGCCGTGCGCGGTGGCCGAGGTGGCCGCCAGCGAGCGCTGCACCGCGTGGAATACGAACTGGTGCACCGCGCGGCTGTCGCGAAAGCGCACTTCGATCTTCGACGGATGGACGTTGACGTCGACCAGCGCCGGGTCGAGATCGAGCGCCAGCACGTAGGACGGGAAGCGGTCCCCGTGCAGCACGTCCTGGTAGGCCGCGCGCACCGCGTGCACCAGGAGCTTGTCGCGCACGTAGCGCCCGTTGACGTAGAAGAACTGGCCGTCGGCGCGCGCCTTCGAGGCCGTCGGCAAGCCGGCATAGCCGTGCAGGCGCAAGGGGCCGGCCGATTCGTCGATCGGCAGCCTCGCCTCGGCGAAATCGTTGCCCAGGATCTGGCTGCTCCTGCGCGCCATCTCGCACACGTTCCAATGGTCGATGGTGCGGCCGTTGTGCGTCAGGCTGAACGAAACGTCCGGACGCGCCAGCGCGATGCGGCGCACGACCTCGGCGCAGTGGCCGTATTCGGTCTGTTCGGATTTCAGGAATTTGCGGCGCGCCGGGGTATTGAAGTAGAGGTCCTGGACGTCGATCGTGGTCCCGCAGGGACCGGACGAGGGCGCCACGGTGCCCTGGTGCGAGCCGACGATTTGCCAGGCGTGCGCTGCGTCCGCCGTGCGCGTGGTGATCGACACCGCCGCCACCGAGGCGATCGAGGCCAGCGCCTCGCCGCGAAAGCCCAGCGTCGCCACATTCTCGAGGTCGGTCAGCGAAGCGATCTTCGAGGTCGCATGGCGCGCCAGGGCCAGCGGCAGCTGCTCGGGCGCGATGCCGCGGCCGTTGTCGCTGATCGCGATGCGCTTGACGCCGCCTTCTTCCAGGCGGATCGTGATCTGGGTCGCGCCGGCGTCGAGCGCGTTTTCGAGCAGTTCTTTCACCACGGCCGAGGGGCGCTCGACCACTTCGCCGGCGGCGATCTGCGAGATCAGCTGGTCGTTGAGCTGCTGGATGGGGCGGTGGGTAGGGACGGGCGCGTTCATGCCACGATTATATCCCGTGCCCCGGGTGCGGTTTGCCGCGCGCGCTTCGTTTGGAACCTATTCTTGTTTCGCTTCCCGCACCGGAATCGGCGCCGCGCACAGATCGACGTGACCGGCCGCGACCTTGGTCCACGGCCCGCCGCGGTTGCGCTGCGCCTCGACCACTTTCTGGAAGGCGGCGCTCTCGGTGCGCATGACTTCGAGGCGTGTACGCTGCGCTTCGGGCACGTCGGCCGCCACCCGGAAGGACTTGATCGGCACCTGCATCTCCGGCTTGTCGAAAAAGCCCATCGGCGCCGGGCCGCGCGCCACGGTCGACAGCAGCGGCATGCCGGACACGACGCGGCCGACCAAGGTGATGTTGCGGTCCAGCTGGCGCGGAGCATGGCCGGTGACGACGTACAGGGCGGTGCCGCCGCCGCTGTCGGCATCGGCATCGCGCCCTACGCCCACCATCGCGTAGCAGTGCGCCAGCCAGGTCTCGCCCGCCTTCGGATCGCGCCCGACCGGGAAACCGTTCGAGTGGCCGACCTGCGGCGCGTAGCCGTCGATGTCCTTCAGGCGCGTGAACCCGGTGTCGTTCTTCAGCGGCACCGTGAACTCGCCCTTGAGCTTGTCCCTGGCCTTCTTGACCGGACGCGGATTCTTTTCGTCCGGATCGCCCCACTGGACGACGAAATTGTCTTGCGAGCGCAGGATGACGAGACCGTCGAAATAGCGTTCACGCGCCAGGGCCTTGATATTGACGGCGTGGTTCGGTGCGAAGGTGGGTGCCAATTCGATCACGACGCGTCCATCTGGCAAGTCCATGTACAGGGTGTGCTCCGGATCGAGCGCGCGCCAGTCGGACGCTGTCGACTCCCTGACGATGTCGCCCACGCCCGGTTTCGGCGCCAGTTCCTTCTTCGGCGCGGCGGCCTGGACGGCGGCGCTGGCCACGATGGCCATGGCCACGCCGGCCTGGACTGCGATCTGAACTGCCTTCATCTATGGCTCCGCAAGTTGTTAATGTTGAGTAATTGTAATGGCGAAATTGGACCGGTCTGCAAAACTTAGCAGTCCCTTAAAATCTCGCTGGCGCCCGGCCGCCGCCGCGGTTTGGCCTGGCTGTCTGGTGGTATGATTCGGCGTTACCGTTTAGGAAAATTATGGATCTGATGCAATTTTTCGACATGATTCTTCATGTCGATAAGACGCTGGGTGTGCTGCTGGCCGAGTATGGCACCTATGTCTACATCGTCCTGTTCGCGATCGTGTTTTGCGAAACGGGTCTCGTGGTCCTCTTTTTCTTCCCGGGCGACACCCTGCTGTTCATTGCTGGCGCCTTCTGCGCCACCGGCGAGATGAGCTATCCATTGTTGATGGCGCTGCTCATCGTCGCAGCCATTACGGGCAATACGCTCAATTACTATATCGGCGAGGCCGTCGGCCAGCGCATGTTCACCAACAACTACCGCTGGCTGAACAAGGATGCGCTGCACCGCACCCACAATTTCTTTGAAAAGCATGGCGGCAAGACCATTATCCTGGCGCGCTTCGTGCCGGTGGTGCGCACCTTCGCCCCTTTCGTGGCGGGCGTGTCGGACATGACCCACTGGCGCTTCCAGCTCTACAACGTGACTGGCGCCGTGCTGTGGGTGACTAGCCTGGTAACCGCTGGCTACTTCTTCGGCAACATCCCGATCGTGCGCAACCACCTTACCGAAATCGTCATCGTCGGCGTCAGCGTGGCCCTGGTGCCGCTCGCCCTCGGCGGGCTGTACAAGTTCGGGCGCAAGGTGCTCAGCCGCTGATGGCACGATAGCAAGCTTCTTGCCCCATTCGACCAGCGCGCCGCGATTTTGCGGCGCGTTTGCGTTGAGGCCCTCAAGTTTCCGCGTGCAAGCGTCGTTAAGGCAGGGTGAGTTCACTTTTCCCCAGCCCCATGCGTAACCTGATCGCCCTGTTTGCCTGCAGTATCGCCATGCTCGGCGCGAGCGCCGCCGAACCGGCGCCCGCCGCCAAGCCCGCGCCCGCCGCCAAGCCCGCGCCCGATACGGCCAAGCCCGCGCCGGATACGGCCAAGCTGGCGGCCGACCTGGCCAAGCCGGCCAAGCTGGTCGACAAGCCGACCCTCGACAAGGCCGGCATGGTGGCGGCGGCCGCCGACAAGGCGCACGCGCCGCCGGCCGAGAAGCCGCCGGCCGACAAGCCGTCCAAGGCGAGCGCTGCCACCGCCGACCGCGTGGCCGCCGCCGTCTCCGCCGGCGAGGACGACGCCCAGGTCGACCTGTCGGTGAAGATCGCCGAGCGCCTGGCCGAGATGCGCGCCAAGCAGGCCGCGCGCGCGGCCGCCGCGGCCAAGGCGCGCAAGGCGGCCGACGCGAAACGCAGGAAGCTGGCGGCCGTCGCCGCCGCCCCGAAGATCAGCCACCACTGGAACTACGACGGCGAATTCGGCCCCGAAAACTGGGGCAAGGTCAATCCGGCCTGGGCCCAGTGCGGCAAGGGCAGCCGCCAGTCGCCGATCGATATCCGCGACGGCATGAAGGTCAACCTGGACGAGATCGATTTCGATTACCGTCCCTCGACCTTCAGCGAGATCGACAACGGCCACACGGTGCAGGTGAATGTTGCCGGCGGCAGCTTCATCCAGGTCGGCGCCGAGCGCTATGAACTGGTGCAGTTCCACTTCCACCGTCCGTCGGAAGAGCGCATCAACGGCAAGGGCACCGAGATGGTGATCCATCTCGTGCACCGTGGCATGGGCGGCAAGCTGGCCGTGGTCGCCGTGCTGCTCGAACGCGGCAAGGGCAACGACGCGATCCAGCTTGTATGGAACAACATCCCGCTGGAAAAGGGCCAGCTCGGTTCGCCCGGGCTCGAACTCGACCCGCTGGAACTGCTGCCCAACCGGCGCGAGTACTACACCTACATGGGCTCCTTGACCACGCCGCCCTGCACCGAGAACGTCCTGTGGCTGGTGATGAAGCAGCCGATGACGGCCTCGCCGGCGCAGATGGCGCTGTTCTCTCGCCTGTACCCGCTCAATGCGCGGCCGGTGCAGGCCAGCGAAGGGCGGATGGTGAAGGAATCGAATTAAAGGAAAAAGCCGGCGCTGCCGGCTTGTTGATCGGCGATGTCCGCGCGGCCCGGGCCGCGCCGCATCCCATCAACTGACGTGGTACTCCCCGCGCCAGCTCTGGCCCGGCCCCAGCGCCGGCGCGTGCAGCAAGGCCGGCTCGATACAGACGAAGCGCCGGTATTCCCCGTCCGCCATGTCCGCCAGCGCCGCCGCATCCTCCAGCCCCGGATTCCACACGACCGCATCCGGAAACCCCTGCTGGCGCAGCGTCAGCACGACATCGCCATCGACCAGCGCCAGGCGCGGCTCGGCGTTGTCGTACACGCGGTCGATCTTGCCGTGGATCGCCAGCTCTTCGCGCTCGACGCCGAGGATGCGCACGCCGGCCACGTCGTCGACCAGGAAATAGGTATGCAGCGCCGCCGCGAACGGGAAGGGCGCCGCGCCGGTATTGCGCACTTCCAGCCCCATGGTCAGCTCGTTGGCGCGGATCGCCACCCGCAAGGCCAGTTCGAAGCCGTGCGGCCAGGCCTGCGCATGGCCTGGCGCCAGGTCCACGGGCGCCAGCGCAAGGACGGCGTAGGCCCAGCCGTCGTCGACGCCGGACTCGCTCACGCGCCAGGTGCTCACGCGCGCGAAGCCGTGGCGCATGCCGCTGCCGCGTTCGGCGAACTGGGGAAAGATGACGGGCACGCCGCCGCGGATCGCCTTGCTGCCGTCCAGGCTTGATTTGGCGCTGCAGAACAGGCGTTCGCGCCCGTCGGCGCCGCGCCAGGAGACCAGGTGGGCGCCGTACAGCGTGATGCTGGCCTGGGCGCCGTCCGCCGCGCTGAGCAGCAGGGCGGGAAGGTGACCGAAGGTGGTGGAGATGACGGCGTCGCTAGGGCTCATGTCGGAAACGGATCGGAGATGGGCCGGGTAGTATGCCATGCCCGCCGCAGCCGGCGCGCCAAGGACTGCCGGACGTTCTCGCGCGTCTCAGCTCAGCCGGCTCTTGGCCATCGGCGGATTGGCCGCGAAATAACGCTTGATGCCCTTGGTGATGGCATCGGCCAGCTGTCCCTGGTAGCCGTCGTCCTTGAGTTTCGCTTCCTCTTCCGGATTCGAAATGAAGGCCGTCTCGACCAGGATCGATGGAATGTCCGGCGCCTTCAACACGGCAAACCCGGCCTGCTCGACGGCCGCCTTGTGCAGGCGGTTGATGCCGCCGATCTCGCCCAGCACGGCCTTGCCGAGCTTCATGCTGTCGTTGATCTGGGCCGTGGTCGACAGGTCGAACAGCACGCTCGCCAGCTGGCGGTCGTGCTTGGCGAAGTTGACGCCGCCGATCAGGTCGGCCTTGTTCTGGTCGGTCGCGAGCCAGCGTGCGGCGGTCGAACTGGCGCCTTTTTCGCTCAGGACAAAGACCGAGGAGCCGCGCGCGCGCGCTTCGATGAAGGCGTCGGCGTGGATCGAGACGAACAGGTCGGCCTGCACCTTGCGCGCCTTTTCCACGCGGGTGCCGAGCGGGACGAAATAATCGCCGTCGCGGGTGAGCATGACGCGCGTGTTCGGCAGCGCTTCCAGGCGCGCCTTCAGTTTCTTGGCCACCGCCAGCACGATATCCTTTTCGCGCGTGCCGCTCGGGCCGATCGCGCCCGGGTCTTCGCCACCGTGGCCGGGGTCGAGCGCGATCGTCACCATCCGCACCACGTTGTTGGCGGGCAGTTGCGGCTTGGCGGCGGACGGCGCCGGGGGCGGCACCGGCTGGGTCGCGCGCGGCGCCGCGTTGCCGCTCATGGCGGCGATTTCCGCCTCCAGGCGCGCCACCGGATCGGGCGCAACCGGCTGGCTTGACGGCACCGGCACGGCGGGCACGGCGGTGGCCGTGCCGTCGCCCGGCGACCATTCTCCCTTTTCGATCAGCGCCGCGATCGGGTCGGGCGCCTCGACCGGGTACAGGTCGAAGATCAGGCGGTGCTTGTATTCGGCCACGGGCGCCAGCGTAAACACCTGCGGCTTGATCTCTTCCTTCAGGTCGAACACCAGGCGCACCACGTTCGGGCGGTTCTGGCCGACGCGCACCTGCTTGATGTAGGGGTCGTTCGATTCGATCTTGGCGACCAGGCCCTTCAGGGTGTCGTTCAGGGCCAGGCCGTCGATGTCGACCACCAGCCGCGGCGGGTCGGGCACGAGGAAATGCTCGGCTTTCAGGTCGGTATCGTTTTCCAGCGTGACGCGCGTGTAGTCGTCGGCCGGCCAGACGCGCACGGCCAGGATCTGGGCGGCGCGCGCGGGCAGCGGACTGAACACCGACAGCAGCAGCGTGCCGCCCGCTTTCAGGACGGTACGGCGGCGGGCAGAAGGGGTCAACCGGCGGGGAAGGAGAGGCGATCGAGGCATAACAGGCCCTGTGGGGACAACGCCTGCAATTCTACAGTACGTCCGGCGCCGCTGACGGTGAGCAGGACCCGGACGTCGGGTGGCGGCAACACCGGCTCGCCCTTTTCGGGCCACTCGACGATGCAGATGTTCTTGCCGTCGAAGTCTTCGCGGAAACCGGCATCCAGGAATTCTTCCGGACTGGCCATGCGGTACAGGTCGTAGTGGATGAGGTTCACGGGCGCGCCAGCGAGTTGCACGCGATAGGGTTCGGACAGGGTGTAGGTCGGGCTCTTGACGGTGCCCTGGTGGCCGCAAGCGCGCAGCAGGGCGCGCGTCAGCGCCGTCTTGCCGGCGCCGAGGTCGCCGTGCAGGTAGATGACGAGGCCCGGCGCCACCGCGCGCGCCAGCGCGGCGCCGAGGGCCAGGGTCGCCGATTCGTCCGGCAGGTAGGCTGTGAAGTGCTGCATCAATTAAAATGGTAAGTTCGGCGGCGCACCTGCACGCCGCAATTTTCTGTGCTTGCCTGAATGTCCACACCGCTCCCCGACCTCGAGAACCTGTCCCGCGCCATCAAGGCCTGGGGACGCGAACTCGGCTTTGCCGACGTCCGCATCGCCGACGTCGACCTGGCGCACGCCGAGGACGGCCTGCGTGCCTGGCTGGCGGCCGGGCACCACGGCGAGATGGATTATATGGCAAGCCACGGCATGAAGCGCGCCCGGCCGGCCGAACTGGTGCCCGGTACGGTGCGCGCCATCGTCGCGCGCATGGATTATCTGCCGCTGCAGGACGGCTGGCGCGAGCGCGAGGCGGCACGCCAGCGCGAACCCGGCGCCGCCGTGGTATCGGTGTATGCGCGCGGGCGCGACTATCACAAGGTGCTGCGCACGCGCCTGGCGCAGCTGGCCGAGCGCGTGAAGGAGGAAGTCGGCGAGTACGGCTACCGGGTGTTTACCGATTCGGCACCGGTGATGGAATTGCCGCTGGCGGAAAAGGCGGGCCTGGGCTGGCGCGGCAAGCACACGCTGCTGCTCTCGCGCGACGCCGGCTCGACCTTTTTCATCGGCGAGATCCTGGTCGACTTGCCGCTGCCGGTCGATGCGCCCACCACCGGCCACTGCGGCGCCTGCAGCAGCTGCATCGACGTCTGCCCGACGCAAGCCATCCTCGGTCCCGGCCGCCTGGACGCGCGGCGCTGCATTTCCTATCTCACGATCGAACTGAAGGGCAGTATTCCAGTCGCGCTGCGGCCCCTGATCGGCAACCGCATCTATGGCTGCGACGATTGCCAGCTGGTCTGTCCCTGGAACAAGTTCGCCCAGCGCGCGACGGTGCCCGATTTCGACGAAAGGAATGGCCTTGGCGGGTCCAGCCTGGCTGACTTGTTCGCGTGGGACGAAGACGAATTCAACCGCCGCATGGAAGGCAGTCCGATCCGGCGCATCGGTCACGAGCGCTGGCTGCGTAATCTGGCCGTCGGACTGGGCAATGCGGCGCAAGGGCGGCGCGGCGACGCGCTCATCGTGGCGGCCCTGAAGGCGCGCGCGCAGCACCCGTCCGCGCTGGTGCGCGAACACGTGCAATGGGCACTTGGATGCCACCTGTCATAGTTCGATACGTCTTGCGCGCATGGCCGACCAGTCGCCGTCGATCGAGATCATCGCCACGGCTGTGATACCGTTTTCCTTCAGATACGCGTTGATCGAGTCGCGATTGATATCAGTGGCTTTCGAAGCGGTCTGCTTCAGGTAGGCGATCCAGAGCGACCCCTTGTCGCCGAGCCGTTCCTTGGCTTGCGGCAGGTACTGCTCGAGGTCCTTGCGATTCATGCAGAACATCATGATGACGTCGAAGGGGCCGTCGCCTTCCCTGATCAGTTCTTGCGGCAACTGCGACACGACCGCCGGATGGACGCCGCCGTTGATGATCTGCATCGCTTTCGCATTGCGCAAAAACATCCTGTCTGCAACTGTCTTCTCGTTCATCTGCTTTCCCTAAAGAAGTTGACGTCGCAAGCCGCGGGCGGCGACGTGTTCAATGTGGATTTTACAAGCGATTTTTCAAAACAGCGGGCACGCTGGTACACCCGTGTGCATGGCGGGGCAACCGATCGTCGTGGCCGGGCCGAAGGCGGCGTAGGCCCGGACGCGCCGCCTTACTTGAGCAAGCCGGCCAGCTCCACCGCCGTCTTGACCTGCATCTTGTCGAAAATATGCGCCCGATGCACCTCGACCGTGCGCATGCTGATGCCGAGCTCGTCGGCGACGACCTTGTTCATCTTGCCGGCCAAGATCAGGTCGAGCACCTCGCGCTCGCGCGCCGACAGCGTGGCCAGCCGGGCCTGCACCCGGGCCGCGCTGGCAGCCTGGCGCGAGGCGGCCAGGGCCTGGTCGACGCGGTCCATCAGGTCGTTGTCGTTGAAGGGTTTTTCGAAGAAGTCGAAGGCGCCGCGCTTGAGCGAGTCGACCGCCATCGGCACGTCGCCATGGCCGGTGAGGAAAATGACGGGCATGCGCGCCAGCCAGCCGCGGTGGATGATCTGGTCGAACACGGCGATGCCGTTCATGCCGGGCATGCGCACATCGAGCAGCACGCAGTCGCCATCGGCGTCGGGTTCGCCGACGCCGGCGAGGAAATCCTGGCCGCCCGCATGGCAGCGCACCGCCAGTCCGCGCGACTGCGCCAGCCATGCGAGGGCGTCGCGGATCACGTCTTCGTCGTCGACGATATGCAGCATGCGGCTCTCCTAATTTCCCTCATTGTAGCTCGGCCACGGCCGGCGTGGCGGGGCGCGGCAGGCTGAAAGTGAAGACGGTGCCCCCGCCCGGATTCGGCGCATGGTTCAGCGTGCCGCCATGGAACTCGATCGCGGTGCGGCAAATCGACAAGCCCATGCCCATGCCTTCGGCCTTGGTCGAGAAGAAGGGCGAGAACAGGCGCTCGGCCACCTCGGGCGGGATGCCGTGGCCATTGTCGATCACGGACACCGATACCTGGGCCGCGTCGGCGGCGGCCGCGATGCGCAGGATGCGGCGCGCGGGCGGCACGCCGGCCATGGCTTCGATGCCGTTGCGGGTCAGGTTCAGCAGGACTTGCTCGAGCATGACCCGGTCGGCCAGCACCGGGGGCAAGTGCGCCGGCAACTCCAGCTGCAGCGCCACGTAGGACTGGCGCGTCTGCAATTCGATCAGCGCGCGCACGCCTTCGATGACGTCGCCGATGGCCACCGGTTCGCGGTGCGGCTCGCTCTTCTTGACGAACTCGTGCACGCTCCTGATGATCTGGCCGGCGCGCTGGGCCTGCTGACGGGCCTGCTCCAGTGCGCGCCGCAGCAGGGTCGGCTCGATCGGCACGCCCTTGTCGGCCCGTTCGAGCACGTTCAGGGCGCCGGCCGTGTAGCTCGAGATCGCCGCCAGCGGCTGGTTCAATTCGTGCGCCAGCATCGAAGAAATTTCGCCCATCGTTGCCAGGCGCGCGCTCGTTTCCAGCTTTTCCTGCTGCTGGCGGTTGAGTTCCTCGGCCTTCTTGCGGTCGGTGATGTCGAGGATCGAACTCATCCAGCCGGTCTGGTCGCCACGGCTGTCGACCAGGGGCGCCTCGAAGATCAGCACCGGCACCCGCATGCCGTCCGAGCGCTGGAACACGGTCTCGAACTGCGGCGTGGCGGTGCCGGCCAGCACGCCGGCGAAGCGCTCCTCGTATTCGCCGCGCACTTCCGGCGCCCAGTAGGGCATCGGGGGCTTGGTGCCGACCAGCTCTTCCGGCGGCAAGCCCACCATCGTGCAGAAGGCCTTGTTGACATAGGTGACGCGCCCTTCGAGGTCGCGCGCCCGCAAACCCGTCATGAGGGAATTTTCCATCGCCGTGCGAAACGCCATCTGCTGGCGCAGGGCGGTCTCGGCGGCCAGCGTGCGCGAGATGTGGCGCCACAGCGTCAGCAGGCTCCACAACAGGCCCAGCGCCAGCACGATCACCGAGCCGACCAGCAGGTTCGGCAGCAGGCGCGGCGCACCCTTGACGCTGTCGGTGGCCAGCACGATCGAGGCGCCCGGCAAGTCGAACGGACGGCGGTGGGTGTAGACGCCGCGTCCCGGCCCGCCGTCGGCGCGCCCGGCGACGGGGAAGTCGTTGCGGTCGAGCAAAGCCAGGGCGTTGTCCTGGGCAAACCACCAGGGCACGGTTTCGCTCAGCAGCACTTGCAGGTTGTAGGTCGCCACCAGGCTGCCGGCATGGACGCCATCGCGATACAAGGGTAAATGGTAATCGAGCAAGCCCGGCATGCGGGCGCTGGCGCCGTAGGGCTCGGTATACCGGCCGGCCTTCGTCAGGTGTGCCATCTCCCGGGTTTCGCTGGAGGCGGGCCGGGCGGTGGCCGGCTCGCTGCCGTGGCGCGCCAGCACGCCGCCATCCGGTCCCAGCCAGAGCACGCGGCGCAGTGCCGGTCCGTTCTTGAACATTTGCGCCAGGCGCGCTTGCAGCACGTCCGGGGCCGGCGGCTTGCCGACCAGGTCGGCACCGAGCGTGGCCAGGGCTTCCTCGCTGCGCGCCAGCTCGAAGCGCAGGGTTTGTTCGACCCACAGCGTGTCAGCAATCAATTGCTCTTGACGCTCGTTGGTTTCCATCTGGCGCGCCTGCCATGGCAGCCAGAACAGGACCGCGAGAAAGAGCAGCACCAGCAGGACCGGCACCAGCCAGCGCCAGGGGCGGGCCAGGTTGGCGCGGCGGCGCAGCGAGAACGGGTTTTTCATGGAGATAGTGGAAGGTTTTCTTGGGCGATGCTATTGTGGACTGTTGCAGCGGCAATGCAACTACAGCCTGTCCATTCAATTCAATCCGATCGACGCATGACCCTTCAATTCCTGGCCGCGGCACTGGCCCTCGCCACCGTCCTCGACAGCGCCTGGGCCCAGGCCCCGATCGTCATCAAGTTCAGCCACGTGGTGGCGCCGGAGACGCCGAAAGGGCAGGCGGCCGAGCGCTTCAAGCTGCTCGCCGAACGGCTCACGCGCGGGCGTGTCAAAGTGGAAGTGTATCCGAACAGCCAGCTCTACAAGGACAAGGAAGAGCTCGAAGCCCTGCAGCTGGGCGCGGTCCAGATGCTGGCGCCTTCGCTGGCCAAGTTCGGTCCGCTCGGCGTGAAGGAATTCGAAGCCTTCGACCTGCCGTATATCTTCCCCTCGAAAGCGGCGCTGTACGCCGTCACCGAAGGCCCGATCGGTCGCGGCCTGCTGCACAAGCTGCGCTCGAAAGGCATCACCGGACTGGCCTACTGGGACAACGGCTTCAAGGTGATGTCGGCGAATCGCCCGCTGCGCGTGCCGGCCGATTTCCGCGGCCTGCGCATGCGTATCCAGGCCTCGACCGTGCTGGACGCGCAAATGCGCGCGCTCGGCGCCCGGCCGCAGGTGATGGCCTTCTCCGAGGCATACCAGGCACTGCAGACGGGCGTGGTCGACGGCACCGAGAATCCGCCTTCGAACATGTACACCCAGCGCATGCACGAGGTGCAACAGCACCTGACGGTGTCGCACCACGGCTACCTGGGCTATGCGGTGATCGTCAACCGCAAATTCTGGGACGGCTTGCCCGGCGACGTGCGCGCGGCGCTGGAGCGGGCCATGCGCGACGCGACCCTGTTCGAGAAAACGATTGCCCAGCGCGACAATGACCGTGCACTGGAGGCGATCCGCAAGGCCGGCAAGACCCGCATCCACTACCTGACGCCCCAGGAACAGGCACAGTGGCGCGCCGCGCTGCTGCCGGTGCACCGCCAGATGGAGCGCCGTATCGGCAGGGATGTGATCGACGCGATCGCCCGCGAAACAGCCAGGAAATAATGACGCGGCGGTCAGCAATGCGGGGCGTCAGGGCTGTGTTGTGGCGAACAAACCTCGTCCGTGTTTGGTTTTCGAAAACCGTATATAAAAAAACTATTCTCTGTCAGCACAGTTGCGTTATGATTGGGCGCTGCGGCACCAAAGCGGTGCAGGCAAACCCGGATACAGTTTGGAGAGGGGCAGAAAAAGCACGGTAGTCCATACCGGAGATCATGAGAGGAGACACACGTTCGACAGAAGCCGTTGGCATGACCAAACGGCCGGGACGTGCCTGATGATTGGAGCGCACCTCAGGGTGCGCTTTTTTTTCCTTCGTTCGCTGGAAGTCCCTACGCCGCCAGCGCTTCCAGGGTCCGCGCATCGACCGGCCGGCTGAACAAATACCCTTGCCAGTGATCGCAGCCGATGCCCGCCAGGAACGAGCGCTGGGCCTCGGTCTCCACGCCTTCCGCGATAATCTTGAGTCCCAGCGATTTACCCAGCGCCACCACGCTGCGCGCGATCGATGCGTCATTCGGGTCGATCAGGACGTCGCGCACGAAACTCTGGTCGATTTTCAATTGGTCGAGCGGCAGCAGCTTCAGGTAGCTCAGCGACGAGTAGCCGGTGCCGAAGTCGTCCAGCGAGAAGCAGATGCCGTGTTCGCGTAGGATGCGCATCTTGCCGATCGTTTCTTCGACGCCCTCGATCATCAAGGTCTCGGTCAATTCCAGCTTCAGGCGCGACGGATCGGCGCCGCTGGCCGCGACGATGGCCAGCGTCTCCTCGACGAAGTCGCTCTGCAGGAACTGGCGCACGCTGACGTTCACGGCCAGCGTGAAATGGGCCGTGGCCGGGGACGCCGCCCACAAGGCCAGCTGGTCGCAGGCGGTGCGCAGCACCCAGCGCCCGAGCGGGACGATCAGCCCGGAGGTCTCGGCGATGCCGATGAAGCCGGCCGGACCGAGCATGCCGCGCGTCGGATGCTGCCAGCGTACCAGCGCCTCGGCGCCGGTCATGATGCCGTCGCCATCGACCTGCCCCTGGTAGTGCAGCACGAACTGGCTGTGCTGCAGCGCCGCCCGCAGTTCGGTCTCGACCACGGTGCGGTAGGTGACTTCGCTTTCCATCGACGGATGGAAGAAGCTCAGCGTATTGCGGCCCTGGCGCTTGGCTTCATACATGGCCAGGTCGCCGCGCCGCATCAGGTCGTCGAGTCCGCCTTCATGGCCGGTGCACAGCGCGATGCCGATGCTGCAGCTGGCGTGGTGCACGGCGCCGCCGACCTCGAACGGCTCGCGCAGGGCCGCCAGGATCTTCTGGCCGACCGTCTCGGCATACGCCTGCGCCCGGGCTTCGTCGGCGCCGATCGATTCGAGCAGGATCACGAATTCGTCGCCGCCCAATCGCGCCACGGTATCGGACTCGCGCGCGCAGGCCAGCAGGCGCGTCGCGACCTGCTGCAGCAGGTGGTCGCCGACGACGTGGCCGCGGCTGTCGTTGAGGTCCTTGAAATTGTCCATGTCGAGAAACAGCAGGGCGCCACGGTCCTGGTTGCGCTCGTGGCTGTCGAGGCAGTGCTTGACGCGGTCGTAGAGCAGGCGCCGGTTCGGCAGGCCGGTCAGCGAATCGAAATAGGCCAGCTGGACGATCTTCTCGTCGGCCTGCTTGCGCGCGCTGATGTCGGACTGGGTGCAGACGAAATTGGTCAGGATGCCGTCCGCGTCGCGCACGGCGCTGACGGTCAGCCAGGCCGGATAGCAGCGGCCGTCGTGGCGCCGCATCCAGACTTCGCCCTGCCAGGATTGCGCGTCACGGACGCTGTCCCACATCCGCTCGCGGTAGTCGTCGCCGTCGCTGTCGAGCGAAAAATGCGGGAAGGCGGTGCCCGGGAGTTCGTCGGCGCTTTGGCCATAGAGCGCGGCCCAGGCCTGGTTGGCCTCGATGATCACGGCGTCCGGATTGAGTACGCACATGCCTTCGCCCGACTGGAACACGATGGCGGCGATGCGCAGCGATTCCTCGGCCTGCTTGTGCGAGGTGATGTCGGTCGTGATGCCGCACAGTTCCGTTACCTTTTCGCCGCGCACGAGCGGGATCTTGGTAGTGAGGTAGACCTTGCCGTTGAGGACCTCTTCCGTCTCGAAGCGCTGGTGGCCTTCGATGACGGCCAGGTCGGCGGCGCGCGTCATCCTGGCCTGCTCGGGACCGAACAGGATCTCGTCGGTCTGGCCGATAATGGCGGCCGCCGGACGGTTGAACAGCCGGCAGGTGGCGCCGTTCACGTACTGGAAACGCGACTGCGCATCCTTGATGTAGATGAGGCTATCGACGCTGTCGAGGATGGTGGCGAGCTTGTGCTCGTTGTCGCGCAGCTCGCGCGTGCGCACGGCTACCTCGTTGCGCAGCCAGTTGGCCACGGCCAGCGCCGAGAGCAGCAGGCCGACGGTGGCGGCCAGCACCCACAGCAGGCCCGATGGCACGCCGCCTTCCGACCCGACCGCCCGCCAGTGCTGCAGGGTGGCGAAATAGACCGAGTTCGGGCCGGTGCGCCAGCCCGTCAGGCGGCGGTCGATGGCGTCGAGCACCGCTTGCTGGCGTCCCGGCATGGCGGCGTAGTACAGGCGGGCCGGATTGAACACGATCGGCGTCGCCTCGAGCCGGTGGGCGGCGGCGTTGGCGTCGCCGAAATAGTGGCTGGCGGCGGCCGCATCGGCCTCTTTGTCGGCAACCAGCGAAAAAGCGGCGTCGAGCGACACGGTCGGCACCAGCACGGCGCCGTAGCCGGCCAGGACGCTGGCGAGCGCCTGGGCCTGGATCGAACCGCCCAGCACGGCGATGCGGCGGCCTTTCAGGTCGAGCAGCGAGCGGATCTTGTTGCCGCGCCGCGCGTACAGCTGCGACCAGCTGTGCAGGGCCGGCACCTGGTGGAAGGCGTAGCGGCGCGCGCGGTCCTCGGACCAGGCCATGTCGGGCAGCAGGTCGATGCGGCCGGCCTCCAGCGCCGCGATGCAGGCCTGCCATTCGCAGGCGACGAATTCGAGCTGCCAGCGCTCGGCGCTGGCCACTTCGCGCAGCAAGTCGACGAAAATGCCCGAAGCCTTGCCGCTCTCGCCCATGAACACCTTCGGTGCGTTCTGATAGACCCCGACCCGCAGCGGCGCCTGTGGCACGGCACCGGCCCGGCCCATGCAGCCAAGCAGGAACAGAAGTACCAGGAAGCGGTGTGCGCGCGGCATGGGGTCCCCTTTCGGTCGTCGCTACAGCATAGTCGTTTTCCGAACAGGCAGCCGCCACGGACGAGTCCGCTGGAGCGAAATAGGGGTGGTGGCCGGTCTCGCCGAGGAGTAAACTGCGGGAATGACAGCACAACAAGGCAGCGAGCTCTTTTCCGCCATCGTGGCGGCCCCGTTCGGCGCGATCGGCATCCGCACCGAGGATGGGCGGCTGCGCGAGATGGTCTATCTGCATCCACGTTTCCAGGCGCAGGATGCGCGGGACGCCGTGGCCGAGGCGGCCGCGCGCCAGGTCGAGCGCTACCTGGCCGACCCCGATTTCGCCTTCGAGCTGCCGCTGTTCGAGGCCGGCAGCGCTTTCCAGAAGCGCGTATGGGACGCGATCAGCGCCATCCCTCGCGGGACGGTTCGCACCTACGGCAGGATCGCCAAGGACATCGGTTCGGCCCCGCGCGCGGTCGGCCAGGCCTGCGGCGCCAACTGGTTCCCGCTCGTCATTCCCTGCCACCGCGTGACCGCGGCCGGCGGCCTGGGCGGCTTTGCCAGCAACGACGACGAGAACGGCTTTCATTTGTCGGTCAAGCGCTGGCTGCTGCGTCACGAAGGCGCCACCGCATCCCCATGGCAGCAGCAGGCGATCTGGGACTGATCGACGAGTTCTGCGACACGCTCTGGCTCGAACAGGGCCTGGCGAAGAACTCGCTCGACGCCTACCGGCGCGACCTGCGCATGTTCTCGCACTGGCTCGCGCTGGAGCGGCCCGGACGCGGCCTGCTCGGCGCCGGCGCGCAAGACCTGGCCGCCTATTTCGCCGAACGCCATCCCGACACCAAGCCGAGCACGGCGAACCGGCGCCTATCGGTACTCAAGCGCTTCTATGCGCTGGCGCTGCGGCGCAGCCAGGTCAGCGCAGACCCTTGCCTGAGCATGGCCACGGCGCGCCAGCCGACGCGCTTCGTGCATACGCTCAGTGAAGAGCAGGTCGAGGCTTTACTGGGCGCGCCCGATGTCGCCACGCCGCTCGGCCTGCGCGAACGGACGATGCTCGAACTCATATACGCGAGCGGGCTGCGCGTATCGGAACTGGTGGCGCTGAAAATGGTCGAACTGAGCCTCAACGATGGCGTGCTGCGGGTGACCGGCAAGGGCGCCAAGACGCGCCTGGTGCCCTTCGGCGGCGAGGCGCGTGCCTGGCTCGAGCGCTACCTGAAGGATGCGCGCGGCATCATCCTCAACGGCCAGGTCGACGATGCCTTGTTCGTGACCGGCCGCGGCGGGCCGATGACGCGCCAGATGTTCTGGGTCGTGATCAAGAAGCACGCCGTCAAGGCCGGCATCCGCGCGCCGCTGTCGCCGCACACGCTACGCCATGCCTTCGCGACCCACCTGCTCAACCACGGCGCCGACTTGCGCGTGGTGCAACTGCTACTGGGACACGCGGACATTTCCACCACACAGATCTATACCCATGTTGCGCGCGAGCGCCTGAAACACTTGCACGCGCAGCACCACCCACGTGGTTAATTCAAATCCTGAAAGCTTAACTGGGTCATAATAGCTGCGCACCACATTAACCAAGCACACGAGGTGATCATGGCCAAAACCAACTTCAGTTACGAGAAGCGGCAACGCGAACTGGAAAAGAAGCGCAAAGCAGAAGAAAAAGCCAAGCGTAAAGCAGAAGCAAAGAATCATCCGAGTGGGGACGCGCATGCATTCCCGGCAGGGGCGGCAGACGATGCCGATGCCGAAGTAAGTGCGGATGCGCAGGAAACGCAGACGCCGTAATGCACCTGGATTGGCCGTTGCCGTGCATGCCGCCTGCCGGCGGCGTGCGCTGCCCGGCCGGGCAGGCGCACTCGGTTACACGTTCTCCTTGGCCAGGACCGGCACCATCCCGGCGACTTCCTCGTGTCCCTTGCCGAACCGGCGCCGCGCGCGCTTGCCGAGACTGTCGAGATAACTGTAGGCCACCGGCACCACGACCAGGGTCAGCAGCGTCGAGGTAATCACGCCGCCGATCACCGCGCGGCCCATCGGGGCTTGCGTTTCGCCGCCGTCGCCGGCGCCGATCGCCATCGGCAGCATGCCGAAGATCATGGCCAGCGTCGTCATCAGGATCGGCCGCAGGCGCACCTGGCCGGCGTCGAGGATCGCGGCCAATTGCGCCTTGCCTTCGCGCTGGCCGTGGTTGGCGAAGTCGACCAGCAGGATCGCATTCTTGGTCACCAGCCCCATCAGCATGACGACGCCGATCACCGAGAACACATTCAAGGTGCTGCCCGTGGCCAGCAGCGCCAGCAGCACGCCGATGAGCGACATCGGCAGCGACATCATGATCGCGATCGGCTGCAGGAAGCTGCCGAACTGCGAGGCCAGCACCAGGTAGATGAAGATGATCGCGATGACGATGGCGGAACCGAAGTTGGCCATCGTCTCGGCCATCTGCTGGGCGTCGCCGCCGACGTCGAAGCGCACGCCTTCGGGCAGGTCGATCGCGTCCATCGCCTTCTTGATGTCGGCATTGACGTCGCCCGAGGGCCGGCCTTCGATGCCGGCGTAGATCGCCACCCGGCGTTCCAGCGCCTGGCGTTTCAGCACCTGGGGGCTGAACGAGGGCACGAATGTGACCACCTGGCGCAGCGGTACCATGATCGGGTTGCCGGCGGCATCCATGCGCGAGGACGCCAGCGACAGGTCGGCCAGGTCCGCGACCTTCTGGCGGCTGCTGCGCGGCAGCTGCACGTTCACTTCGTAGTTCTGGCCGTCCGGCGCCAGCCACTGGCTGACCTGGTCGCCGCCGACGAAGGGACGCAGCGCCGCGCCGACCTGCGCCACCGACAGGCCCAGGTCGCTGGCCAGCTCGTTGTCGATCTTGACGACGGTAGCCGGGTTCGCCCCTTCCTGGCTGTACTCGATATCGGCCACGCCCTTGATGGCGCGCATCCTGTCCATCAGCTTGTGGGCGGCGGCGTCGAGCTTGGCTTCGTCGCGGCCGAGGATCGCGATGAAGATCGGCTTGTTACCGACCGACATCGTGATACCGGCGATCGACTGCAGGCGCGCGCGGATCACGGCTTCCATCGTTTCCTGCGAGCGGCGTCCGGTCTTGCGTACGTCCGTCAGTTTCAGGACGACCTGGGCGCTGTTGTGGCCCTCGTACACGCCGATGGCGCTGCTGACCGCTTCGATCTCGGGATAGGCGCGCAGCGCCTCTTCCACCTGCTTCACTTTGCCGTCGGTGTAGGCCAGGCTCGAGCCGACCGGGGTCTTGAAACGCATCTCGATGAAGCCGTTGTCGGTTTTTGGCGCGAACTCGCCGCCGATCAGCGGGATCAGGAACAGGCTGCCCACGAAAATGCCCAGCGCCAGCGCCAGGGTCGACTTGCGCCAGGCAAGGGCCAGCGCCAGCACCCGGCCATAGATGCCGTGCACGTGCTCGATGCCGGCTTCGATCCGCGCCATGATGCGCCCCAGCCACGGCGCATACTTGAAACGGTCCTTGACGGGATCGGGCCACACCGAGGAGAGCATCGGGTCGAGCGTGAAGCTGACGAACAGCGACACCAGCACGGCGACCGCCACCGTCACCCCGAACTGCAGGAAGAAGCGGCCGATGATGCCGTCCATGAAGGCGATCGGCACGAACACGGCGACGATGGCGAAGGTGGTCGCCATCACCGCCAGGCCGATTTCGTTGGTGCCTTCCTCGGCAGCGCGCAGGTGGCTCTTGCCCATGCCGAGATGGCGCACGATGTTCTCGCGCACGACGATGGCGTCGTCGATCAGCAGGCCGATGCACAGCGACAGCGCCATCAGCGTCAGGAAGTTCAGCGTGAAGCCGAAGTAGCGCATCGCGATGAAGGACGCGAGCACCGAGATCGGCAGGGTCAGGCCGGTGATGACCGTGCTGCGCCAGGAATGCAGGAACAGGAACACGATCACCATCGTCAGGATCGCGCCTTCGATGATGGTGCGTTTCACGTTGTCGAGCTGGTTCTGGACCGTGGCCGACTGGTCGTCCATCACGCGGAACTGCACGTCCGCCGGCATGGTCTGCCTCAGCTGCTCGACCATCTTCATGATGCCGCTGCCGACCTGCACCGTGTTGGCGTCCTGCACCTTGGTGATGTCGAGCGAAATGGCGCGCACGCCGTTCACGCGCGAGATCGAGGTTTCTTCGCGCTCGCCGTCGACGACGTCGGCCACCTGCGACAGGTAGACCGGGCCGCTCGCGCGGCGCGCCACGATGATGTTCCTGAACTGGCGCGCGTCGCGCATCTTGCCCTCGACCCGCACCAGGCGCTCGGCCGCGCCGTACTGCAGGTTGCCGGCCGGAAGATTGGCGTTGGTCGCCTGGATCGCGCGCAGCACTTCGTCGATGCCGATGTGGTGGCTGTGCAGCTGGTCGGGCTTCACCTGCACCAGGATCTGGCGCCGCGCCACGCCGCCGGTGCGCACCTCGCCGACGCCGGCCACGCCCTGCAGGCGTTTCACGATCACCTGTTCGGCCAGCGTCGACAGCGCGCGCATGTCGCGCTCGTTCGACGTGACCGACAGGCGCACCACCGGCTGCTGGTTCTCGCCGTCGGCGCGGATCACGAACGGCTCCTTCACCTCTTTCGGGAAGCCGGGCCGCACGCGCGCCACCTTGTCCCGTAAATCCTGCATCGCCTTGTCCATGTTGGTGGCGATGTGGAATTCGATCGAGACGCCGCTGCGGCCTTCCCACGAATTGCTGCGGATGTTCTTGATGCCGCTGACGGTGTTGATCGCCTCCTCCATCGGCCGCGTGACGTCGTTCTCGACCTGCTCCGGCGAGGCGCCCGGATACCGGGTCTCGACCCAGGCAAACGGAATCTCGACGTTCGGCATGCTTTCCACGCCGAGCGAGCGGTACGAGAACAGGCCGAGCACCATCAGGCCGACCATGACCATGGTGGCGAAGACGGGGTGGCGAATGCTGACTCTGGTGATCCACATGGTATCAGCCTTTCGGGGCGGGGAGGGCGGCGGCGGCCGGCGCCGCGGGCGCGGTACCGGTCCTGGCCAGCTTGACCGCGCTGCCCGGCCCGACGCCGTCGAGCGGCACGGCCAGCAGCACCGCGCCGGCTTCCACGCCGCCGGTGACTTCGGCCATGCCTTCGTCCTCGCTGCGCATGCCAAGCCGGACCGGCTGCGCCACGACCTTGCCGCCATCGACGCGGTAGACGACGTCGCGCGTGCCCTCCTTGCGCAGCGCCGCCAGCGGCACGATCGGGCGCGCGCCTGATCTGTCGGTCGCGATCTCGCCCTTCGCGAACATGCCGGCGCGCAAGCTGCCGTCGTCGTTGGCCACGTCGATATACACCATCATCGAACGCGAACCCGCCTCGGCGGCTGGGTTGATGCGCGCGACCTTGCCGGAAAAGACGCGCCCGTCGAAGCCGTCGACCTTGAAGCGCACCTCCTGGCCGGCCTGCACGCGCGCAATGTCGGAGGCCGGCACCTGGGCGTCGAGCGTCAGGCGCGCCAGGTCGACGATCGCCATCACCGGGCTATCGGGCGAGAGCTTTTCGCCGGCCTGCACGAAGCGCTTGCTGACCACGCCGGAGAGCGGCGCGCGAATGGTCGTGTCGTTCAGGGCGATGCGCGCCAGCGCGAGCTGGGCGCGCGCCGCATCCACCGCCGCCTGGGCCAGCTCGACGCTGTTGCGGGTGGTGTCGAACGAATTTTGCGAGATGTAGTTCTGCGCGAGCAGGGCCTGGCTGTTGGCTTCGTTCTTGGTCGCCATCGCCAGGCGCGCGCCGGCTTCCTTCAGCAGCGCCGCCTGCTGGGCCATGCGGGCGCGCGCATCGGCGTCGTCCAGGCGCGCGATGACCTGGCCGGCGCTCACCTTCATGCCTTCGCGCACGGTCGTCGCCAGCACCACGCCCGCGACCTTCGATTTCACCGTGGCCTGGGCCAGCGGCGCAAGCGAACCCGACAGCGGCAGGCGCAGCACCAGTTCGCGCGACTCGACCGTGACGACGTCGTTCTGCGCCAGCTCGAAGACGGCCGGGGCGCCGGGCTTGTTCGCCGCCGCGGCCGCCGGCACCGCCATGCCCTTGCCCTGCAACGCGAACCAGCCGCCGCCGGCGAGCGCCACGATGGCCAGTGCGACGGCCGGCGCGCGCCAGCGGCGCCGCGTGGAAAGAGAGAGGGCGGCGCCGGGCGGCAGGGGGTCGATGTTCATGGCGGCGATTGTTCGTGTTGTTCGGAGCTCGGGAGGGAAAAGGGACGCGCGTGCTCCACCTGGTCCGAAGCGAAGCGCCGTGCGCATGGTGGGGACTATATGAAATGACAAGTGCCGGCGCCATCGGGATGCGACAAGCAGCCGTTTCCCGACGCTGAACTGCGGAAAAAGCGGACGAAACGCGATGCGCTTGCATAATTTTATGCATGCGCGATACCTTTGCGTACGCGCAAACGAAATTACATCGGTGGCGCCAAGAATGGTCGACCAGGAAGCAGCGCCGCTTTCGTTGCATTCGAGAAAAGGATTGTTTGTGAGCAGCGATTTGCCCGAACCGCCCCTGTCCGCCTTTGGCGACGGGCCGGCGCGTGAAGTGCTGGACTGGTTGTACCGCTTCGTCGCGGCAATCGAGCTCAGCCCTTCGGTGGCGGTCCACAGCCAGGACCGGGACGGCATCGTGCGCTTCTGGAATCGCGCCTGTGCCGAGCTGCTCGGTATTCCCGCCAGCCAGGCGATAGGCCAGCCCTTCGTCAGGCTCGTCAAGCACATCGGCAAGGAGCGCGAATTCAGCGATGCCATCGATGCGGTCTGGCGCACAGGCGAGCCGGTCAAGGCACACGAATGGCATGTCGAGCTGGCCGACGGGCGCCGCTTGTGGTTGCATTCGAGCCATTTTCCGGTGCCGGGCGAGGGTCGCGGCCAGGACGATGCGCGCCAGGTCTTTTGCATGGAAGTCGACGTCACCGCGCGCAAGGCGCTCGAAGAATCGCTGCGCCAGGCAGGCCAGGTGTTCGACCACACGCGCGACGCCATCTTGCTGGTCGACCGCGAGCACCGCGTGCTGGCGGCCAACCGGGCCTACACCGAGCTGACCGGCTACCCGGCCGAGGAAGTGGTCGGCATCGAGCTGCCGAGCCTGCGCCTGGGCCTGCAGGACCGCGCCTTCTACGACCGCCTGCGCGACCACCTCGACGGCCAGCAGCACTGGGAAGGCGAGATGTGGGGCATGCGGCGCGACGGCGGCGCCATCCCGATCCGGGCGGCGCTCTCGCCGATCACCGACAGCGACGGCGCGGTGACGAGCTACATGGTCATGCTCACCGATATCAGCGAGCGCCAGCGGGAAGTCGAGCAGGCGCGCCACCTGGCCGAGCACGACCCCCTGACCGGCCTGCCGAACCGCACCCTGTTCATGGACCGCCTCGAGCAGGCCCTGGCGGGCGTGGCGCGCCAGCACCGCCAGTGCGCCCTGATGTTCATCGACTTCGACCATTTCAAGGCGGTCAACGACAACCACGGCCACGAAGTCGGCGACGCCGTCCTGCAGGAAATGGCGAACCGCCTGCGGCGCTGCGTGCGCCGCGTCGACACGGTCAGCCGCCTGGGCGGCGACGAATTCGTGGTGCTGCTGGCCGATATCGGCGGCGTCGACCAGGCCGCGCACGTTGCCACTACCATCATGCAGGCGGTCGCACGGCCGGTGCAGGCCGGGACCGGCGCCTTGAACCTGTCGGTGTCGATCGGCATCGCCATCTGCCCGAGCGACGGCGACGACCCGAAAACCCTGCTGCGCCATGCCGACGTGGCGATGTACCACGCCAAGGAAAGCGGGCGCAACGAATTCCACTTCTTCAGCCCCGAAATGAATTCGCGCGTGATCGAGCGCGTGCAGATGGAAAACCGGCTGCGCCGGGCGCTCGACAACGGCGAATTCGAGCTCGAATACCAGCCCGAGATCGACATCGGCAGCGGGCGCACGGTCGCTTTCGAGGCCTTGCTCCGCTGGCGCGACCCGGAACGCGGCCTCTTGATGCCGGACGCCTTCATCGGCGCAGCCGAGGAATCGGGCTTGATCGTGCCCATTGGCGAATGGGTGCTGCGCGAGGCTTGCCAGCAAGCGCGGCGCTGGCGCGACGCCGGCTTTCCGGTGGTGGTGGCGGTCAACCTGTCGAACGTCCAGTTCATCCACGACGACTTGCTGCGCTATGTCGACGAAGCATTGGAAGCGTCCGGCCTGGAACCTGCATTCCTCGACCTCGAAATCACCGAAAAAACCATCATGACCGGCGACGCGGCCACGCTCGACACCGTCAACACCTTGCGCGAGCGCGGCGTGCAGCTGACCATCGACGACTTCGGCACCGGCTTTTCCAGCCTGTCGAGCCTGCGCCGCTTTCCGCTGTCGAAACTGAAAATCGACCGCAGCTTCATCGACGACATCGTCACCGGGCCGGATGCGGCGGCCATGATCCCGGCCATCATCGCGCTGGCGCGCAGCCTCAAGCTCAAGGTGATCGCGGAAGGGGTGGAAACGGCCGAGCAGCTGAACTACCTGCGCCAGCACGGCTGCGACGCATACCAGGGGTTTTATGCGGCTGCCGCAGGAGCAAGCCTGGGAGCGCAGGCGGGCAATGAGGGCGCCGCGGACGCAGGCACGGGCGCGGGCGCCTGCGCCGCGGCCGGGCCGGACGCCGGAGCGCCGCCGGCCTCGAAGCCGCCTAGACGCCCGCGTCCATGAGGCCGTGGCCTTCGTCGTACAGGCGGATGCGTGCCAGCACCTGGCCATGGTCGGATGCCGCCGGCAGCGCCAGGTTCAGGTGGTCGTTCAGGTAGATCACGTCGACCACTTCGCCGATCGCGTTCGGCAGGGCGCCGTTGAATTCTTCCGATACCAGGATGTGGTCGATGGTCGAGCAATGGCCTTCGTGTACGCTCGAAAAGCCCAGGTGGCGCGCATGGTCGACGCGGCGCTGCACCTGGCTGGCGTCGTACAGGCGGTCGCCGAGCGGGGTGCCGGCGCCGAGCACGATGCTGGTCGTGACCGAATCGGCGACGTCGTTGAAGTCGCCCAGCACCACGCGCGGACGGCGGTTGGCGCGTCCCATTTCGGTGAGCAGCACGCGCAGGGCGGCGGCCTCGGTGCCGCGCCGGATCAGCGAGCGCAGGCAGGCCAGCGCATACAGGGCGGGGTCTTCGCCGGTGTCGCCGGTGCGGTAGTCGGGACGGCGCGATTTCAGGTGCACCACCACCACGTCGACCATCACGTCGGGCGAGACCGCGATGACCGCATGCAGGGGCGCGCGGGTAAAGCGGGCGGCATCGCGGCTGCCTACCGGCAGTTCTATGCCACGCGGAAATTCGACCATCGGCTTGGCAGGGCCGTGCAGCGGCAGGCGCGACACCAGGGCCACGCTCGGCGTCAGGCGCATGGCGGCCGGGTCCGGATCGAAGCCGAGGTGGAAGGCTTCGCGGTAGCGGCTGGTCCTGGCCAGCACTTCCTTCAAGGTCGCCTGCGAAAAAATTTCCTGGAAACCGATCACGTCGGCGTCGAGCAAATCGATCTGGTGCGCTGTCCAGCTCAGCTTGGCTTCGTATTCTTCAGGCGTCGTCGGCAGCAGGTTGTCGTACAGCTTCACGCCGGCCGGCGCCAGGTTGCACACGTTGAAGGTGGCAAAGCGTATTTCTTGCTGCATAATAGAAACCCTTTATTCCAGTGTTTAGCGTATCACGCATGGCCAAGAAAGAGCACGTGTCCGAGACACCCGCCACCAGCTTCCTGCGCAAGCATGCGGTCGGTTTTTCCGAGCATCCCTACGCCTACGAGGAACATGGCGGCACCGCGGTCTCGGCCCGTGCGCTGGGCGTGCCCGAGCACGACGTCGTCAAGACGCTGGTGATGCAGGACGAAGCGGCGCGCCCGCTGATCGTGCTGATGCACGGCGACTGCAAGGTCTCGACCAAGAACCTGGCGCGCGCGATCGGCTGCAAGTCGGTCGAGCCGTGCAAGCCGGACGTGGCCCAGCGCCACTCCGGCTACCTGGTCGGCGGCACCTCTCCCTTCGGCACGCGCAAGGCGATGCCGGTGTATGTGGAGGAAAGCATCCTCGCGCTCGGCAAGATCTATATCAATGGCGGACGGCGCGGCTACCTGGTCGGCATCGCCCCCGGCGTGCTGGTCGAGGTGCTCGGCGCCACGCCGGTGCAGTGCGCGCTGGCCGACTGACTATCGCCGCGCGCGGCGCTGGTGTATATTCACGAGCCCGCCAGAGGGGCATAACAGAGAGACAACAATGAACACCCTGATCTTCACCGTCCTAGCCTATCTGATCGGCTCGATTTCGTTTGCAGTCGTGATGAGCCGCCTGTTCGGCCTGTCGGACCCGCGCACCTATGGCTCGAAGAACCCGGGCGCGACCAATGTGCTGCGCAGCGGCAGCAAGAAGGCGGCCATCGCGACCCTGGTCGGCGACGCCGCCAAGGGCTGGCTGGCGGTATGGCTGGCGATCAGGCTCGGCCCGCAGTACGGCATCGGCGACGCCGGCGTGGCGCTTGTCGCGATTGCCGTCTTTCTCGGCCATCTGTGGCCGGTCTTCTTTCGCTTCGTCGGCGGCAAGGGGGTGGCCACCGCGCTCGGCGTGCTGCTCGGCCTGAACGTCTGGCTGGGCCTGGCGACCCTGGTCACCTGGGTGGTCGTCGCCTACGCCTTCCGCTATTCCTCGCTGGCCGCTTTGATCGCCGCCATCTTCGCGCCGTTCTACTACGGCCTGCTGTTCGGCGCCGACGAGATCCTGTTCGCGGTGATCGCCATGAGCGCGCTCCTGCTGTGGCGCCACAGCGCCAATATCGGCAACCTCATCGCCGGCAAGGAGTCGCGCCTCGGCAGCAAGGCCGCCGGCGCCAAGAAGAAGTAAGCGCGCCGGCCCGGACGGCCACGTGCCCCTGTTGATTCCCTCGCAAGCATCCCCATATCCGCTTGAAGCCGGCGCCCTTGCCGGCACCTAATCAGGAAGGCGGTATAAGGTGAGCAAGCAATTGAGGATTGATTTTGTCTCGGACGTGTCGTGCCCCTGGTGCGCGATCGGCCTCAAGTCGCTCGAGCAGGCGCTCGAACGCGTCGCCCCCGACGTCACCGCCGAGATCCACTTCCAGCCTTTCGAGCTCAACCCCGACATGGGCCCCGAAGGCCAGGACATCGTCGAACACATCACCGAAAAATACGGCGCCTCGCTCGAGCAGCAGATCGAATCGCGCGAGATGATCCGCCGGCGCGGCGAGGAAGTCGGCTTCACCTTCGACATGGCGCGCCGCGGCCGCATCTACAACACCTTCGATGCGCACCGCCTGCTGCACTGGGCCGCGTCGCAGGGCCGCCAGCATGCGCTCAAGCTGGCGCTGCTGGAGGCCTACTTCACCCATTGCGAAGACCCGAGCTCGCGCGCGCTCCTGGTGCGCGTGGCCGGCCAGGTCGGACTCGACACCGCCGAAGCGGCGCGCATCCTGGAAACCGGCGAATATGCCGACGAAGTGCGCGAGAGCCAACTGTTCTTCCAGCGCGCCGGCATCCGATCGGTGCCCGCGGTCGTCATCAACCAGCGGCATTTGATTTCCGGCGGCCAGCCGCCGGAAGTGTTCGAGCGCGTCCTGCGCGAGATCGCGGCGCAATCGGATGCGCCGTTGATGTGATGCCCGGGTTTCACGCGTTCGACCAGCGCGTGAAACCCGCGCCGGATCAGGTCCCCGGGACCAGGTCCAGCACCACCGGCTGATGATCCGATGCCGCCGTTTCCGACTGCACCTCCACCGCCGCCACGCGCCGCGCCAGGTCTTCGGTGACGAAGAAATAATCGTAGCAATCGGGCTTGTCCGGCCATGGGTAGCCATGCAGGCCGGTAGTGGGCGCGCGCACGCGCCCCGGGTGCTGGGCGGTCCAGGCGTCCACCAGCGCGGGTGCGCCGTCGAGGCCGGGGGCGAGCAGCGCCCCGTAGTCGGCGTCGCCGGGCGCCATGTTGAAATCGCCGCAGTAGATGGCCGAGGCGGGCCGCTCGCCCAGCTGATACGGCGCGTCCATGTCCGCATGCGCGGCGAAGATGCGGGCGCGGGCGCTCGCTTCGGCATGCAGCTCGCGCAGGCGCCGCACCTGGGCCGACCGCTGCAGCGGCGAGTGGTATTCGAGGTGGGTGGTGACGAGGCGCAGTTTCGAACCCGGCGTATCGAGCACGACCTCGATCGCGCCGCGCGGCATGCCCGGTGGGCTGTCGGGGTCGGCCGGCCAGGGCAGCAGGTGGCGGTGGGCCTGGGTGATGCGGTATTTCGAGAGGATCAGGTTGCCGAACAGGCGGGGGACGTTGTTGCGGTAGATTTCACTGGGTGCGTGCTCGACCGGATGAAAGCCGCCGAAGGCGCCGGCCAGCTGCTTGAACTGGTTGGCGGTGGCGCTGCCCTCGAGTTCCGGGTGGTTCGCGGCGACTTCCTGCAGGCAGATGATATCCGGGTTGAGCTTGCGCAGCACATCGATGATCGCGTGGATCCGGATGCGCCCGTCTTTTCCGCAACCCCAGTGAATGTTCCAACTTACAACGCGCATGGAGGACCTCCCAAAACTGAACCGCCAGAGTTTGCCACCGTTTGGGGCAGGGCGGTCACACGGTAGGATCGATGTCGGCGCTGCGAGTTCAGCGAAACCTAGGCCGCTTCCAGCTCGTCCAGCGGCCAGCGCGGACGCACGGTGAAGGCGTAATCGCGCGTCGCCAGCGCCGCATTCTTCTCCAGGCGCAGGGCCCCGGCGAAGGCGATCATGGCGCCGTTGTCGGTGCAGAATTCGAGCTCCGGATAAAAGACGCGGAACTTGCGCTTGTCCGCTGCCGCATCCAGCGACGCCCGCAGCTGCGCATTCGCGCCCACGCCGCCGGCGATCACGAGGCGCTTCAAGCCCGAGTGGCGCAGCGCGTTGACGCATTTGGCGGTCAGGACGTCGACGATGGCGTCGACAAAACCGCGCGCGATGTTCGCCTTGTCCTGCTCGCAGATATTGGCGACGACCTTCTCTTCGTGGTTCTTTACCACCGTCAGCACGGCTGTCTTCAGGCCCGAGAAGCTGAAGTTGAAGTCTTTCGAGTGCAGCATCGGGCGCGGCAGGGTATAGGCGGCGGGGTCGCCGAATTCGGCCAGGCGCGAAATCGCCGGTCCTCCCGGATAGCCGAGGCCGAGCAGCTTGGCCGATTTATCGAAGGCTTCGCCGGCCGCGTCGTCCAGGGTTTCGCCGAGCAGCGTGTAGCGCCCGACGCCGTCCACGCGCATGAGCTGGGTGTGGCCGCCCGAGACCAGCAAGGCGATGAAAGGGAAGGCCGGACGGTCGCTGGCCAGCAGCGGCGAGAGCAGGTGGCCTTCGAGATGGTGCACGCCGAGCACCGGTTTATCCAGCGCGAGCGCCAGGCTGCAGGCGACCGACGAACCCACCAGCAGCGCGCCGGCCAGGCCCGGCCCCTGGGTGTAGGCGATGGCGTCGATGTCGCTTTTCGCGATGCCGGCCTGCCGCAAGGTTTGTTCGAGCAGGGGCAGGGCGCGCCGGATGTGGTCGCGCGAAGCCAGTTCCGGCACCACGCCGCCGTACTCCTCGTGCATGGCGACCTGCGAATGCAGGGCATGGGACAGCAGCCCGCGCTCGGTATCGTACAGAGCCAGGCCGGTTTCATCGCAGGACGATTCGACGCCGAGAACAATCATGGGAAATGCCGGAAGGGAGAAGCGGAAGCTGGCATTGTAAAGCACATGCGGCGCCGCCGCCGGGAGCCGGCGGCATCGTCACGCTCAAGGACGCGCCAGCAGTTCCTTGTGCGCATTCCTCAGCATCGTCGCCGTATCGTCCCAGCCAATGCAGCCATCGGTCACCGAGCAGCCATATTTCAGCTGCGTCAGGTCGCTCGGAATCGGTTGATTGCCCGCCACGATGTTCGACTCGATCATCACGCCCACCAGCGACCGGTTGCCATGCTTGATCTGCTGGATCACGTCCGACATCACCAGGGGCTGCAGCTCCGGCTTCTTGTAGCTGTTCGCGTGCGAGCAGTCGACCACGAGGTTGGCCGGCAGGCCGGCCTTCTTCAAGGCTTGTTCGGCGATCGTGACCGAGACCGAATCGTAGTTCGGACGGTCGCCGCCGCCGCGCAGCACGACGTGGCCGTAGCCGTTGCCGCGCGTGCGCACGATCGAGACCGTGCCCTTGTCGTTGATACCCAGGAAGGCATGCGGATTGGCCGACGACAGCACGGCGTTGATCGCGATGCTCACATCCCCGTCGGTCCCGTTCTTGAAGCCGACCGGCGTCGACAGGCCCGAGGACATCTCGCGGTGGGTCTGCGATTCGGTGGTCCTGGCGCCGATGGCGGTCCAGGCAATCAAATCGCCCAGGTACTGCGGCGAAATCGGGTCGAGCGCCTCGGTGGCGGTCGGCAGGCCCAGTTCGCAGACATCGATCAGGAACTGGCGCGCGCGCTCCATGCCGACGTCGACCTGGAACGAGTCATCCATGAACGGGTCGTTGATATAGCCCTTCCAGCCGGTGGTCGTGCGCGGCTTCTCGAAGTACACGCGCATCACCAGCAGCATCGTGTCGGCCACTTCCTCCTGCAAGGCTTTCAGGCGGCGCGCATAATCCAGGCCGGCCTCCGGGTCGTGGATCGAGCAGGGGCCGACGACGACGAACAGGCGCCCGTCCCTGCGGTCGAGAATGTCGCGCAACGCGGCGCGGCCACCCATGACAGTGCCGAATGCGCGCTCCGACAGCGGCAGCTTGGCGTGCAGCTCGGTCGGGGTAGGCATGCGCCCGAACGAAGTAACGTTGGTATTTTCGATATCTGGAGTGATCAGCATGGGGCGGTCCGTTGGACAAAGTTCGATCGGCGAGTGTAGCGCCAAAAATGCTTGTCTGCAGCATGCAAGTCAAAAGCAGGGCAAACGCACGACAGTGTAAGCTGTCGGCATGGATACCGATACCCGCCTGCCTTCCTTCCCCGAACCCTTTCCGGCCGCCCGTTTCATCAAGGAGATCGGCCGCGGCGTGAAAGGCGCGCGCAGCATGGTGCGCGAGGACGCCGCCGCCCTGTACGGCGCCATGCTGGAGGGCCGCGTCTCCGACCTGGAACTGGGCGCGATCCTGCTGGCCATGCGCATCAAGGGCGAGTCGGTGGACGAACTGGCCGGCTTCATGGATGCGGCCGAAGCGGCGTTCGCGCCGCTGCCGGCGCCGCCGGGGCCGTTCGCGCCGGTGCTCGTGCCCAGCTATAACGGAGCGCGCAAGCTCGCCAACCTGACGCCCCTGCTGGCGCTGCTGCTCGCGCGCGAAGGGGTGCCCACCCTCGTGCACGGGGTGCGCAGCGACCCGGGCCGGGTGACCACGGCCGAGATCCTGGCCGAGCTGGGCTTGGCCGAGGCGGCCACCAGCGCCGCCGTGCACGATGCCTTCGCCGCCGGGCGCCCGGCCTTCATGCCGATCGAAACCCTGGCGCCCAGCCTGGCGCACATGCTGTCGCTGCGCCGCATCCTGGGCGTGCGCAACTCCACGCACACGATCGTAAAAATCCTGCAACCCTTTGAGGGCGCGGCCCTGCGCCTGGTGTCCTACACCCATCCCGAATATCTGCAGGCTCTGGGCGAGTACTTCATGACGGCCGCCAGGCCGGAGCGCGGCGACGCCTTCCTGATGCGCGGTACCGAAGGGGAGACCGTGGCCAACCCGCACCGCGCCCAGCAGATCGACTGGTTCCACGGCGGGGAGCGCACGCTGCTGGTCGAGCGCGACGCGCCGGCCGATACCCTGGCCGAAGTGCCCGGAGCGCGCGACGCGGCCGCCACCGCCGCCTGGATCGCCGCCGCGCTGCGCGGCGACGTGCCGGTGCCGCCCTCGATCACGGCGCAAGTGGCCGCCTGCGTGCGCGTCGCGCGGGCCTTGCGCGCCTGACGCTGCCAGCAAGAACCTAGCCGGGGCCTGGCGCTGGCCCGGCCTGGCGCCTCTTCCTCCGCCCCGCTCGCGGGCGATGCACTTCCCGAAGACGAAATTCTTACGTTTGCGCAAACGCAAGGATGAACCACGCGCCATCCATCACATTACTTCTAATAAATTTATCGGCGGAAACGCATTGATGATTTACAGCAAGAATGGAAAGGCGTTCTTGTTGCAGCATAGCAAGCGATACCGTAAGGCAACCCAATCGGTCACGTGGCCGATAACAATGTCGCGTTCGGTGTCGTCGCCAGACACGTCCGGCCCGATGGGCCGGTCCCCCAAAATGTGAAGGATGATCAGCATGACCAAGAACCCACGCTTTACCTCGAACGGTTTCCGTCTCGCCGTCCTGGCCCTGGCCTGCGCCGGCAACGCCAGTGCCGCAAGCGTCGCGGCCGATGCAAAAAGCACTGTCGTCGCGCCGATCCAGATCGTCAAGGCGGCCGACCTCGCCTTCGGCACCTTCGCCGCCGGCGCGACCGGCGGCACGGTCGCCATCGCCACCGCCGGCGCCCGCAGCAAGACCGGCGGCGTCACCCTGATCGCCACCAATCCGGGCGGCGCGGCGCAGTTCAACGTCAGCGGCCAGGGCGGCTTGAACTACTCGATCAGCCTGGTCACCAGCCCGCTGAACAAGGAGGGCGGCGGCGGCACGATGACCTTTACCGCGGTGAGCAACATTGCCAGCGGTACGCTGAGCGTGGGCCCCACCGGCACCCAAAGCTTCTTCGTCGGCGGCGAACTGACCGTTGCCGCCAACCAGGCGCCGGGCGATTACACGGGCTCGGTGACCGCAACGGTCGAATACAACTGACGAGCCGCATGGCGCCGCGATCGGCTCCGACCATGCTGGTACGCCGTTACCGCTTCTTTAGAAACGCGTGCATCGCACGCAGCGCCAGCCTGGTGCTGCTTGCGACCGCCGCGCCGGCTGCGTTCGCCCAGCAGGTCGTGCTGAGCAATATCCGCAGCCTCGATTTCGGCCGTTTCGTGGCCGGCAGCGGCGGCACCGTGGTCGTCAGTCCGTCCGGCCTGCGCGCGCGCACCGGCGGCCTGGTCCTGCTCAATTCCCCGGACGCCGGCCAGGCCGGATTCAATATCGGGAAATTCGGCAACGGCGCTAGCGGCGGCGAGGGCAAGGCCGTCATCGTTTCCCTGCCGGCCGACGGCGCCATCCGCCTCGTCAGCGGCGCCAGCAGCATGGCCATCGACGACTTCAACACGCCCGACACGCTGCTCCCGCTCCTGGCCGGCGGCACGACGCTGTCGGTCGGCGCCACCCTCACCGTGGCGCCGAACCAGGCGCCCGGCGCTTATTCCGGCACCTTTCCGCTGATCGTCAACTTCCAGTAATCCCGTACCGCCATCGCTCCCTGCGCAGTGAAAGGACACACCATGCTTTCCATCGCCTTTGCATCCGTTCTCGCCGCGGGCCGCCTGTTTCGGGCCGTGTTTGCCTGCATGCTGCTGGTGCCGTTCGTGGCGGCGCGCGCGGAGCTGATGCTGCATCCGACCCGCATCGTATTCGACAACAACACGCGCGCCGCCCAGATCGAGTTGATCAATACCGGCAGCAAGCCCGCCAGCTACCGCATGTCGCTGGTCAACCGCCGCATGACCGAGGCCGGACAGTTCGAGGCGGCCGAGACGGCGCAAGACGGGGAACGCTTCGCCGACCCGATGCTGCGGTATTCCCCGCGCCAGATCACCTTGCAGCCGGGAACGGCCCAGACGGTCCGGGTGATGCTGCGCAAACCCGCCGAGCTGGCCGCGGGCGAGTACCGCTCGCACCTGCAGTTCGACAAGCTGCCCGAGGTCGAGGGCCGGGCCAGCATCGAGAGCAAGGGCGCCGACCCCACCCGGATCGGCGTGGTGCTGAACGCGCTGGTGGGCGCCTCGGTCCCCGTCATCGTGCGTCACGGCGCCGCCGATGCCAGCATTGCGCTGGCGGGCCTGGCCTTGCGCAAGGACGAGGCCGGACGTGACCAGCTCGTCCTGCAGTTCGAGCGCGCGGGCGGCAATTCCGTGTACGGCGATGTCAGCGTCACCTTTACGCCCGGGAGCGGCAAACCGCACACCCTGGCCCGGATCAGCGGCATTGCCGTGTACACACCGAACCGCGTGCGCAAGGCCACCCTTGCATTGGACGTGCCGGCCGGCCTGGCCCTGGCCGGCGGGCTGCTCGAGGTCAGCTACCGCGACCGGCCCGAGGCCGGCGGCAAGCTGCTGGCACAGGCCAGCCTGCACCTGCCGTGAGTGCGCCTGGCCGCCTGCCCGGCCTGGCACTACCTGCGCCGTCGGCGATGACGGGAGTGGCCAAGCGTGCTCATGCGCCATGCTGTCATTTCGAACAGGCATTGTCCTCGCGGCGCTGACGCTGCCTGCGGCGCTGCCGGGGCCGTGCCTGGCCGCCGCACCGGCGCCCGCAGAACAGGCCGACGCCAACCTGGTCCTGCTCGAGGTGCGCCTCGGCAGCCAGGTGCTCTCCGACGCCGTCACGGCCTACGAGGCCGGACGCGACGTCTACCTGCCGCTGGGCGAGATGGCGCGCCTGCTGACGCTGGCCATCCGTGTCGCGCCCGGCGCCGGCCGCGCCAGCGGCTACATCCTGACCGAAGCACGCCATTTCAGCCTCGACGTGGCGGGCAGGGCGGCCGACATCGCGGGCCGGCGCGAAGCCGTCGATCCGGCGCAGCTCAGGCTGGAAGGCGACGAGATCTACGTCGCCAGCCGGCTGCTCGCGCGTTGGCTGCCGGTCGACTTCGACCTCGACCTGTCCAGCCTGGCGCTGAAGGTGCGCCCGCGCGAACAGTTGCCGTTGCAGGCGCGCCTGCAGCGGCGCGAGCGCGGCAGCCTGCCGGGCACGCCCGGCGGCTATGGCGATCCCGGCTATCCGCGCCTGGCCACGCCCTATCGCCTGGCCGGCGTGCCCTTCATCGACCAGACGCTCGGCTTTGCCTTCGACAAGCGCGGCAGCGCGCGTACTGCCGAGGCGTCCTGGAGCGCCTACCTGACCACCGATTTGCTGGGCATGGAAGCGGCGCTGTACGCCAGCCGCAGCCGCGACGGCCCTGCGTCGAGCCTGCGCCTGACGCTCGGGCGCAACGATCCGGACGGCGCGCTGCTGGGCCCGCTGAAGGCGCGCACCGCCTTGTTCGGCAGCGTGCCGGTACCCGGCGTGGCCAATATCTCGACCAGCAGCACGACCGGCAACGGGATTGCGCTCAGCAACCGTCGGCTCGACCAGCCGACCAGTTTCGACCGCCACACGCTGCAGGGCGACCTGGCGCCCGGCTGGGATGTCGAGTTGTACTACAACGACGCGCTCGTTGGCGTCCAGCCATCACGTCCCGACGGCAAGTACAGCTTCGCCGACCAGCCGCTGGCCTATGGCCCGAATGAATTCCGGCTCGTCTTCCACGGGCCGCTGGGGCAGTCGCGCGTCGAGCGCCAGTATTTCCTGCTGGAGCAGTCGACGCTGCCGCGCGGCGCCCTGTTCTACGACCTGGTCGGGCACCGCGACGACGCGGGGCGCACGCATGCGCTGGCCCAGGTCGAGTGGGGCATGAACCAGCATGTCAACCTCAGCGCCGGCTGGCAGCGCATGCCGCTGTTCGACGCCGCGCGCAGCTATGCCAGCCTCGGCCTGCGCGGCTATTACAAGGGCATCATCCTGACGGCCGACGCGGTGCGGGCCGATGACGGCGGCAAGCTGGCCCAGCTGGGATTGAAGACGCGCATCGGCAACGTCGCGTTCTCGGCAAGCCGGGCCCGCCTGGACGGCTTCACCAGCGCGTTCTTCGTACCCGGCGCCGACCCGGTGCGCACCCGCGACGAGCTGCGCGCCGAAGGCGTGCTCGCCTTCGGTGCGAATGTCTTCCCGCTGTCGCTCCAGCTCAGGCGCGACCTGCTCGGATCGCGCCTGGAACAGCGAGAAGTGCAAGCGCGCCTGTCGGCCTACCGCAACGGCACTGCGCTCAGCAATGCATTGCGCTGGCAGTCGCTGGGCGGCATCGAACGGGCCGACGGCCTGCTGCAGGCGAGCCGCAGGGTCGCCGGCATCGGCCTCACCGGCCAGCTGCAATACACGCTGGCGCCGCAGGCCGCCCTCGGCAGCGCGGCCGCCTCGGCCGATTGGTACCTGGCCGGCGGCTATGTGCTGAACCTGGGCCTGGCGCGCATGTTCCAGGAGCGGGAGCTGCGCGCCACCGGGTCGCTCAGCAAGAGCCTGGGCAGGTTCGGCCTGGGCGTGAGCGGCTTTTATGCGGGCCGCCACGCCTACGGCGTCGGCGTGCAAGTGTTCATGGCGATGGGACTGGAACCGCGCAGCCGGCGCCTTTTGAGGGAGGCCCAGCCGATGGCGAGCACGGGAGCGGCCTCGCTGCGCGTGTTCCTCGATAAAAACCTGAACGGCAGCATGGACCAGGGCGAACAGGGCCTCGCCGGCGCGGGCTTCACCGTCAACGGCGCCAACTACGGCGTACGCACCGACGCGGCCGGCCTGGCCTGGTTGCCGCGCCTGCCGGCCAACCGGCATATCGACATCGGGATCGACCCGAGTACGCTCGAAGACCCGCAATGGCAGCCGCGGCTGGCCGGCGTGCGCATCGTGCCGCGGCCGGGCAGGGTCAGCCAGGTCGACTTCGCGGTCGGCATCACCGGCGAGGTCGACGGCACCACCTATCTCTTCGCCAGGGGCGTACGGCGCCCGATCGGCGACCTCAGGCTCGAGCTGGTCGATGCCGCGCGCAAGGTCGTCGCCACCGTCGCCAGCGCCGCGGACGGCTATTACGTAATGACCGGTATTTTTCCGGGCGAGTATGTACTGCGCGTGGAACCGGGGCAATTGCAACGCCTCGGCCTGCGGGAGACCGGCATGCAGCGCATCACGATCGGACCGGACGGCACCGTGCTCAACGGCCGCGACCTCGACGTGCGCGGCCCGGACGAGGCCTGAACCGTTCTCGCCGCGCGCCGGCCGATTTGCGCCCCGGCCGCCGCAGTGTGCGTGCGAACGTTTACAATGGCGGGTTTGAATCTGGCGGCGGCAGCTCATGGCAAAACAATTCGATGTAGCGGTAATCGGCGCGGGCGCCGCCGGAATGATGTGCGCGGCGATCGCCGGCGCGCGCGGCAAGCGCGTGGTGCTGATCGACCATGCCGACAAGCTGGCCGAGAAAATCCGCATCTCGGGCGGCGGACGCTGCAATTTCACCAACATCAATGCCGGCCCGCAGAATTTCCTCTCCGAAAACCCGCATTTCTGCAAGAGCGCGCTGTCGCGCTACACGGCGCAGGATTTTCTGGCGCTGGTGAAAAAGCACCGTATCGGTTACCACGAAAAGCACCGCGGCCAGCTGTTCTGCAACGAGTCGAGCGAGCAGATCATCGCCATGCTGAAGGCCGAATGCAGCGCCGCCGAGGTCAACTGGCGCATGCCATGCAAGGTGCATGGCGTGACGAAAGAGCTTGATGGCTACCTGATCGACACCGACCACGGCGACCTGTTCGCCGGGAGCCTCGTGATCGCCACCGGCGGCCTGTCGATCCCGAAAATCGGCGCGACCGACCTCGCTTACCGCATTGCCACGCAATTCGGCCTGCCGCTGGTCGCGGCGCGTCCGGGTCTGGTGCCGCTGACCTTCGATGGCCCGGGCTGGGAAGCGTTCGCGCCGCTGGCCGGCATCGCCCTGGAGGTGGAAGTGTCGACCGGTTCCGGCAAGGGCAAGCATGCGAGGAATGCCAAAGGCGGCGGCCTGTTCCGCGAGGATTTGCTGTTTACCCACCGTGGCCTGTCGGGTCCGGCGATCCTGCAGATTTCCAGCTATTGGGAACCGGGCACGCCGATCATGGTGAACCTGCTGCCCGACAGGGACGTGGCCGAAGAACTGATCGGCGCCAAGACGACGGTCAAGAAGCAGCTCGGCAACGTGCTGACCCAATGGCTGCCGGCGCGCCTGGTCGATGGCTTGCTGCTGGCCAACGGCCTCGCGCCGGACGCGCGCCTGGCCGACATGCCCGACGCCAGGCTGCGCAAACTGGGCGACGCGATCAACCGCTGGGCCATCGTCCCGACCGGCTCCGAGGGGTATCGCAAGGCCGAGGTGACGCTGGGCGGCGTCGACACCCGCGCCCTGTCGCAGCAAACCATGATGGCCAAGGACGTCCCCGGCCTGTACTTCATCGGCGAAGCCGTCGACGTGACCGGCTGGCTCGGCGGCTACAATTTCCAGTGGGCCTGGGCTTCCGGCTTCGTCGCAGGGCAGAGCGTATGAGCCCTTGCAGGCAAGGTTCGGAGCCAAGTAGCAATTTCACTACACCAGCTTATTCTCTTCCACTGCTTGTCAAAAGCTGCTAGAATTTCGTTCTTCCCTAAATCCAACGGTTTGATTTTTACATGACCACTATCCGCCTTAAAGAAAACGAGCCGTTCGAAGTCGCAATGCGTCGCTTCAAGCGCACTATCGAAAAAACTGGTCTCCTGACGGAACTGCGCGCACGCGAGTTCTACGAAAAGCCGACTGCAGAGCGCAAGCGCAAGCTCGCCGCTGCCGTGAAGCGTCACTACAAGCGCATCCGCAGCCAGCAGCTGCCGAAGAAACTGTACTAAGACTGTCCGGCCGGGCTTGAACCGGTGACAGAGCAAAAGGCTCGTCCCGGCAGCCGCTAGGAAGTCCTGTGAACCCGCCCTGGTTGTTACCCCGGCGGGTTTTGTTGTTTCCATCTATCGATCCGGAGAAGCCATGAGTCTCAAAGAACAAATCACCAACGACATGAAAGCGGCGATGCGCGCCAAGGAAGCCGGCAAGCTCAACACGATTCGCCTGATCCTGGCCGACATCAAGCGCAAGGAAGTCGACGAACAGATCGAACTCAATGACGATCAAACGGTCGCCATCGTCGAAAAGATGATCAAGCAGCGCAAGGACTCGATCAGCCAGTTCGAAGCCGGCAACCGCCAGGACCTGGCCGACATCGAAAAGGCCGAACTGGCAGTGCTGGTGACCTACATGCCGGCCGGCTTGTCGGACGAGGAAATCGCCGCCGAAGTTGCCGCTGCGGTCGCCGCCTCGGGTGCCGCCGGTCCACAAGACATGGGCAAGGTGATGGCGATCGTCAAGCCGAAGCTAGCCGGCCGCGCCGACATGACCGTCGTTTCGAGCCTGGTCAAGAAAGCCCTGTCCGGCGCCTGATGCAACACAAGCGTGCTCCTTGCATCCAGGCTTGTTGTAAATCAATTTGCAGCGAGCGCTGCGGTATAGTCTGACCTTAGACAAACACTGTGTAAGCAACGTGATCCCGCAATCATTCATTACCGATCTGCTCAACCGCGTCGACATCGTCGACGTGGTCGGGCGCTACGTCCAGCTGAAAAAGGGCGGCGCGAATTACATGGGGCTGTGTCCTTTCCATAGCGAAAAATCCCCCAGCTTCACGGTCAGCCCCACCAAGCAGTTCTATCACTGCTTCGGTTGCGGCGCCCACGGCACCTCGATCGGTTTCCTGATCGAATATTCCGGCATGGGCTTCGTCGATGCCGTCAAGGACCTGGCCCAGAACGTGGGCATGGTCGTGCCCGAAGCCGACGACAAGATCCCGCCGCTCCAGCGCGCCGCCCAGCAGGCGCAATCGCAGTCGATGAGCGAAGCGCTCAGCCAGGCCTGCGACTACTACCGCGCCCAGCTGAAAAGCGCGGCCAATGCGATCTCGTACTTGAAGCAGCGCGGCCTGACCGGCGAAGTCGCGGCCCGATTCGGCATGGGTTATGCCCCGTCCGGCTGGGATAATCTGCGCACCATCTTTCCGGATTACGAGGCGCTGGCCCTGGTCGAATCGGGTCTCGTCATCGACAAGGTCGACGAGGACGGCGGCAACAAGAAGCGCTACGACCGTTTCCGCGAACGCATCATGTTCCCCATCCGAAACACGAAAGGGCAAGTGATCGGCTTCGGCGGGCGCGTGCTCGGCAGCGGCGAACCGAAATACCTGAATTCCCCCGAAACCCCGCTGTTCCAAAAGGGCCTCGAACTGTACGGCCTGTTCGAAGCGCGCCAGGCCATCCGCGACGCCGGCTATGTCCTGGTGACGGAAGGCTATATGGACGTTGTCGCCCTGGCCCAGCTCGGCTTTCCGCAAGCCGTGGCCACCCTCGGCACCGCCTGCACCAGTACCCACGTGCAAAAGCTGCTGCGCCAGACCGACAACGTCATCTTCAGTTTCGACGGCGACAAGGCCGGCCGCCGCGCCGCGCGCCGCGCGCTCGAAGCCTGCCTGCCGCAGGTATCGGACAACAAGACGATCCGCTTCCTGTTCTTGCCACAAGAACATGACCCGGACAGCTTCGTGCGCGCATTCGGCGCCGATGCCTTTGCCCAGGAAATCAACGACGCCATGCCGCTGTCGCAATTCCTGCTGCGCGAAGTGACGGGCGAACACGACCTGTCCACGCCGGAAGGACGCGCCGCGACCCAGTACGACGCCAAGCCCTTGCTGCAAGCGATGACACCGTCTTCGCTGCGCCTGCAGATCGTGCGCGGCTTGGCCAGCCTGACGGAATCGTCGCCGGCCGAGATCGAAAGCCTGTTCGAGTTGTCCAAGCCGGTGTCGAGCGCGCGCAAGGCGCCGCCGCGCCAGGGACGACCGGAACCGGTCGGCCTCGAGCTGCAGATCGTGCGCATTTTGGTTGCGCACCCGGCCCTGTCGCTGAACCTCGACGAGACGGCGCTGCAAGCGTTCGACTTTTTCGGCCAGGAATCAAGCGACGCCTTGCGCTACCTGGTCGGAGTTGCTCAGGCGCTTGGTGAATATGGCAACTTTGCAGCCTTGTCCGAACAGCTCAAGGAGGGCGGCAGCGACTATGACCGCATCATCGCCGAGATCGCTTCGGAGCCGGAATCGGACCCGGATGCAGACCGTGTCTGGCTGGTCAGCGCCGTGCGCCAAATCAAGAAAGACGCATTGAAACAGGAGTTGAACCAGTTGTTTTCCAAAGGGCTGACCCCAGATCAGGTGAGTGCTCGCTATCGTGAAATCACAGCCCAGCAGCAGCTCCTCGAGCGCGAAGAGGCTGCCGAGTTTAGCGCCCGTTAAGCCTGTGTCGCACAGTCAATAAGTGGGTTTTGTGCAACTTGGAAAAAGAGGGGTGCGTGCTATAATAAAACGCTAACTATTGCAACCTTTGAAACGACTTTCGTGTCAAAAGGGGCGTGGAGTTTCAGTTAGCGCAGCAGTGTTGTACGCTGTTTGCAGCGTGATGTAAAGTAACAAAACTTTATCTTTAACCATCGTAAAGTTCGTCGTTGTGACATCGAAAGCGCCTGTGCCAACCAAGAAACCCGAACCCAAAGTGGCTGCCAAACCCACCAGAGCGTCTGCCCAGGCAGACAACGCGCAAGACAAGGCGGATGTTCGCACAGCGGCCACCGCGCCGGTCGTCAGCCAGACCACCGATGCCGCCGCATTGGCCGCCATCGATACGTCGGGCTACGTGCTGCCGTCCGTGAAAGTCCCGGGGCGCCGCGGTCGCAAGCCAAAAGAATTTACGCCTGAGAACGACGAAGTCGCCGCGCTCAATGCCGTCGAACGCGCCGAACTGAAAGCCGTTGACAAGGCCAAGGCGAAGGACCGCAAAGCCAAGGAAAAAGCTCTGCTGAAAGATGCGTTCGCCTCGGACACCGAAGCGAGCGAGGAAGAGATCGAGCTGCGGCGCCAGAAGCTCAAGACGCTGATCAAGAACGGCAAGGAACGCGGTTTCCTCACTTATGCGGAAATCAACGACCACCTGCCCGACAACATCGTCGATCCGGAAGCGATCGAAGGCATCATCGGCACGTTCAACGACATGGGCATTGCCGTGTACGAACACGCGCCCGATGCCGAAACGCTGCTGCTGTCCGACAATGTCGCCACCGTCACCAGCGATGACGAAGCCGAGGCCGCCGCCGAAGCGGCGCTGTCCACCGTCGACTCCGACTTCGGCCGCACCACCGACCCGGTCCGCATGTACATGCGCGAGATGGGCTCGGTCGAGCTGTTGACGCGCGAGGGCGAAATCGAGATCGCCAAGCGCATCGAAGACGGCCTGCGCGACATGATCCAGGCCATCTCGGCCTGTCCGGTCACGATCGCCGAAATCATCTCGGCCGCCCAGCGCATCGAAGCCGACGAAATCAAGATCGACGAGATCGTCGACGGCCTGGTCGACGCCGAGGGCGCCGAAGAAACCTCGCCATCGGCCGTGGCCCCTGCCGGCGACGGCATGGACGAGGAGGACGAAGACGACGAAGCCGAGGAAGAGGGCGAGGAAGAAGAAGCCGCCGCCACCCCCGGCGCGGCCGGCTATTCCGCCGAGCAGCTCGAAGCGCTGAAACAGTCGGCCCTGGCCAAGTTCAGCACCATCGAGCAGCAGTTCGACAAGATGCGCAAGGCTTACGAGAAAGACGGCTACAACTCGAAAGCCTACGTCAAGGCGCAGGAAGCCATTTCCGATGAACTGCTGGGCATCCGCTTCACGGCGAAAGTCGTCGAAAAGCTGTGCGACACCCTGCGCGGCCAGGTCGACGAAGTGCGCCACATCGAAAAGCAGATCCTCGACGTGGCCGTGAACCGCTGCGGCATGCCGCGCGCGCACTTCATCAAGGTCTTCCCGGGCAACGAGACGAACCTGGAATGGGTCGACGGCGAAGTCAACGCCGGCCACGCCTACAGCGCCATCCTGGGCCGCAACATCCCGACGATCAAGGAATTGCAGCAACGCCTGATCGATCTGCAGGCGCGCGTCGTGCTGCCGCTGCCGGACTTGCGCAACATCAACCGCCAGATGGCGGCCGGGGAAATGAAGGCGCGCAAGGCCAAGCGCGAAATGACCGAGGCCAACCTGCGCCTGGTGATCTCGATCGCGAAAAAATACACCAACCGCGGCCTGCAATTCCTCGACCTGATCCAGGAAGGCAACATCGGCCTGATGAAGGCGGTGGACAAGTTCGAATACCGCCGCGGTTATAAATTCTCGACCTATGCGACGTGGTGGATCCGCCAGGCCATTACCCGCTCGATCGCCGACCAGGCGCGCACGATCCGTATTCCGGTGCACATGATCGAGACGATCAACAAGATGAACCGCATCTCGCGCCAGATCTTGCAAGAGACGGGCGCCGAGCCGGATCCGGCCACCCTCGCGATCAAGATGGAAATGCCGGAAGACAAAATCCGGAAGATCATGAAGATCGCGAAAGAGCCGATTTCGATGGAAACGCCGATCGGCGACGACGACGATTCGCATCTGGGCGACTTCATCGAGGACAACAACACGCTGGCCCCGTCGGATGCGGCCCTGCACGCCTCGATGCGCGGCGTGGTCAAGGACGTGCTCGATTCGCTGACCCCGCGCGAAGCGAAGGTGTTGCGCATGCGTTTCGGCATCGAAATGTCGACCGACCACACGCTGGAAGAAGTCGGCAAGCAATTCGACGTCACCCGCGAGCGCATCCGCCAGATCGAAGCGAAGGCCCTGCGCAAGCTGCGCCATCCCTCGCGTTCGGACAAGCTGAAGAGCTTCCTGGAAGGCAGCAGCTGATCCGATCAGCTAAAGCTTGACGGCGCAACAGTAAAAGCAATATCCTCTCGCCACTTCGTTCGGGACACCGCAGCGCGGTGGCGAGATTCTTCTTCCCATCTGTAACAAGTTTGGGCCTCTAGCTCATGCCTGGTTAGAGCAGCGGACTCATAATCCGTTGGTGCCGTGTTCGACTCACGGGAGGCCCACCATATAGAATAAGGGCTTGGCTCGATCCGGCAAGTTTGAAAAAGTAGGCTGAAGGGGCCGTGTAAGGGTAGTGTAGGAAGAAAGAAAGGCCCGATTAAGGCGGGGCAACAGGTAGGAGGCGTCCTGCCAGATGCGACCGACTAAACGCGCGCTGCTTTTGCTTCAATGGCTTATTTGGAGGTGTCGTGGCGCATCTCCGTGGAGCAGTGAATGTGCCGGCACAGCGCGGCCCGGAGCTGGTGTTATCGAGACCACGTCCCCCACGAACCTTCCTTGCCAAGTCAACGTCTGTTAGTCGATCTCATCTGCATATTCTGCTTAGTTGTTTGGCAGAGCCGCGAGTAGTCCGGCAAATTCGCCAGCTCGCACGGGGAATGATTTCGCCGGTTCGGGCCTTTTCTCGAGCTGTCCGTCAGGCCGGAGCGCCTGCCTGCCGGCTCGGCGTAGCCGCAGCGAACGCCGGATGGGCGTCGCAGGCCGCCATGATGCGGTCGATCGTCGGCGTATCCGGAATCGTAATCTTAAAAATCCTCACCATTTCCACAATGCTGGCCAGACAGATGTCGGCCATCGTCGGCGTGTCGCCATGACAAAACACGCCTGTCTGCGGCTCGGCGGCAAGACGTTGCTCGAGCGCGGCCAAGCCGGTCCCAAACCACTGGATCTGCCATGCACGCCAAGCCGTGTCGTCCATTCCAGCAGCGGCAGTCAAGTATTTTTTGACGCGCCCCGTGATCAGCGGATGCGTATCGGCAGCGAGCATTGCGGCGATTGAGCGGACTCGGGCGCGCCCATGCAGGTCCTGCGGCAGCAATGGCGGCGCTGGCTGGAATTCGTCCAGAAATTCCAAGATCGCCAACGACTGTGTCAGCGGCGCATGTCCGATCTCAACCAAGGCTGGGATCGCGCCGAGTGGGTTGATCTTCAAAAATTTTTCGTCGCGCTGCTCCCCGGCATCGATATTGACGATCCGTTCGTTCGCCGTCAGTCCCTTCAGGTTGAGGGCGACGCGCACCCGGTAGGTGGCCGAGGTGCGCCAGTAAGCATACAGTTCGAACGTGGATTGCGTGGTCATGGCTGATTTCCTTTGAGGTCAAACGTACATGTGGACTAATTGATCTATAATTATAACCATGTCCAGACTTTTACATCAACCCACACACAGCCTCACACAACAGACCTCCCCCGTGATGGGGCGGCCACGCCAGTTCGTGCCTGCCGAAGCGCTCAGGGATGCGCTAGCGGTATTCTGGGATAAAGGGTACCAGGCAACCTCGCTCGACGATCTGACCGCTGCCATGCACTTGAGCCGGTCGAGTTTTTATGCCTGCTTCGGTTCCAAGCACGCCGTGATGATGGCTGCTGTCGAACTCTACGCCGATGAGTTATTTGCCAGGCTCGAGACCGTGGCGTCGTCCATGCCCGCCGTCGAGGCCGTCCACGCCGTACTGGCGGCGATTGCCGAAGTCGATGCCGGCCGCCGTGGCTGTTTCTTTGTCAATAGCGTGACGGAACTTGCACCGCACGACGAGGCGCTGGCGGCCTTCGCTCAGCGCCACGTCGCCCGTACCGGCGCGCTGGTCGTCGGCTTGCTCGAGCGGGCCGGATTTACCCCGGCGCTTGCGCAATCGCGCGCCGCTGCCTTGCTGGCGCTGACGATCGGCACTATCACGCTGCGCAAAGCCGGCCTGCCGGTACCGGAGCTACTGACCATATTGAGCCAGGCGCAGCTGCTGCTCGCCGATACCACGCCTTCTACTTAACGGAGCCACCCATGTCACTACGCCTGCCTACTGTGTTCATCCCCGCCTTGCTGTGCGACGAAATGCTGTACCGAGATGTGATCGCCGTCCTCGGCGATGTGATCGAACCGCAAGTCTTGATGTCGCCACAAGCGAATTTGGCCGATAGCGCCGCTGATATTCTTGCGCGCGCGCCGCGCACGTTTGCGCTGGTCGGCACCTCCTACGGCGCCAATGTGGCGCTGGCAATTGCCCTCGCAGCGCCGGAACGTGTTTCCTCGCTTTGGCTGATGGGCTGCGATGCCAGCGCTCCAGCCGCCGGCGGGCCCGATCTTGCCGCCGGACTCGACGCGACGCCAGACGCGATCGTCGATTTTTTGGCAGGAATCGTCGTACGGCCGGCTGATCACGCAGCAAGTGCCGCCTTCAAAGCCATGGCGCACCGCGTCGGCGCGCCGGCTGGCGCGGCGCAGGCGCGTGCGCTGGCGAGCCGGGACGATATCTGGTCCAGGCTAAGCGAACTGCGCATGCCGGCGCTGATACTGACCGGTGACGAAGATCCGATCGCACCACCGGCGCGCGGGCAGCAGCTCGCGCAAGTGATGCCGCACGCGCGCTTTGAACTGATGCAGCAATGCGGTCACTTGCCGTCGCTGGAGCAGCCGGCGCGGGCGGCCGCGTTGTTCCACGCTTTTCTCGGTGAGAACGCACCGCAGCCGCATCCCGCCAGATAGGCGAAAGCGGAACCCGGATTCGCAATTCGTTACCTTTTCGAGCCACGCTGCAAAGCACAAGCGGAATACGCTATGAATACAATCACGACCAAGGACGGCACGCCCAGCTTCTTCATCGAGCGCGGCGCCGCCACCATCACGATTGGTACATTGTCTGCTATACGTGCGCGCTGCACGTTTTTCGTGCATCATTGATTAGTTTGGTGGCTCAAATTTTTGCGAAATGCATTAATACGCCGCCGTCACGAATAAAAATGGACCGCCACAAGAGCGCGCCACGGCCCGGATTCGATCCGGCGCCGAATGGCCGTCAGCGCCAGGAGACAGGCATGTCAGCAGCCGTACGCGTGTTACAAGGAAAGTTCGGGCGGGTATGCCTGCTCGACATGGATCGCCCGCTGGTCACCCATGGCCATTCGCAGTGCCACGTGCTGATCAAGGTCAGCGGCGAGGACACCTCGTTTACCGTCCGCGACAAGTCCTATCCGCTGACGGACCAGACCGCGGTGCTGATCAACTCGTGGGAGCCGCACGCTTACACTCACCATAATCCGGATGCGCCCGGCACCATCATCCTGGCGCTGTACATCGAACCGCTGTGGCTGGGCGAGATCGAGCGAGTCCTCATCTCCAGCGGCCAGCCGGGCTTCTTCCCGCAGTCCTGCGTCGAAATCTCCAAACCGATCCGCAACCTGTCCAACCAGCTGGCGATGCAGATGCTGTATGGCGACCAGCTCAGCGCCCAGAAGCTGGAAGTCGAGTTGTCGAATTTGATGATCGCGGTGATCGACGCGTTTTCGGAGTGGCGCCACCTGAACGACTTGCGCAAGGCCGACCTGCCGCGCATTGCCGACCCGCGCATCCGCCGCGCCATCACCTATATGCGCGCCAACGTCGGCGCCGAACTCGATATCGACAAGATGGCGTCGGAGGCGTGCCTGTCGCGCGCTCATTTCTTTAAGCTGTTCCAGCAGGACACCAGTCTGACGCCTAACCTGTACGTCAATGTGCTGCGCATGGAAAAAGCGATTGTGGGCCTGACCCAAACGCGCCTGCCGCTGGTCACCCTGTCCGACAGCCTCGGCTTCAGCGCGCAGAGCCACTTCACGCGTTTTTTTCAGCAGCACATGGGCGCGATGCCCAGCCAGTACCGCAAAGTAGTCGATCTGTACGACCACCACTGACCGCCCTGTCCAGTAAAAAAAGCGACTGTACGGTAAATCCAAACACCCACGGGTAACAGCTTTCGCACCACCCAGGAATACACTTTTTGCATCAGCCATGCCGCAAGAAGGGTATCCAAGTGAATCAGATTTCCTCAGTGCCAGTCGAAGGTTTCGCCGCGGCGGCCGATGCCGCGCCAGGCGGATACGTCGGCAAGGCGCTGCCCCGCGTTGAAGACGCCGCCCTGCTGACAGGGCGTGGCAGCTACGCCGACGACATCGGTGTCAAGCCGGGCACGCTGCACGCTGCCATCCTGCGTTCCCCGCACGGCCACGCCGAGATCGTGGCGATCGACAGCAGCGCCGCGCTGGCGCTGCCCGGTGTGCGTGCGGTGCTGACCGGCGCCGACGTCGCCGCCTGGTCGACACCGTTCGCGGTCGGCGTCAAGCAGCCGATGGAGCACTGGTCGATGGCAATCGAGCGCGCCCGCTACGTCGGCGAGCCGGTTGCGGTGGTGATGGCCGAAAGCTGCTACATCGCTGAAGATGCGCTGGAACTGATCAAGGTCGAGTACCGTCAGCTGCAGGCGGTGGTCGATCCCGAGGCCGCGCTGGAGCTTTCCGCGCCGGTGCTGCACGCTGCGGTCGGCACGAATCTGGTCAACGAGCGCCATTTCTCGTACGGCGAGCCAGCCGCCGCCTTCGCCGATGCCGCGCGCACGGTCAGCATCAAGGTGCATTACCCGCGCAACTCCTGCACGCCGATCGAATGCTTCGCCGTCGTTGCCGAATATCTGTCGGGCGACGAGGGCTACGACGTCATGTCGAATTTCCAGGGACCGTTTGCGCTGCAGCCGGTGATGGCGCGCTCGCTGAAGGTCGGCGGCACCCGGCTACGGCTGCGCGCGCCGCGCGACTCCGGCGGCAGCTTCGGCACCAAGCAGGCCGTGTCGACCTACATCGTGCTGCTGTGCCTCGCCTCGCGCAAGGCGGGCGCGCCTGTCAAGTGGATCGAAGACCGCCTCGAGCACCTGCAGGCATCGGTCGCCTCGACCAACCGCGTCACCACCATTGAGGCGGCGGTCACGCCCGAGGGCGAAGTCACCGCGCTGCGCTACCACCAGATCGACGACTGCGGTGCCTACCTGCGCGCGCCCGAGCCGGCCACCTTCTACCGCATGCACGGCATGCTGACCGGCGCCTACAAGGTGCAAAACCTGGAAGTGCATAACAAGGTCGTGCTGACCAATAAAACCCCGTCCGGCCTGGTGCGAGGCTTCGGCGGGCCGCAAGTGTATTTCGCGCTGGAGCGCCTGATGCAGCGCATCGCGGTGGAACTTGGCCTCGACCCGCTCGACGTCATCAGCCGCAACATGATCGGCGCCGACGCTTTCCCTTACCGCGCGCCGGCCGGCTCGCTCTACGACTCGGGCAACTACCAGCTGTCGTTGGCGATGGCGGTCGAGCGGGGCGGCCTGGAAGAACTGAAAGCGCGGCGCGATCAGGCGCGCGGCGAGGGACGCTTGTACGGCATCGGCTACGCCGCCGTGGTCGAGCCATCGATCTCCAACATGGGCTACATCACCACCGCGCTGACGCCGGCCGAACGCGCCAAGGCGGGCCCGAAGAACGGCGCCAACACCAGCGCCACCGTCGCCGTCGACGCGCTCGGCAGCGTTAGCGTGATGATCGATTCGGTGCCGCAGGGGCAGGGCCACCGCACGGTCGTCGCGCAGGTGGTCGCCGACGTGCTCGGCCTCGAACCATCGGATGTGCTGGTGAACGCCGAACTCGATACGCAAAAGGACGGCTGGTCTATCGCCGCCGGCAATTACTCGAGCCGCTTCGCCGGCGCCGTCGCCGGCACGGTGCACCTGACCGCGATTCAAGTGCGCGCCAAGCTGGCGCATATCGCCGCCTCGATCCTAAACGTGCCCCCCGCCGACATCGTGTTCGAAGGCCGCAAGGTGTTCTCGCGCGCCTATCCCGGCACCAAGCTGCCGTTCCACCGCGTCGCCGGTGCGGCGCACTGGTCGCCGGCCAGTCTGCCTGAAGGGATGGCGCCTGGCATTCGCGAAACCGTGTTCTGGACGCCGGTCCAGCTGCAGGCGCCCGATGACAACGACGTCATCAACAGCTCGGCCGCATACGGCTTCGTGTTCGACATCTGCGCGGTCGAAGTCGACAAGGTCACCGGCCAGGTACGCATCGACCGCTATGTCACGTCGCACGACGCCGGCCGCATCCTGAATCCGGCGCTGGCCGACGGCCAGATCCGCGGCGCCTTTGCCCAAGGCCTGGGCGCGGCGCTGATGGAGCACTTCGACTACGGCAGCGATGGCAGCTTCAAGTCCGGCACCTTCGCCGACTACCTGGTGCCGACCGCCTGCGAAGTGCCGGAGCCCGTCATCGTCCACATCGAAACGCTGTCGCCGTTCACGCCTCTGGGCGCCAAGGGCCTCGGCGAAGGCAACAACATGAGTACGCCCGTCTGCATCGCCAACGCGGTTGCCGATGCTCTGGGCGTGGCCGACCTGCGCCTGCCGCTGACGCCGTCGAAGATCCACGCGCTGCTCGGCGCCGGCGATCCGCCGCCGAGCAAGCCGCGCGCGGCGGCGCCAGTGAAAGCGCCACAAGGCGGCCACGCGCTGTCGATGTCCGGCTCGGTCGAACTGCCCGCCACGCCGGAGCAGGTGTACGCGGTGCTGCTTGACCCGGACGCGCTGGTCAAGGTCATCCCCGGCTGCCACGCACTGGAGAAAGTCGGCGAGAACCACTACCGCGCCGACGTCACCATCGGCATTGGCCTGGTCAAGGCGCGCTACGCTGCCGAGATTCGCTTGTCCGACCTCGATCCGCCGCATGGACTGGCGCTGGGCGGCAAAGGCGTCAGCTCCCTCGGCGCGGCCGAAGGCGCGGGCCGCATCCAGCTCCAGCCGGCAGGATCCGGCACGCTGCTCAGCTATGACTACAGCGCCGCCGTCAGCGGCAAGGTCGCTGCGGTGGGCGGACGCATGCTGGAGGGCGCCGCCAAGATCGTTCTGCGCCAGCTGTTCGAACAACTGGGGCGCCAGGCCGGCGGCGGCGTCGCCGCGCCCAAGCGCTCGCTGTGGCAGCGCATCCTGCATGCGCTGGGAGTGTCCAAATGAAGCCGGCCGCATTCGATTACATCCGTGCCGACAGCGCGCAAGAGACGGTGAGCCTGCTGGCCCGCCACGGCGAGGACGCCAAGATCCTGGCTGGCGGCCAGTCGCTGATGGCGATGCTAAACATTCGCCTGGCGCAGCCGGCCATGCTGGTAGATATCTCGCGCTGCCAGGACCTCGATTACGTACGCGTCGAGAACGGCCATCTGGCCGTCGGCGCCGCGGCCACCCAGGCCAGCGTCGAAACGCGCGCCACGCTGGCCTCCGAGGTGCCGTTGCTAGCGCTGGCGCTGCCATGGATCTCGCACTTCCAGATCCGCAACCGCGGCACCGTCTGCGGCTCGGTCGCACATGCCGACCCGAGCGCCGAGCTGCCGCTGTGCCTGACCGCGCTGCAGGGCGAAGTGGTGCTGCGCTCGCAGTCCGGCCGCCGCGTGCTGAAAGCCGACGACTTCTTCCAGGGGATGCTGATGACGGCCGTTCGCCCCGGCGAAATCGTCGAAGAAGTGCGCTTCCCGCTGCAGCAGCAGGGCGCGCGCTACGCATTCCAGGAAGTGTCGATGCGCCACGGCGACTTCGCCATCGTCGCGCTGGCCGCGGTGGTCAGCGACAGCGCAATCGAGCTGACTGTCGGCGGCGTTGCCGACCGCCCGGCCCGGAAACGTTGGGCGCGCATCTCCGGCGATGACCTCGACACCGCGCTCAACGATTTCGCCTGGGAGCTCGAAGCCCAGAGCGACGGCCACGCCAGCGCCGAATACCGGCGCCACTTGGTGCGCCAGCTGGGCCGTCAACTGATTCAAAAGGCAGGCACATGAAACACTACGAAAAAAACATCGAGTTTCCGGTGACCATCACGCTCAATGGCGTGACGCGCAGCGCGCCGGCCGAAGCGCGCATGCTGCTGTCGGACTTCCTGCGCCATAAGCTGGGCGCCACCGGCACCCACGTCGGCTGTGAGCACGGCATCTGCGGCGCCTGCACCGTACGCGTCGACGGCGTCGCCCAGCGCTCCTGCATGCAGCTGGCGGTGCAGGCCGACGGCCGCCGCGTCGACACCGTCGAAGGCCTGAACCATGGCGCGGGTGCGGAGCTGGGCGACCTGCAGGCAGCCTTCAAACGCCATCACGCGCTGCAGTGCGGCTTTTGCACCGCCGGCATCCTGATGTCGTGCAGCCATTTCCTCGAACGCGTGCCTGCGCCGAGCGAGCAGCAGGTGCGCGACATGCTGTCGGGCCACCTGTGCCGCTGCACCGGCTACACCAATATTGTCAACGCCGTGCTCGACGTCGCAGCGCAACGCCAGGCGGCCATTATCGGGAGTACACAACATGCTTGATTTGGGCCGCAGTTTTCTCGCATCGGTAGAACGCAGTCCGGGCCAGCTGGCGCTGGTGGACGGCGACCTGCGCCTGACCTACGGTGAATGGTTCGAGCGCGTCGCCGCAGTGGCGACTGGCCTGCAAGGGATCGGACTACAGCGCGGCGACCATCTGATCGCGCTGCTGCAGAACCGCTGGGAGATGGCCACGCTGCACTGGGCATGCCAGTTCGCCGGCATCATCGTCACCCCGCTGAACTGGCGCGCCAAGCCGGACGAAATCGACTACTGCGCCGGCGACGCCAACGCCCGCGCCATCGTGTTCCAGGACGTCTCGGCCGACGCGGTACGCGATTCCGCCGTCGCCCAGGGCTTGCCGCGCATTGCGGTCGGCGCCGCCGAAGGCGCCACGCTGGCGTTCGAGCACCTGCTGGCGGCGCTGCCCGCCGCGCACCTGCTGAACGCCGGCGCCGACGACTGGTCGCTGATGCTGTACACCTCCGGCACCACCGGTAAACCAAAGGGCGTGCCGCGCCGCCACCGCCACGAACGCGCCGCCGCGCTGGCGCACGTCGCCCAGAACCAGTACGGCCGCTTCGAGCGCACCCTTGGCGTGATGCCGCTGTATCATACCATGGGCGTACGTTCACTGCTGGCGATGGCGCTGGTCGACGGCTGCTTCGTCTGCGTTCCCAAATTTGACCCGGTGGCGGTGCTGGCGGCGATCGAGGCCGAGCGCATCACCAACCTGTACCTGGTGCCGACGCTGTACCACGACGTCATCGCCCATCCCAACTGCGCCACCACCGACCTGTCGTCGGTGCGCAAGCTGGGGTTTGCCGGCGCCTCGATGAACGAGGCGCTGCTGAAAAAACTCGATGCGCTGTTCGAGCCCGAACTGTTCGTCAACCACTATGGCTCGTCCGAGGTGTACACCTTCAGCATCGACCCGGACGCCGTCAAGAAGCCTGGCAGCGCCGGGCGCGCCGGTATCAACCAGCGCCTGCGCGTGGTGCGGCTCGACGGCGGTAACCCGGACCTGCCGGCCGAGCGCTACGAGGAAGGCGAGATCATCGCCGACCTGGCCGGCGACGAATCCTTCGAAGGCTACTGGAACCGGCCCGACGCGAACGCCAAGGCGCTGCGCGGCGGCTGGTACTTCACTGGCGACACCGGCTACCTCGACCGCGACGGCGACCTGTTCGTTTCCGGCCGCACCGACGACATGATCATCAGCGGCGGCGAGAACATCTCGCCGGTCGAGATCGAGAGCCTGCTGTCGCTGCATCCGGCCGTCGACGAGGTGGCGGTGGTGGGCCTGCCGGATCCGCGCTGGGGCCAGTGCGTCACCGCTTTCGTCAAGCGCCGCGCAGCGGTCACCGAAGCCGAACTCGATGCCCACTGCCGCACCTCCGGCCTGGCGAACTTCAAGCGCCCGCGCGCCTACGTCTTCGTCGTGGAAGTACCGCGTTCCCCGGTCGGCAAACTGCTGCGTCGAAAATTAGTCGCCAACGAATACGAAGCCGAAGCACCGAAGTGATTTTTTCCAGTCTAAACAATAAAGGAGACACCATGAAAACCGTATTCGCACGCAAGCTGTTGGCCGCCTCGATCCTGGCCGGTTTTGCCACCGCTGCGTCCGCGCAGGAAACGCCGATCCGCATCGGCGTCGTCACGCCGCTGTCGGGCACTTATTCGGCGCTGGGCCAGCAGGTCAAATGGGGCCTTGAACTGGCGACCAAGGAAATCAACGCCGCCGGTGGCATCATGGGCCGCAAGGTCGAACTGCTGTTCGAGGACGAGGAAGCCAATCCGTCGGTCGCCGTCCCGAAAGCGGAAAAGCTGTTCCAGGTGTCGAAGGTCGACTTCCTGACCGGCACCGTCAATTCGGCCTCGACGCTGGCGGTTGGCCAGCTCGCCGAGCGTAACAACCGCCTGATCGCGACCACGGTGTCGTTCTCAGACGCGATCACTGGCGACAAGTGCTCGCCCAACGTATTCCGCGTCAACGCCAAGGCCGGTCAGCAATCGGCCGCGCTGGCCGAGTGGCTCAGCAAGTCCAAACCGAACGCCAAACTGTTCTACCTCGGCCCGGATTATGAAATGGGCCGCAGCACCGTCGCCGCGTTCAAGAGCGCGGCCGAGAAGAAGGGCGCCAAGACCGTCGGGGAGGTGTTCGCCCCACTCGAAAACAAGGACTATTCGCCATTTTTCGGCCAGGTGCGCGCCGCGCGCCCAGATGTGATGTACACCTCGGTGGCCGGCAACGACGCGGTGCGCCTGTTTAACCAGATGTCCCAGTATGGCCTGCTGAAGAACATGACCGTGGTGGGCGCCTCCGGCACGCTGACGTCGCAGAACCTGGCGGCGGTCGGCAAGGCCGGCGAGGGCTTCGTCACCGGCGTCGGCTACTCGGTCGAAATCGACCTGCCGGAGAACCAGAAATTCGTCAAGGCGTTCACCGAGTTCGCCAAGGCAGCGCCCGACCTGTACGGCGCCGACTCGTACGGCGTGATGTTCTTCTACAAGGCGGCGGTCGAGAAGGCCAAGAGCACCGATACCGACAAGGTCCGCACGGCGATGCGCGGACTCGAATGGATGACCCCGCAGGGTAAGAAAACCATGCGCGCGGGCGACCACCAGGCGATCCAGGACATGTACGCGACGCAGATGACCAACGGGAAGTTCAAGATCCTGAGTAAAGTCGCCGGCGACGCCGCGATCGGTCCCGATACTTGCACCAAGTTTTGATCGGCTGAGAGGAAATCATGGGTGGCTTTATCGACACACTGCAATTCGTGCTCGCGCCGCAGGTCGTCAATGGTCTGTCGATCGGCGTGGCCGTGATCCTGATGGCGCTCGGGCTGACGATCATCTTCGGCCTGCTCGACGTCATCAACATGGCGCACGGCGAGTTCTACGCGCTCGGCGCCTACCTGGGCGTGAGCCTGGCCGCGGCCGGCGTCAACTTCTGGCTGATGCTGCTGCTGGTGCCGCTAATCATGGCGCCGATCGGCTACCTGTTCGAACGCATGCTGATCCAGCGCGTGTTCCACCACAAGGACCGCCACATCCTGACGCTGCTGCTGACGTTCGGCCTGGCGATCATCATGGAAGACCTGTTCAAGGTATTCTACGGCCCGCAGGCGCTGACCGCCGCCACGCCGATCGAGGGCGCCAGCGAAATCGCCGGCATGTTCTTCCCCAACTACCGCCTGTTCCTGATGGCGATCGGTACTGCCATCATCCTGGTCGTCTGGCTGGTGGTCTACCGCACCAGCCTGGGCGCGATGGTGCGCGCCGCCGCCTTCGACAAGAACATGGCGTCGTCGCTTGGCGTGCCGGTCTCGCACGTCTACGCCGGCACCTTCGCCTTCGGCGTCGCGCTGGCCGCCTTATCGGGCGTGCTGCTCGCCCCGGTGTACTCGGTGTTCCCGACCATGGGCAAGGACTTCATTCTGATGGCGTTCAGCGTCGTCATCGTCGGCGGCCTTGGCAGCATCAAGGGCGCGGTGATAGCGGGCCTGGTGCTGACCCAGATCCAGGCCATCGCCAGCTTGTACATTTCGCCGTCGTGGACCGACCCGCTGGTGTTCGCCATCATGGTGGCGGTGCTGATGGTGCGTCCGCAAGGACTGTTCGGGAGGCTCGGTCATGCTTGATAACGTCGCTCCAATCGGCCGTCATGCCAAACTCGCGCCAGTGCTCGGCGCAGTCGCCCGCCGCGAGCGCACCGCCCGCAACGCGGTGCGTTACTTCGCCTTCCTGTTCATCGCGCTGGCGCTGGTGTTCGCCGTCGTCGCCGCCGCGCTCAAGGATGTGTTCTTCTTTCGCCTCGCCACCGAGGCGCTGATCTACGGCGGCTTCGCGATGGGGGTGGACCTGTTGCTCGGGTTTGCCGGCCTGCTGTCGCTCGGCCACGCGCTGTTCTTCGGGCTCGGCGCCTACGTCTCCGGGCTGGTGCTGAAGGAATGGACTGCCTCGTTCTGGCTGGCGCTCGGAACCGTACTGGTGGCAGCGACCGTCGTCGGCAGCATCGCCGGTATCATCGCCATCCGCGCCCGTGGCGTCTACTTCGCGCTGATCACCTTCGGTCTCGCCGAGGTGGCATCGAAAGTGGTGTTCAACACGCGTCAACTGGGCGGCTCGGACGGTATTATCGGCATCCCTGTGGTGCAGGCCAACTTCCTGCTGTTCACGGTCGACAGCAGCAACGCCGGCAGCTTCTTCCTGCTGGTGCTGGTGCTGATCATGGCCATGTACTTCGCTCTGGAAGCGTTGCTGCAAACACCCGCCGGGCGCCTGGTGGTGGCGATCAAGGCCAACGAACACCGCGTGCCTTTCCTTGGCTTTTCGGCGCAGCGCTACAAGCTGCTCGCCTTCATCCTGGCCGCCAACGTCACCGCCATGTCCGGCGCCCTGTATCCGATGCTGCGCGGGTTCGTCTCGCCCGAGCTGATGTTCTTCCAGGCTTCCGGCAACGCCGTCATCACCGTCATCCTCGGCGGCGTCGGCACCCTGATCGGGCCGCTGTATGGCAGCGTGATCCTGTCCGCGCTGAAATCGATTGTCGGCTCGTACACCGAACACCATCTGATCGTCATCGGCGTGCTGTTCATGATTTCGGTGATCTTCTTCCCCAAGGGCCTGATCGGCTACCTGCGCCCGCGCCTCGAAGCGTGGCTGTCGCGAAAGGAGCGTCCATGAACGACCAGATCGTGCTGTCGGTACGCGACCTGACGGTGCGCTTCGGCGCCCTGACCGCCGTGAACAACGTCAGCTTTGACGCCAGGCGCGGCCACATCACCTCGGTGATCGGGCCGAACGGCGCCGGCAAAAGCACCTTGTTCAACTTGATCAGCGGCGCCATACGTCCCAGCAGCGGCAAGGTCACTTTCAATGGCCAGGACGTCACCGCGCGCGGGCCGGACCGTCTGATGAAGGCTGGCCTGGCGCGCTCGTTCCAGATCACCAACCTGTTCTTCGAATTGTCGGTGTTCGAAAACCTGCGCCTGGCCGCGCAGGCACTGGAAGCGCCGACGCGCGCGCTGCTGCCGGTGCGCCGCAGCGTCATCGCGCTGCAGCGCGCCGAAGAACTGATCGCACAGTTCGGCCTGTCGGCCAAGGCGCACGAACTGGCCGGCTACCTGTCGCACGGCGAACAGCGCCGGCTCGAGATCGCGGTGGCGCTGGCCTGCCGGCCAAGCATGCTGCTGCTCGACGAACCGACCCAGGGCATGTCGCATGCCGACACCGAGGAAACCGGCGCGATGATCAAGTCGCTGGCGGGCGACCTGTCGATCCTGCTGGTCGAGCACGACGTCGGCCTGGTGATGAATCTGTCCGACCACGTCGTTGTCATGACGCAGGGCGCCAAGCTGGCCGAGGGCCTGCCGGCCGCGGTGCGGGCCAATCCGGCGGTGCAGGCCGCCTATTTTGGACAGGGGAGCCACCATGCTTGAACTCGACAACGTCCATACCCACTATGGCCTCTCCCACGTGCTGCAAGGCGTGTCGCTGACGGTCGGCGCCGGCGAAGTGGTGGTGCTGTGCGGCCGCAACGGCGTCGGCAAGACCACCGTCATGAAAACCGTCGCCGGCTGGGTCAAGCCGAGCTCCGGCATCGTCCGCTTCGACGGCGCCGACATCGGCCCGCTGGCACCGGACCGCATCTGCCGCCTGGGCCTCGGCCTGGTGCCGGAAGACCGCCGCATCTTTCCCGGCCTGACGGTCGAAGAGAACCTCACGCTCGGTTTCCTGCAGTGCCCGGGCCGCAGCAAGGCCGAATCGCGCGTGGTGCTCGAACAGGCCTACGAGCGCTTCCCGCGCTTGAAAGAGCGCCGGCAGCAGCTCGGCACGTCGCTGTCCGGCGGCGAGCAGCAGATGCTGGCGATCGCGCGCGTGCTGGTCGGCGCGCCGCGGCTGCTGCTGATCGACGAACCGACCGAAGGCCTGGCCCCGATCATCGTCGACGAAATTTTCGCCATCATCTCCGGCCTGCGCGATGACGGCATGCCGATCCTGCTGGTCGAGCAGAATGTCCAGCGCGCGCTGGATGTCGCTGACCGCTTCTATGCGCTCGAACGCGGCCAGGTGATCCTGTCCGGCGACGCCGGATCGAGCAGTGACCGCAGCACCCTGCAAGAAGCCATCGCCGTTTAATTAGCCTCATACACAAAAAGGAACCTGACATGTCGCAACTCTCCCATCCCGCGCAAACCCTGCTCGAAAAGCTCGACGGCTTTGCCGTCATCATCGACGCCGCGCGCCAACGCGCCGACATCGTGCTCGAACGGCCTCCCTTCAACATCATCTCCATGGCCCAGCGCGACCAGCTGCGCCTGGTGTTTGAATCGCTCGACGAGAACCCGGCGGTGCGCGTGATCGTGCTGCGCTCGATCGGCGAGCATTTCTCCAGCGGCGGCGACATCCGCGGCTTCCTCGAGGCCACGCCGGAGCACGTGTCGAAGCTGGCGTGGAACATCGCCGCGCCGGCGCGCTGCAGCAAGCCGGTGATCGCCGCCAACCGCGGCTTTTGCTTCGGTGTCGGCTTTGAAATCTCGCTGGCGTGCGACTTCCGCATCGTCTCCGAAACGTCGCAGTACGCGCTGCCGGAGCAGAAGCTGGGCCAGATCCCTGGCTCGGGCGGTTCCGCGCGCCTGCAGAAAATGGTCGGCATCACCCGCACCAAGGATGTCGTCATGCGTTCGCGCCGCGTGCCGGGCCAGCAGGCGTACGATTGGGGCATCGCCACCATGTGCGTGCCGGATGCCGAGCTGGAAAAGGCCACCGACGCCTTGGTCGATGAGCTGCGGGCGTTCTCGCCGATCGCGCAGCGCACCGCCAAGAAGCTCCTCAACGACACCGAAGACTCGACCTTGGGCATCGCCATCGAACTGGAAGGCCATTGCTACAGCCGCCTGCGGGGGTCCGACGACTTCCGCGAAGGTGTCGAGGCATTCCACCAGAAGCGCAAGCCTGATTTCAAAGGAAGCTAATCCGCGCGACATCAAGCATCAAGTCGTCGCCGGCAAGGGATCGACTGCGCCGCAATCTGACTACATGCCGATCCTGGTGCGCAAGGCGCTGGCATCGGCTTCATGATCCGGGATGCTCACACTGATCCTGAATGAAATCGAAGGATCGATACTCTCATGAAAACAAGAGCGCCAGCAGGCGGGGGACCGCGTCTGCGCGCACTCAACCTGATCGGCGGCCAATGGCAGGCGGCCGCCGCAGCGCGCGAGGGCGACAGCATCAATCCGGCCAACGGCCGCGAGATCGGCAGTTTCGCCGCCGGCGAGGCTGCCGATGCGCGGCAGGCGATCGACGCGGCGCGGAGCGCGTTCGAGCGCGGCAGCCTGTCGCGTGACCCGGCGCAGCGCGCAGCACTGCTGCTGCGCTGGGCCGACCGGCTCGCAAGGCGCGGCGACCTGGCGCACTTGCTGACGCTTGAAAACGGCAAGGTGCTGGCGCAGTCGCGCCAGGAGATTGCCGCTGCTATCGCGTGCGTGCGGCAGGAGGCAGGAAGGCTGCTGCAGGCTGCAGGTGCTGGGATCATCTCGGCGTCAGTATCGCAGCCTGCAGGTGTGGTTGCGATCCTGGTTCCCTGGGATGCTCCTGTGGCGCTGCTGGTGGCGTCGCTGGCGCCGGCGCTGGCTGCCGGCTGCAGTGCCGTCGTCAAGCCTGCCCGGCAATGCGCGCAGGTCATCGCGGCGGTCATCGGTGAACTGGCGGCAGTGGAGGGATTGCCCCAGGGCGTGGTGAACGTCGTGTCGGAGACGGGGCAACAGGTGGCGTGCGAACTGGTCGCCTCGCGCGGCGTTGACATCTTGTGCTTCACAGGGGGGCGCGAGACCGGCCGCAGGATGGCGCAGGCTGCCGCTCCCAGCGCCAAGCGGCTGCTGTTTGACCTGGCCGGCAAGTCGTGCAGCCTGGTGTTTTCAGACGTCGACATGCACGTCATGGCAGGGAAATTGGCGACCGCGGCGCTGATCGCCGCCGGCCAGCACAGCGCCGCACCGAGTCGCATCCTGGTGCACGCGTCCTGCTTCGACCAGGCCAAGGCGGCGCTGAAACGAGCACTGGGGCAGGTCATCGTCGGGGCCGGTGACGACCTCGGCTGCGCTATGGGGCCGCTGATCGATGCCTCGGCGCTCGTTGCAGTCGGCGTACGCACCGAACGCGCATTGGAGCGCTGCGGCGAAGTGGTGCTGCAGGGCCGTCGTGCGGGCGGCGAGTTGTCCCACGGCTATTTCCTGTCGCCGACGCTGGTGGTCGAACGAGCTGGCGCTGACGCGTCCTCAGCCGAGGAAATTTACGGGCCATTTATCTCGATTGGCCGGTTCGAAGAAGACAATGAAGCGGTCGCCTGCGCCAATGCGATGTGCATGGCGCGCTCGGTCAGCGTATGGACCGGCGACCCGGCACGGGCGCAGCGGCTGGTACGCGCGCTGCGCAACGACGGCATCCTCATCAACCGGCATGACTGGCTGGCGGTGAATGGCTCAGCGGGTGGTGGTAGCATTGCCCCTCGCGGCACGCTGTCCGATTTCCTGGCCAGTCCGCGCCAATAGCAAAGGAGCCGACTTGCAGCATATTGCGATCGCGCTTGATGGTCGGACCGTCACACTTGAATATGAATTGATCAGCGGCCAGCGCGCCAATGCGCCATTGATTGTATTCCTGCATGAAGGACTCGGTTCGGCCGCGACGTGGGGGCGGTGGCCGCGCGCCTTGTGTGCTGCTAGCGGCTGCCGCGGCCTGGTCTTTTCGCGGTACGGTTACGGGCACTCGACGGCGCGCCCTGCATCTGGACAGGGCTGGCCAGTGGATTACATGGAGCGGGAAGCGCGCGAGCACCTGCCTGCGTTGTTTGTCGCACTCGGCATCGATGCCGCACGCGAGCCTCCGATTATTCTCGGACATAGCGATGGCGCCACAATCGCGCTGCTGTATGCCGCAGCATTCCCCGGGCATGCGGGTGCTGTGGTGGTGCTGGCCCCGCATGTGTTTGTCGAACAGTTGGCGCGCGAGCGCATCGCGCGGCTGCAGGCAAGCTGGCCCGACGGGCGGTTGGAGGCTCATCTTGCATGCCTGCACGACGACCCTGCCGGCGTATTCCAGGGTTGGAGTGATTGTTGGCTGTCTGCCGCGTTCAGCCGCTGGAGCATCGCCGAGATAATTCAAAGCATCGCGAGCCCGCTGCTAGCGATACAGGGCAAGCAAGACCAATTTGGAACGCTGGAGCAGTTATATGAAATACAGCGCCGCGTCCCCCACGCCGAACTGCTCGTTCTCGATGACTGCCGTCATGTACCGCACGAGGAACACCCTCACACCGCTTTGTCGGCGGTGACTGTCTTTTTGACAAAGTGTCGCGCTCAAGGCCACTGAGCGAGGCCGTTTTATTTGGGCGACGCTCGCCATCGAACCGATAGCAGAGAGCCGCCTTGAAATGGGTACCGAATTACGAGTCGCCGATTGCGAGGATTGATGGGTAGACTCAGTCGATTTCCATCGAGCCAACATCCCAGTGGACGTTTTCAAATTTCATCTCAAACCCCAGCAAAAAGATGGGAAGGGCAATCGCTATGCTCTGCTGCGAAACTATTGCACGAGGCGCGACAAGGGACGTGCGCCCGGATGTCGCTGCTGTTTCAGGACTCGTATCCGCCTCGACCTTGCCTCTGCGATAGCATGTTCGGCTGAAGCCCACAACGCCACCATCCGCAAGTCCACCACTGCGCTGGCTATCCTCCCCACTTGGGTGCGAATCCGGTACAGCAGCGGTACACTCGTAACGATCCGTAGATTGATCTATATTTCGCTAACCCATTGATTCGTTGTATACTATTGCCTTCACCAATCTTCGCTTACTTTACCTCGATTTCCCTACGGACATGCTTTCGCTGGCAAACTCATAATCCGTTGGTGCCCGGTTCGACTCCGGGGGGGCCTACCAATTAAATCAAGAGCTTACGTTACATTAGGCTCTTGTTTCTTTGCATCCTGAATCGCCACCGCTATTGCAGCCACCCCTGAGCCATAATTGGACTCGCGATCGACATGCGCGTCGCTCGCCTCGCGCATCGTTGGCCTACCGCCGATTCATCCCATGGCCGCGTTGCCACAAGCTGACACTTCGTAGGCCGTCCTTGCACACCACTTGTCGGCTGCTACACTGATTTGCATCATCGCTCTATCGACGCGGCGCCGACAAATAGCAAGAGCTCGCTTTTCAGCGTTGGCGATGCGCTGATACTCGGACCTGGCCACCCGTGTCCTGTCCCTCGGTCTCCTGCTGACGGCGAGCAAGCTGGGGGAGAACAACATGAACCACATGGAACGGGTACGCCGCGTGCGCTCGATGCTGCGGCAAGTATCTCCGGGCGACGATATCGAATCGCTTCCGATGCCGACGCCCGAACAGGCTGCCGCAACCGCGCCGCTCGAGGCGCCCGACGCGCCGCCCGGCGTGGCCGGCATCCGGCTCGGCTACGACGAAGCCATCGAAGGGGTGCGCAAGCTCAAGGAGCAGCGCGATGCCGAAGTCAGCCCCGAGGAATTGCTCAGCGTCGAGGCGATCGTGCTGGCGCACGACCGGCCGGCCGTCTTCGTCCGCGCCGAAACCTACGACCAGGTGGGCGGGGTCTGGTCCGCGCTCGATACCTCCGAAGTGCGCAGCCGTATCAATCCGCTGCTCGGCGCGATCGGCCGCATCGAACTGCCGAACATGTACACGGTGCCGTACGGCGGCACCGGTTTCCTGGTCGGCCCCTCGCTGCTGATGACCAACCGCCACGTCGCGCGCCTGTTCGCCGAGGGACTCGGCTCGCAGCGGCTGCTGTACCGGCCCGGCGACGCCCTCGTCGATTTCGAGTGCGAGTACGGCAGCCTGCCCGAGAACGCAACACCCTTCACTATCGAGCAAGTGCTCATGATCCATCCCTACTGGGACATGGCGCTGCTGCGGGTGTCGGGCTTGCCGGCGTCGTACCGGCCCTTGACGCTGTCGGTGCGCGCGCCCGAAGAGATGGTCGGGCGCGACATGGTCGTCGTCGGCTATCCGGCACGCGATCCGCGCAACGACCTGGCGCTGCAGGACCGCATTTTCGGCCGTGTGTATGACGTCAAGCGCTTGCAGCCGGGCAAGCTACGGCAGCGCACGCGCATCCGCAGTTTCGAGAACGAAGTCGATGCGATGGTGCACGACAGCTCGACCCTGGGCGGCAATTCGGGCTCGGCCGTGATCGAGGTCGGCAGCGGACGCGTGGTGGGACTGCACTTCGCCGGCGAATACCTGAAGGCGAACTACGCGGTGCCCAGCCACGAGCTGGCGCGCGACCGGCGCGTGCTCGACGCCGGCGTCAACTTCGACGGCAAGCTTGCCGTGACCGACCTGTGGCAAGGCGCCTGGGACCGGGCCGACGGCGCGCAGGCGCCGCAGCGCACCAGCGGCGCGCCGCAAGCCGATGCCGCCGGCGCCGGCTTGCAGTCCGCCGCGCCCGCACCCGTGCCGCAGCCGGCCGAAGGCGTCATCCAGATTCCGGTCACCCTGCGCATCGCCTTCGACCTCGGCACCGGCGAGGCGCAGGGCACCGCGCCGCCGGCGTCCCCGGTGGCGCTGGCGCCTGCCCACGGCGCGCCGGCAGGGCGGCGCATCTCGATGCGCGCGCTGCAGGAAATGGTGCGCAATCCCGACATCGACGACGCCGCGCTGCATCCGTACTTCGTGTTCGACGCGTCGGTCTCGCGCCCGTTCGCGCCGGCCGTGATCCCGAATCCCGCGCTGGTCGACGTGGCCACGCCGGCCGACACGGTCGAAGGCGCGATGATGATGGCGTGGGGGAACGGCTTGAGCCGGCTGCGCCGGCAAGAGATCTTCAAGGCCCGCATGGCGCGCGGCGACCGGCGCCCGGTGCTGGTGTCCGAAGGCGACTCCTGGTTCCAGTTCCCGATGCTGCTGGCGGACGTGGTCGACAAGCTGCGCGACGACTTCAATATCTGGAGCGTCGACGCGGCCGGCGACACGCTGCAAAACATGGTGCACGACAATGCCGAGTACATGGCGGCGCTGCGCCGCAACGCCGGCAAGGTGCGCGCCTTCCTGTTTTCCGGCGGCGGCAACGACATCGTTGGCGAAGACGCGCGCGGCGAGGCCGTGATCGGCAAGATCCTGAAGCGTTTCGAGGCGGGCAGGCCGGCCGCCTGGTACCTCGAAACGCCCGCCGTCGAACAGAAATTCCGCTTCGTCGAGGACTGCCTGCGGCGCGTGTTCGACAATGTGGCGCGCGAGTTCCCGCATCTGCCGATCGTCTGCCATGGCTACGACTACGCCATCCCGGGCGGCGCCCCCGGCGACACGCGCCGCCCAGGCTGGGTCGCGGTCGACAAATGGCTCGCTCGGCCCATGCGCGAGCAGCTGGGCATACGCGAGCATGCCTTGCAGGAGCAGATCGTGCACGCCCTGATCGACCGCCTGAACGAACTGCAGCGTCGCCTGTGCGGCAACGGCGAGCGCACCAGCGCCTATCCGAACGCCTGGCATGTCGACGTGCGCCGCGTCGTGGACGGACGCTGGGCCGACGAACTGCATCCGACCGACGCCGGCTTCGACGCGGTGGCCGGGCGCTTCGCGTCGATGCTGCGCCAGGCCCTGGGCGAAGGAGGGCACGTGCGTCCCGGCAGCGGCGCGCTCGAACGGGAACGCACGCCGAACCTGGACGACGACGCCGAGGCGGCGCTGGCCGAATTGCCCGACCTGGCCGAAGCGGGCGCCGACTGGCGCGTGGCGAACAGCCTGGCGGCGCTGCGCGACAAGGTCAACCGGCTGGCGCCGTGCAGGAGCCGGGCCGCCGACGGCACCATCGGCGACGCCAGCCACCGCACGCGCAAGTCCGACCACAATCCCTGGGTCGAGGAGGGGGGCCTCGGCGTGGTCACGGCGCTCGACATCACCGACGACCCGGGCAACGGCTGCAGCGCCGAAAAGCTGGCGCGCGCGCTGCAGGCGGCGCGCGACCCGCGCGTCAAGTACGTCATCTGGAACCGGCGCATCATGCATTCGCGCGCCATCGACGGCGCCGCCCCCTGGGAGTGGCGCAGCTATGGCGGGGCCAATCCGCACAAGGCGCACCTGCACCTGTCGGTCAAGCCGGACAAGGCGAGCTACGACTCGGGCGCCGACTGGCAGATCATGGTGTAGCCGGAAACGGCGACGCACGGGGAGGCGCGATGAGCACGATCGAGCAAGTCTATGCCGACGCGGCCCGGCGCTGGCAGGCGGCCATGCCCTCCATCGAGCGCACGCGCGCGCTCGGTCCGGCGGCCGAGCCGATCGAACGCAAGGAAGCCTACCTGAAGCACCAGCTGGAAACGGGCAACGGCGCGGCGCTCTGGGCCGGGGCGCGTGCGCCGGACCTGTTCGGCGCCTTCGGCACCGAGCGCGTGCTCGCCACCAACGACCTGCTCAGTTTCGACACCCTGCAAAAGGCCATCGCCATCGGCCGCTTCGTCGGACAGGTATGCCGGCGCGAGACGGTGGCCGGTCTCGACGCGCGCCTGATACCATTGGCGACCGGCTCGATGGTGTCGCCGCGCCTGTTCCTCACCAACCACCACGTGCTCGGCTCGGCGCAGGAGGCGGCCGAGGCGGTGGTGCGTTTCGACTACCAGCTCGGCGAGGAAGGCGACCCCCTGCCGACGTCGGTGTTTGCGTTCGAACCCGCTGCGTTTTTCGTGACCGACGAATTGCTGGACTATACGCTGGTGGCGCTCGCGCCGACGGCCCAGGAAGGCACGCCGCTGGCCCATTTCGGCTGGAACCGCCTCAATCCGCAGCAGGGCAAGATCCTGCGCGGCTATCCGGTCAACATCATCCAGCACCCCGAAGGCGACTACAAGCAGATTGTCCTGAGCAACAACAAGGTGCTCGACCTGGTCGACCATTATTTCCTGTACGAGGCCGATACCTTGCCCGGCTCCTCGGGCGCGCCGGTCTTCAACCGCCAGTGGGAAGTGGTCGCGCTGCACCGGCGCGGCGTGCCCTGCGTGATCGACGGCGCCATCGTGACCAGGGGCGGACGGGCCTGGACCCGCGGCATCCCGGAAAGCGAGATCCGCTGGATCGGCAACGAGGGCACCCGGGTCAGCAGCCTGCTGCATCACCTGGCGCGGGCGCCGCTCGCGGGCCGCCAGGACCTGCTGCGGCGCGAGCTGACGGACCTGCCCGCGCCCCAGCCCTTCCTGGTGGCGCGCCAGGCGCGTGCCGGGGCGGGCATTGCCCCCCGCCCGCAGCGCGACCGGCAGGTGGCGCCGGACAGGCGCGAAGCGCCGAGCCTGACCGTGGATATCGCGCTGCGCCTGACGGTGTCGGTGGGGCCGGTGACGATCGATCCGGGCGCGCGCTGAAGCGCGCTCTGGCCGGGGCAAAGCCGTCCCCGTGACAAATGGTGAGTGTTGGTCACCCATTCTGCTGTCACAATGGCGCCTCGATCAGTTCCGCAGGATGCGCATCGAAGTGAACACCATGGAAATCAACGCGCTCACCGGCGAATTCGCGCGCGCACCCAACGAAGCGGCTTTTCTCGCGCACAAGCAAGAGCAGACCCGCGCGCTGCTGGGCTTCACGCTCAGCTTCTGCACCGTGTTCTATCTCGGCTTTTTCGCCACCGACCTGGCCGCCCTCGGCTGGGGACCGGACACCATGGCGCTGCTGGCCGCGCGCATCGGCGTGGCGGTGACGGCCGGCGCCTGCGCCTGGCTGGCCTACCGGCGCCGCTTGCCGGTGCGCGCCACGCGCCTGGCCGCCTCGCTGGCCGAAGGCGTGGCGCTGGCCTGCCTCATGTTCATCAGCGTGCTGCGCCCGGACGAATTCCACTGGCATGCGATGTCGCTGGCGATCATGCTGGTGGTCGTCTACCTCTACATCCCGAACCGCCTGCGCTACGCCGCCGGCCTGGCGGTGGCGGCCACCCTGGCCTTCGTCGTGTTCGCCGGCCAATACGGCCACATGTCCGGCGCCGACAAACTGACGATGGGGATGCTGCTGGTGCTGGTCAATACCTTCGGCTTTCTCGCCGCGCGCCGCTTCAACCAGGTCTCGCGCGCGGAGTTCCGCTCCTGGTCGGTGCTCAAGCACGCCGCCGAGCGCGACCACCTGACCGGCTGCTTCAACCGCCGCTACCTGCACGAACAGCTGATGGGCGTGCCGGACGCCGGCAGCCTCACCGTGCTCCTGTGCGACATCGACCATTTCAAGCACATCAACGACACCCACGGCCATGGCGACGGCGACATGGTCTTGCGCAGTTTCGCGCGCATCCTGCAGGCCGCGATCCGGGACGGGGTCGACAGCGTGGTGCGCTACGGCGGCGAGGAATTCCTGATCGTCCTGCCGGGCACGGACCTGGCGGGCGGCCTCCACCTGGCCGAGCGCCTGCGCGCCACGTTCGCGGGCGCCGCGTTGATCTCCCAGGACGGCGCGACCGCGCTGCGCGCCACGGCCAGCTTCGGCGTCGCCGCTGTCGACCGGACCGCCCTGGCCAGCGACGCCCCGCTGCGGCGCCTGATCGCGGCCGCCGACGCGCTGATGTACCAGGCCAAGCGCAACGGGCGTGATCGGATCGAATCCTTGCAGCTGGCTTGATCAGGTATCGGTCAGCAGCGTCAGCACGCCATGGCGGTCGAGCGCGTACCGCTGCAAATCGCTGGCAAGGAACAAGTTTCCCCGGTACGCTGCGCGCGCCTCGGCCTCGATGTCCGCCATCGACGGCCCGTTGCCCGCCTGCTGGTAGCGTGGACTGAAATGCGTCAGGATCAGGTTCGGCAGGCCGGCCTCCTGTGCAAACGCAGCCGTGGCGCGCGCCGAGCTGTGCTGGGGGCCAGGTCCGATCTTCTGCAGCACGTCTTCGGTATAGGTCGCCTCATGCACCAGCAGCTGGGCGTCCTGCGCCTGTTCGGCGAGCAGGGACGGGGTATCGTTGTCGCCGGCCACGATGACCTTGCGCTGGCGCCGGCCGGGCAGCAGGTAGTCGGCGCTGCGCGCCACGCGGCAGTCGGGCAGGTCGATGTCTTCGCCGCGCTGGAGCTGGCCCCAGCCGGGACCGGAGGCGATGCCGTCGCGTTCGAGCTTGGCCGTGTCGAGGCGGCGCACAATGCTTTTTTCGGTAAACGCAAACGCGAACGAGGGCACCCGGTGCGACAGCGCCGCCGCCTCGATGCGGAAGTCGGGCAGCGTGGCGACCGTCCAACCGGCCTCGACCGCGGCGAATTCGACCGCATACGGCAGGCGCAGCCCGGTGCTCTCGATCACGCCGCGCACGAAGCGCTCGACCGCCGGCGGACCGGCAATCAGCAGCGGCTCGGTGCGGTTGAGGAGGCCGGCGCTGGCCAGCAGTCCCGGCAAGCCATAGCAGTGGTCGCCATGGATATGGGTGACAAATATCGCGCGCAAGCTGATCGGCGAGAAATTCGTGCGCAGGATGCGGTGCTGCGTCCCTTCGCCGCAGTCGACCAGATACCAGTGCTTCGATCCCCTCGCGCGCAGCGCCAGGCCCGAGACGTTGCGCGCGCGGCTGGGCGTGCCGGAGGAGGTGCCCAAGAACTGCAGTTCCATCGTCTATCCTTCGTTTTCTTTCATTATGCGTAATCGCGGCGAACGGGGCGGACAATTGCCGAGCGCGGGAAGCAGGCGCATTGACGACAGAAAATTTCAAAAAGAGCCAGTACATGAAATAATATGTCATGCATGGCGGGTAAAACGATGCCTGAAAACAACAACTATCAGTCAATGCTTGTGATGCAAATAGCACGACTGTAAAATTCAGCGCTTAATTTCTCGTCAACACTTGCAAGCCCGCCTATCGTGCCGGGTTTTCCCGGCCGATGCCTTCCCGAACTACATTTTCCCCACGCCCCTGGCGCGATGCCGGCGCTTATTTCCGGTCCAGCGTGTTGCGCCGCCTGGCGGTGTTGCTGGCCGTGGCGCTGCCCCTGGTCTGGCTGTTCATCGCCTACGAACGGGCGCAGCTGGGCCATGTCGCGCGCGACGAGAGCGAGCGTCATGTCGAGAACCTGTCGCGTGCGTTCGCCGAGGAAGTGCGATCGGGGATTGTCACGATCGATCTGTCGCTCAGCCAGTTGCGCCTGAGCTGGCGACGCAATCCGGAGCAGTTCGGCGCCATCGTCGCCGAACTCAACAGTTATATGCAGGGCCGCCTGCGCATCGACGTGGCCATCACCGATGTCGACGGCCGCCTCGTGTTTGCGAGCAGTCCCGATGCGCCATCGAAGCTCGACCTGAGCGACCGCGAGCACGTGAGCACGCACCTGCGCGGCGCCCCGGCCGACCGCTTGTTCGTCGGCCGGCCGCTCAAGGGCCGCCTGTCGGGCCGCTGGACGGCGCAGTTTTCGCGCCCCATCCTCGACGCCCGGGGCAAGCTCGCGGGCGTGATCGTCGCCGGCGTGTCGCCTGCCTATTTCTCGCGCTTCTACAACACGATCGATCTCGGCAAGGATGCGTCGATCGCGCTGGTGCGCACCGACGGGATCGTGGTGGCGCGCACCACGCGGGACGGGGTCATGCGCGACAGCGGCAAGGTGCTCGGCGGTTTCCCCTACGTCCCCGGCAGCGGGCCGGGCGGCACCTTCCAGCGCGTCAGCCGCCTCGATGGCGTGGAGCGCCATTACGGCTGGAGCGCGCTGCCGGAGTACGGCATGCTGGTGACCGTCGGACAGGCCGTGCGCGATGCCCAGGCGCGCTATGCCCGGCAAAAGCGCTGGCTGGGCTACACGGGCGCGGCCGTGTCGCTGCTGCTGGCGCTGGCCGGCTGGGCCGCGCTGGCCGCGCTGGCCGCGCTCGATCACCGCCGCCGTGGCGTCGCCTCGCTGGCGGCCGCCGAAGCGCGCTGGAAGCTGGCCCTGAATGCCACCGGCGAGGGCGTCTGGGATTACAGTTTCGGCAGCTGCCTGGTGACCCTCTCGCCGAGCGCCCAGGGCATCGTCGACGCCGAAGGCACGCTGCTGCCATTCGACCGCGCCGCCTTCCTTGCGATGGCCCATCCGGAAGACGCGGCCGCCGTCCTGCACGCGCTCGACGCCCACCTGGCCGGCGTCACGCCGGACTATACCGCCCAGTACCGCACCCGCCTGGGCAACGGCAACTGGCGCTGGATCCTGGCGCGCGGGCAGGTGGCCGAGCGCAACGGAGCCGGCGAGCCGCTGCGCATCGTCGGCACCGTGGCCGACATCGACGCCCGCAAATTGCAGGAAGAACAGATCCGCCACCTGGCGCACCACGACATCCTGACCGGCCTGCCGAACCGGCTGCTGTTCGGCGACCGCCTGCGCCAGGCCTTGCTGGCCGCCCGGCGCGAAGAGCACCGCCTGGCGCTCATCTTCTTCGACCTCGACAAATTCAAGCCGGTCAACGACAACTATGGCCATGCGGTGGGCGACGTCTTGCTGCAGCAACTCGCCGCGCGCCTGCGCGCCACCCTGCGCGCCTCCGACACGCTGGCTCGGCTCGGCGGCGACGAATTCGTCGTGCTCCTGCCGCGGATGGCCGGCAATGGAGATGCGAGAAAGGTGGCCGAGGATATCCTGCGCGAGCTGAGCCGGCCTTTCATGACCGAGGGATTGAGCTTGAGCATCTCGGCCAGCCTGGGCGTGGCCGTGTACCCGGACTGCGCGTCCGACGCCGACGCCCTGCTGCGCTGCGCCGACGCCGCCATGTACGAGGCCAAGCTGCACGGTCGCGGCCGCGTGGCCGAGCACGCCCCGAGCGGGCGCGGCCCGCTGCCGCCGCCGCCCTTCCTGCGCGACGCCGCCTGAGGCCGCTCAGCGCGGCCGCACCTCGGCGATCACGAGGCCGCTGGCCGGCAGCGCCGGCATGCGCTCCAGCCTGATCGAGAGATCCTGCGGCGGCACCGTGTAATCGATGGCGCCGGCCAGCAGGCGCAGCGCCGACTTGGTCAGCTCGATGGCGATCGTCTCGCCCGGGCAGGGCTGGCCCCGGGCCGGGACGGCGCCGCCTTGCCGGCCCTGGAACCGTTCCGGCCGGAAGCGCTCGGCATCCGGCCAGGTATCCGGATGGTGGTTGGTGCCGTACACGTCGAGCAAGACCCAGTCGTCCTTGTTGAACAGCATGCCGTTCCAGGCGAAGGCGTGGTTCGCGCGGCCGCCGATGGCCGGGAAGGACGGGTAGTAGCGCCGCACTTCCTCGACGAACACGGCAAGGTCGGCGTCGTGGCCGCCGGCCAGGCGCGCACTCCATTCCGGGTGCTCGTGCATGGCGAGGGCGCCGAAGACGATATGGCGGGCCACCGCCACCACGGGGCACAGCAAATGGATCAGCTCGGCCGCGGCGTCCGCCGTCGACAGCACTTCGCCTTGCGCATCGAGGTGAAAGGCGATCGCGGCCAGTGGACTGTCGGGGTCGGTCGGACGTCCTGCGCGCACCTGGGCGATGTGATCGTGCGCCCATTGCCGGGTATGCCGGCCCAGCGCCGAGCCCAGCCACTTGCGCGGCCCCATGCTGCCGGCGCCGTCGATCATGGCCGAAAATTCCGCGGTGCGCAGCACTTCTTCCTCCACGCTCGCCAGCGGCACGCCGGCCCAGGCGCAGGCGGCCCGGCACAGCACGGCCTGGGCTTCCTGCAGCAGCACCAGGCTGCGCTGGCGCGGCCAGCGTTCGAAACGGCCGCGCCATTCGCGCTCGGCCAGGTCGACCAGGCGCGTGCGCGCCGCCGGCGAGTGCAAGACCAGCAGCATCGCCTCGCGCACCTGGTGCATCTCGCCGTCCAGGTCTTGCGTGCTGCCATGGTCTTGCAGCATGGCCAGCGTGTTCGCGGGAATGGCGCGTTTGCGCGTGAAACGGCCCGGCTCGTAGAACATGCGCGCCGCCGCCGCGCCGCGCACGCACACCACGCGGCGCAGCAGCAGGCGGGTGGCGAAAATGTCCGAGCCGAGCGCGTCGCAGCGGTTGCCGATAAAGCGGTAACCCTCGCCGAGCAGCGCGGTGGTGTTGTCGAAGCCGGGCGCCGGCGGGATGGCGCGGTGGACAGGCAGGGCGGTGGATGGCGCGTTCATGGGCAATCTCCTTTACCGTGCGAGTGTGCCAGAGCGGCCGTGTTCCGAATGTGCGTTCGCGCGCGTACCGCGGACTTGTCGCGCTTTGCATACACGGGCCGCGGCGGTGGCGCTGGCGCTGCAGTGGTGTCCGAACCAGTGGTGTCCGAACGTCTTGCGCGGCGTCAGGCGCGCGGCAGGGCGCCGCGGGAACCGGCGCGGCGCCCGACGTTCCAAGAAGTGACACACCGACGCCTTTCGGAGAGTTTCATGAGCCGCTACCGCAAACGCTTGCCCCAACTCGACGGCCGCCTGTTCCTGGCCGACGCCGGACTGGAAACGATGCTCTCCTTCCAGCAAGGTTTTACGTTGCCCTGGTTTTCCGCCTTCGTGCTGCTGCGCGATGCGCGCGGGCGCGCGGCCCTGCGACAGTATGTCGAGCGCTTTGCCCGCCTGGCCCAGTCGCGGCGCACCGGCCTGGTCCTGGGAACTCCCACCTGGCGCGCCAACCTCGACTGGGGCGAAGCCCTGGGCTATAACGCGCTTGCGCTGGCCGACGCCAACCGGGACGCGGCGGCGCTGCTGGCCGAAGTGCGCGCGGCCTGCGACAGCCCGGCCACGCCGTTCGTCATCAGCGGCAACGTCGGGCCGCGCGGCGCCGGCTACCGCGCCGACCGCCGCATGGGCGCGGCCGCGGCGCGCGACTATCACCTGGCGCAGATCGCCACCTTGTCCGGCACCGAGGCCGACATGGTGGCCGCCTTCACGATGGCTTATCCGGACGAGGCGATCGGCATCGTCGACGCTGCCGCGGCCTGCGACATGCCGGTCGCGATCTCTTTCACGCTGGAGACCGATGGCCGCTTGCCGTCCGGCGACACGCTGGCCGACGCCATCCTGCGCACCGATGCCGAAACCGGCAGCCATGCCGCTTATTACATGGTCGACTGCGTGTATCCGGCCCATGTGGCGCCGGCGCTGCTCGGGGCCGGTCCCTGGCGCGCGCGCTTGCGCGGCCTGCGTGCGAACGCCTCGCGCCGCAGCCATGCCGAACTCGACGCGGCGACCGGGCTCGACGAGGGAGACCCGGAAACGCTGGGCGAGCAATACCTGGCGCTGCACAAGCGCTTGCCGCACATGAATGTGGTGGGCGGATGCTGCGGTACCGATGAACGGCACATGGAGTCGATCGCCCGCCATCTGGGGGCGCGCCCGGCCCAGGTGGGGCCGCCGTAGGCGCCCCGGCGCGCTCAGTACGTGGCCGGGACCGGGGCAGCGGCGGCATCGGCCGGCACGGCGGCGCGTGGCAGGTAGATGCTGATCGTCGTGCCGGCGCCGACCACGCTGGCAATCCGGATATGGCCGCCGCTCTGGCGCACGAAACCGTGCGCCATCGACAGGCCCAGGCCGGTCCCCTTGCCTTCGGGCTTGGTCGTGAAGAAGGGTTCGAAGGCGCGTTCCATCACTTCCGGCGGCATGCCTTCGCCGCTGTCGGAGACGGCGATGCGCACGTAGTCGCCGGGCGTGATTTCCGGGTCGAGCGCGGCGGCGGCGCTGTCGACGGCCAGGTTGTCGAGCGCGATCCTCACCTTGCCCTCGCCGCCCATGGCGTCGCGCGCATTGATGACCAAATTGAGCAGCACGTTTTCGAGCTGGTTGGGGTCGACCAGCGCCGGCCACAGGTCGCCTTCGCGCGCGAGGTCGACCTGCACCGCTTCGCCGGCGGCGCGCTGCAGCAGGCTGTCCATGCGTTCGAGCAGGTGGCCGATGTCGACCAGGCTCGGGTGCAGCGGCTGGCGGCGGGCGAAGGCCAGCAGCTGCGAGGACAGTTTCGCGCCGCGCTCGACCGCGTCGAGGATGTTGCGCAGCCGCTTTTCGCGTTTGTCATCGCTGGTGCCGGGTTTGAGCATCAGTTGCACGTTGGCGCTGATGATGTGCAGGATATTGTTGAAGTCGTGGGCCACGCCACCGGTGAGCTTGCCGACCGCCTCGAGCTTTTGCGAGCGCGCCAGCGCCATGCGCGCCTCGTCCAGGCGCTGCTGGCGCAAGTGTTCGCGCGCCTCGGCTTCGCGGCGCGGGGTGATGTCGCGCAGGAAGGCGCTGGCGCCGTGGCCGGCCTCGGCGGGCAGGGCGGCCACGACGATCTCGACCGGCACGTGGCGGCCGTCGCGGTGGCGCGCCATGACCTCGGCCGGTTCGCCCGTTACCAGTGGCCGGCCCTGGGGCGGGGCGCCGGCCGGGTCGCGCCCGGCGGCGTCCAGGCCCCGCCCGCCGTCGCCGGCGGCGGCGAATTGCGCAAAGCCGTGCTGGCCCGGCACGCGCTGTTCCCGCGGCACCAGCAGTTCGCCGACGTCGCGCCCAAGCGCTTCCTCGCGCGTCCAGCCGAATTGCTGGACGGCGCGCGGGTTCCAGTCGGTCACGCGGCCGGCGGCGTCGACGGCGACGAAGGCGTCGTAAGTGTTTTGCAGGATCGAGTCCATGCGCATGCGTTCGGCGTCGATGCGTTCGTAGGACTGGCGCAGTTCGAGCGTCATCGCGCGCGCCAGCTGCAACGCGCGGCGCCGGTCGGTGGCCAGCAGCCACACCACCACGCTCAGCAGGAAGCCGAGGCCGATGCCGGTGACGGCGATGATGCGCGGGCGGCGCGTGTCGAGGCGGGCCTCGAAGGCGGGCGAGGAGGCGATGTCGACCAGCCAGGGACGGCCGGAAATGGTGGCCGGCAGCGACCGCCGCAGCAGCGGCTGGCGCCAGGCCGTGGCGTCCTGCGAATGGAACAGCAGGGCATCCGGCTCGGGACGGGCGCCGTCGTAGATGGCCACCTGCAGGTCGGCCGCGTGGGCGCCGCCGATGCCGCGCATCAGGTCGGCCATCCGGAAGGGCGCGTACGCCCAGCCGACAATGGCGGCGCGGCGTGCGTCGACGCTGGCGGTGGAAGCGCCCTGGCGGTAGACCGGCACGTACATCAGGAAACCGGGGTGGGCGTTGCGCCCTTCCTGCACCAGCACCACCTTGCCCGACAGGGCGGCCGCGCCGCTGTCGCGCGCGGCCTGCATGGCGGCGCGGCGCACCGGTTCGCTGTGCATGTCGAAACCGAAGGCGCGCAGGTTGCGGCCGGCAAAGGGCTCGATACGGGTGATCGCCGTGGCGAAGGTACCCGCCGGCGCCGGATGGACGGCGTAGCCGCGGAAACCCTCGGCCCGCACGGCCGCCTCGTGCGCCGCCAGCTGGGCGCGCGGGATGATGCGCGCAATGCCGAGCGCCTGGATGCCCGGAAAGTGCTCCTGCAAATTCTGGCTCTGGAAATATGTGGCGAACTCGCGCCGGCCGATGTCGACGCTGCCGCGCATGAAGCCGCGCGCGCCGCGCAACACCTGTTCGTAGACGGCCATGCGGCGAACGGTCGTCGTGACCAGCGCGCGCGCGCGGTAATCGAACTGGAAGGCGAGGTCGGCGGCGGCGTCGCGTCGCGCGCTGTTCCACGCGCTCCAGGTGAGCAGCAGCGACAGCAGAAAGACCAGGCCGGCGAGTATCGGGGGTCCCCACCCCCGGCCGGCGGGCGCACCGGGGGTGGGGATGGTCTCGTCGGGGTCTGGACGCTGCATGTAGTGGGGGTCTGGGTACGGTCGCGCGGCGGTGGAATGATCGGCTCCCCGGCACGGGGCGCGGGGCTGTCTCAGGATACGCGGTCAAGCGCGGCGCGGGCGCACGAATGCCCCGCCGGCGGCCCGTCGCATCCCGCGTTTTGTTCACATAAATCAATATGCCCGATGCTACAATCCACCGCCCATCCATTCTGCTTGCCCATGTTTCCTCCCCATCCCGTCCTGCGCCGGCACTGGCTGCCGTGCGCCCTTGTCGGTGCTTTGTTGCTGGCGCTGCTGTACGGCGCGCTGGCGCCGCTGCGCACGCCCAGCCAGGAGCGTGGATTCACCTTCCCGGCGCCCCCTGCCTCGATGGCGGAGCGGCGCGCGCCGCCGCTCCCGCGCGAGGTGCGCCTGACGCTCGGGGTGCAGGATGTCCTGCTGCTGCGCAATCTGGACCGCAAGCCGCATGTCTTCGGGCCCCTGCAATTGCTCCCCGGGCAGGAATTCCGCTTGCCGTTCGAGTCCGCGGGCAGCTTCGCCTATGCCTGTCCGGACGTGGCGGGCGGCACGCTGCTGGTGCGCGTGGTGGGCCTGCCGGATCCCGGCTGGGACCGCCTGCGCTGGCGCCTGCAGGCGCTTGCGAGCGGGCTGCGCGCGTTGCCGCTGGTGGCGCCGCCGGCGTAAGCGTTCGGACTGAGGCGGAGGGCCTGTCGCCGCGTGAGCAATCGTGCTGCGGTCCGCCGGTCGATTCTGTCATGATGGGGCATGGCCACGATTTCCCTTCCATTGTTCCCACTGAGCACGGTGCTGTTCCCGGACGGGGTGCTGCCGCTGCAGGTGTTCGAGGCGCGCTACCTCGACATGGTCAGCCGTTGCCTGACCGAGGACACGCCCTTCGGCGTCGTCCTCCTGACCCAGGGGCAGGAAGTGCGCACGCGGGGCGGCCAGCCCGAGCGCTTCGTCGAGAGCGGCACCATGGCCACCGTCTGCGATACCGCGGCCACCACGCCCGGCTTGCTGCAGGTGGTTTGCCGCGGCGGCGCGCGCTTTGCAGTGGCATCGTCGCAGCAAAGACTGAACGGTTTGTGGGTTGCCGAGGTCGAACTGGTGGAGGGCGACCGCACCGTGCGCATTCCCGCCGAGCTGCAAGGGGCCGCCGACGCGCTCGACCGGGTGCTGGCTTCGCTGTACGACGTGCCGCAGGAACGCTGGCCGGTGCAGCCCCCGTTCCAGCTCGACGATTGCGGCTGGGTCGCGAACCGCTGGTGCGAATTGTTGCCTTTGCCGAATAACCAGAAGCACAACATGCTCATGCTCGACAACCCGGTCATCCGCCTCGAGCTGCTGCACGATGTGCTCGACGAACATGGCTTGATCACTTCCTAGCCGCCATGAAATTCTCTGACGAACTCTTGATCGCATTCGTCAACGGTGAGTTGGCCGAACCGGCCCGCGCGGCTGTCGAACGGGCGCTGCGGGCCGACCCGGCGATCGCCGCGCGCGTGTCCCAGCTGCGCGCCCGGCGCAGCCGGGTGTATGGGGTGGTGGCCGGCGGACGCGAGGGCGGCGCCCACGGCCATGCCCACGACGCGCCGGGCGCCGCGAAAGTGATCCAGCTCGACATGGTACGCGCCGCGCGCAACGGCCCGCTGCCCGCGCCGCCGCCGCCGGCCTGGACGCTGCGCCACTGGAGTGCCGTGGCCGTCGCCCTGGTGGCCGGGGCGCTGGCCGGCGGCCTCGGTTGGCGTGCCTGGCAGGGCGAAACCGAATTCGCTTCCCTTGGCGGCGCCGATGGTGTGCTGGTGGCGCAAGGCCAGCTGTCCTCGGCGCTGAGCGCGCAATTGTCCAGTCCCGGACCGTCGGGACGGGTACGCATCGGCATCAGTTTCCTGGCCAAGGATGGCAAGTACTGCCGCAGCTTCGTGATGGACACGACGGCCGGCCTGGCCTGCCGCGACGGCGGTCAGTGGAAGATTCCCGTGCTGGCACAGGGCGCGGCGGGCGCGGCCTGGATGGACGGCAACGGCTTGCCGCCGGCCGTGCTCGACGCCATCGACGGACGCATTGCCGGCACGCCGCTCGGTCCCGCCGCTGAACGCGCGGCGCATGCACGCGGCTGGAAACATAAAGGCTGAGTACTCCAATCTTGGAAAAAATATACTCCGATTCCGGAGTGGCCTGTTTTCGGGGAAACGGGCGCCGCCGCCGCGCTGCGAACCGGCCTGCGCTTGCGGCAGACCCGCCTGCCGTACTTTTCCCTGAAGCGGGCGCCGGTGCTGCCGGCGGTCGGCGCCGCGATCTGCTTCGTTCCCGTTGCGCACGAATCCATATACACTGTCGTGGATTTGAGGTAACCTTGAGGGCGATATATTGTGTCTCTACGTCTGCGCTCCGGTTTTGCCGGCGCAACGTGCCACCGAGCCGGCCACTGGCCGTGCCCCAGCTGGCGGCTCGCCCGCCCCTCCAGCAGTTGTCAGTGCCGGCCACGCCTGCTGGGCCCGCGCGGTCAGGCCGTCGAAGCAATGCCACGTAGAGCAAGTTGAATCAAAGGGCCCGATTCATGATCGGTTTCCCTACTCCCGGAAAGAACAATGTCTGAATTACCGAATACTGAAGTCGCGGCTGTCGAACCGGGCGTGACCTTTGCCGATTTCGGCCTTGCGCCGGAAATCCTGCGCGCGCTGACCGACCAGGGCTATGTCCATCCGACCCCGATCCAGGCCCAGGCGATTCCGGTCGTGCTGCAGGGCCGCGACGTCATGGGCGCCGCCCAGACCGGTACGGGCAAAACCGCGGGCTTTTCGCTGCCGATCATCCAGCTGCTGCTGGCGCACGCCAACAGCAGCATGTCGCCGGCGCGTCACCCGGTGCGCGCGCTGGTGCTGACGCCGACGCGCGAGCTGGCCGTGCAGGTGGCCGACAACGTGAAAGCCTATTCGCGCCACACGCCGCTGCGCTCGACCGTCGTCTTCGGCGGCATGGACATGAAGGGCCAGACGGTGCTCCTGAAGGGCGGCGTCGAGATCGTCATCGCCACCCCGGGCCGCCTGCTCGATCACATCGAACAAAAGAACGTCAGCCTGTCCCAGGTGCAGATGCTGGTGATGGACGAAGCGGACCGCATGCTCGACATGGGCTTCCTGCCCGACCTGCAGCGCATCATCAACCTGCTGCCGAAGAAGCGCCAGAACCTGATGTTCTCGGCCACGTTCTCGCCGGAGATCAAGAAACTGGCCAACAGCTTCCTCGACAAGCCGGTGCTGATCGAAGTGGCGCGCAGCAACGCCACCGCCGAGAAAGTCACGCAAATCGTCTACAAGGTCGAGGAAGAGCAAAAGCGCGACGTCGTCGAATTCCTGATCCGCGAGCGTCAACTCAAGCAGGTGATCATTTTCTCGAACACGAAGATCGGCGCGTCGCGCCTGTCGCGCCACCTCGAGCAGACCGGCATCAAGGCCTCGGCCATCCATGGCGACAAGACCCAGCAGGAACGCATGGCCGCCCTCGAGGCGTTCAAGCAGGGCGAGATCGAAGTGCTGGTGGCGACCGACGTCGCCGCGCGCGGCCTCGACATCACGGATTTGCCGTGCGTGATCAATTACGACTTGCCTTACAACGCCGAAGACTACGTGCACCGCATCGGCCGCACCGGCCGCGCCGGCGCCTCGGGTGACGCCTTGTCCGTGTACACCGAGAAGGATGAGCGCCTGCTGGCGGACATCGAAAAGCTGATCAAGCAGAACATCACGCGCGGCGAGCTGGCCGGCTTCGTGGTCCGTCCGCGCGCACGCGAATTTGAACGCGGCGAACGCGGCGAGCGTCCGCAGCGCGGCGAACGTCCCGAGCGTGGCGGCGAACGCAGCGAGCGTGCGCCGCGCCGCAGCGAGTCCGAAGTGCGCACCGAGCGTCCGGCGCGCAGCTATGGCGCCGGCCCGCTGCCGCGCCGCGAGAAGGTCGATCCGTGGTTCCTGAAGCCCTACGAGCCGGCCAGCGCGCCGCGCCCGGACGTCAACCCGGGCGTGTCGGCCGCTGCTTCGGCCAAGCCGAAGCAGAAGATCGCCGCCTTGCTGGGCGGGTTGCCGAAGCCGCAGCAGCAGTAGATCCGCGTTCGAAAAAACCCGCGTACCGAAAGGCCCGCGGGTTTTTTTACGCCGTTGCGACGTCCGTCCCGGCTCACGCAGCGACCGGCGGTGGCCGCCCGTATTCTTACCTGTCCTGCTTCGGCAAAATCGCCCGCACCCGCGCGAGCAGATCTTCCTGGCGATACGGCTTGCCGAGGATATCGAGCCGCTCCCCGCGCCCTATCGGCAACTCGTCCATGTAGCCTGTGGTTACCAGGACCGGTGTGCCGGGCCGGCGCGCGCGCACCTGGTCGGCCAGCTGCAAGCCGTTCATACCGCCCGGCATCATCACATCGGTAAACACCAGATCGATGGCCTGATCCTCCTCGAGCAAGTCGAGGGCCTGTTCGCCGCTCGGGGCCGACACCACGGCATAGCCGGCCGCTTCGAGCATCGTTTCGGCAAGCTCGCGCACATCCTCGTTGTCCTCGACCACGAGGATGCGCGCCTTGGCGCTTTCTTCCTCGGGCGGCGTGGCCTCGTCCGGCGCATGGACCAGGCTCTCGACCGGAAACACCATGCGCACCGTCGTGCCCTCGCCGGGCGTGCTGTCGATCTCGAGCCGGCCGCGCGACTGCTGAACGAAGCCATGCACCATCGCCAGCCCCAGGCCGGTGCCGGGCCCCTTGGTCGTAAAGAAGGGTTCGGTAGCGCGCTGCGCGACTTCGGGCGCCATGCCTTCTCCTTCGTCGGCCACGCATACCGCGACCTGGCCGCCGCCGGGGTCGTTGGCGGCACCGTTCTGGCCCGGCACCAGCGCTGTGCTGACGCGCACCTGGCCGCCGTTCGGCATGGCGTCGCGCGCATTGATCAGGACATTGAGCAGGGCCATCTCGAAATGCGTCGGGTCGAGCTTGCAGCTGGGCAGGCCGGGTTTCAGGTCGAGCTGGAGCGCGACCCGGTCGCCCAGGGTGCGCACCAGCAATTCCGAGAATTCGACCAGCAAGGCATTCAGGTTGACGCGTTTCGGTTCCAGGCGCTGCTTGCGGGCGAAGGTCAGTAGTTGCTGGGTCAGCTTGCCGGCCTTCATGGCCGCGCGCTGGGCACGCCGGATCGGCTCGGCCGCGCGGGTGGCCGAACCCAGGCCGAGCAGGGCCAGCTCGAGGTTGCCGTTGATAACTTGCAGCAGGTTATTGAAATCGTGGGCCATGCCGGCCGTCAGCTGGCCGATCGCTTCCATCTTCTGCGCCTGCAGCGTGGACTGCTCGCTCGCGCGGCGCTGGGTAATGTCCATTTGCGAGGCGAAAAAATACAGCAGTTCGCCTTCCTGGTCGAAGATCGGGCCGATGTACAGCGCGTTCCAGAAGGGGGTGCCATCGGCCTTGTAGTTCAGGATATCGAGCGCGATCGCGCGCCGTTCGGCCAGTGCATGGCGGATGTCGCCGACCGTGTCGGGATTGGTTTGCGGCCCCTGTAGCAGCCGGCAATTGCGCCCCATCAAGTCTTTCTCTTCGTACAGGGTGAGGTCGAGGAAGGCGCGGTTGACGAAGACGATCGGGTTGTCCGGTTGGCGCGGGTCGGTCACGATCATCGGCATGCGCGTCATTTCGACGGCGGCGAAGAAGATGTTGCCGCGATCTTGGAAGCCGGGCGCTTCGATGTAGCCGGCCTGCCAGTGCTTGCGGCCTACGCTGTTGCCGAGCGGATTAAAAACGCTACCCTCGAGCTCGCCCGCGGCGGGCACGCCCACGCTCTGCCCGTCACCTTGCCGGTCGAGGGGCTTGCCTGCGTTATCTTCGGGGGGGCGAGCCGGTTGCCATCATCCATCCTTGGGTAGCGTTTAGCACGCATTCGGCGTGAACGCGACGTGATGACCATGCTAGCGAAGCGATGACCTGCCTGACTGTGCGTCTCTTCACGCAAAAGGAATCGAGCAGGGAAGGGGCCTAGGCTGCAAGCACCTCGCCTTCCGCGCTTCGCCAAGGCGGCAAGGTGTTTCGGCCTTACTTGAAGAACGGGAATCGCAGGCGTTTCCCGTCCCGTGGCCTTGATTCCGACGCCGTGACGATTCCAGGGGCAGGAAAGCGACGGGGGCGGGAGTCGCGCCCGCCTCCCGGCTTATTCCATGCGTTCCTGCTCGATCTTCAGCAGGTACTGGCCATAGCCGCTCTTGGCCAGTGGCGCTGCCAGCTGGTGCAATTGGGCACGGTCGATATAGCCCTTGCGAAATGCGATCTCTTCGGGACATGAAATCTTCAGGCCCTGGCGCTTTTCGATGGTTGCAATGAACTGTCCTGCGTCAAGCAGCGAATCGTGGGTACCGGTGTCGAGCCAGGCGGTGCCGCGGCCCATCAACTCCACGTTCAACGCGCCCTGTTCCAGATAGATGCGGTTGATGTCGGTGATTTCCAGTTCGCCCCGTTCGGACGGCTCGATGCGCGCGGCGATGTCGCACACATCGCTGTCGTAGAAATACAGACCGGTGATCGCATAATTCGATTTCGGCCGGCGCGGCTTTTCTTCGACGCTGACGGCGCGCCGTGCGCTGTCGAATTCGACGACGCCATAGCGCTCGGGATCGGTGACATGATAGGCGAAGACCGTCGCACCCTCGGCGCGTTCGCCGGCGGCATGCAGCTTGCCGGCCAGGTCGGTGCCGTAGAAGATATTATCGCCAAGGATCAGGGTCGAGGGCGCGCCGTCCAGGAAATCGCGTCCCAGGATGAAGGCTTGCGCCAGGCCATCCGGCGACGGCTGGACCACATAGCTGAGCTCGATACCCCACTGGCTGCCGTCGCCCAGCAGCTCCTGGAAGCGCGGCAGGTCGCGCGGCGTCGAAATGATCAGGATCTCGCGCAGGCCTGCCAGCATGAGCGTACACAGCGGATAATAAATCATCGGCTTGTCGTAGACAGGCAGCAGCTGCTTCGAGACGGTGGTCGTGATCGGATGCAGTCGGGTGCCCGATCCGCCGGCCAGGATGATGCCTTTGCGTTGCAGCTTGCTCATGGTGCGTTCCTCTCCGGGGTAGCGCGGTTCGCGTAGTTGGTGTCCATCCACCCGAGGTAGTCGCCCGACTGCACGTTGCGCACCCAGTCGTCGTGCGCGAGGTACCATTCGACCGTCTTGCGGATACCCGACTCAAAGGTTTCGACCGGCCTCCAGCCGAGCTCGCGCTCGATCTTGCGCGCGTCGATCGCATAGCGCCGATCATGCCCAGGGCGGTCCTGGACGTGCACGATCTGGTCAAGGTAGCTGCCGGCCGCCTTCGGCGTCAGTTCGTCGAGAATGCCGCACAGGATGCGTACGACATCCAGGTTTGCCATCTCGTTCCAGCCGCCGATGTTATAGGTTTCGCCGCAGCGGCCCGCGTCGAGCACGCGCCGGATCGCCGTGCAATGGTCGGCGACGTACAGCCAGTCGCGCACTTGCTGGCCGTCGCCGTAGATCGGCAGCGGCTTGCCCTGGCGCGCGTTGGCGATGATGAGCGGGATCAGCTTTTCCGGGAAGTGATACGGGCCGTAATTGTTCGAACAGTTGGTCGTCAGCGTCGGCAAACCATAGGTGTGGTGGTAGGCACGCACCAAGTGGTCCGACGCCGCTTTCGATGCCGAATAGGGACTGTTGGGCGCGTAGGCCGTGGTCTCGGTGAACGGTGCATCCTCGGGTCCGAGCGTGCCGTAGACTTCGTCGGTGGAAACGTGCAGGAAGCGGAACGCCGCCTTGTCCCTGTCGTCCAGGCCCTGCCAGTAGCCGCGGGCTGCTTCGAGCAGCGCGAAGGCGCCGTTGACGTTGGTGATGACGAAGTCGCGCGGGCCGTGGATCGAGCGGTCGACGTGGCTCTCCGCGGCGAAGTTCAGGATCGCGCGCGGCTTGTGCTGCGCGAGCAAACTTGCGACCAGCTCCTCGTCGCAGATATCGCCCTTCACGAAGATATGGCGCGGATCGCCGGCCAGCGACTGCAGGTTGCCGAGGTTCCCCGCGTAGGTCAGTTTGTCGAGGTTGATCACCGGCTCGTCGCATTGCGCCAGCCAGCCGAGGACGAAATTGGAACCGATGAAGCCTGCGCCGCCTGTAACTAGAATCATTCGAATAGCTCAATGGTTGCGCCGGTCGGGCAGGGCCTGCGTCCGGCGGATAAGAAAATGCGGCGACAATCCGGCGCCGCGGGCGTCAGAGCGCTTCGGCCAGGGCCGCGACGACCTTGTCGAGCTGGTCCTCCAGGCCTACCCACAGCGGCAGGCGCAGCAGGCGTTCGGACAGTGCGTCGGTGTGTTCCATGCTGCCGTGGGTGCGGCTGTACTCGCGTCCGGCCGGTGCGCTATGCAGGGGCACGTAGTGGAAGACGGTGCTCACGCCGCGCTCCTTCATGGCGGCCATGACGCGCGTGCGCTCCTCGAGCGAATCGAGCAGGACATAGTACATGTGCGCGTTGTGCACGCAGTGCGCCGGCAGCACCGGGCGGCGCAGCTTGCCGGCCGCTTCTAGCGGCGCCAGCGCCGCGTGGTAGCGGTCCCACAGGGACAGGCGGCGCGCGGTGATATTCTGCGCTTCTTCCATCTGCGCCCACAGGAAGGCGGCGATGACTTCGCCCGGCAGGTAGGACGAGCCGACGTCGACCCAGGTGTATTTGTCGACCTGGCCGCGGAAGAATTGCGAGCGGTTGGTGCCTTTTTCGCGGATGATCTCCGCGCGCTCGGCGAACTCGGGCGCGTTGACCAGCAAGGCGCCGCCTTCGCCCGAAATGATGTTCTTCGTTTCGTGGAACGAATAGGCGCCGAGGTGGCCGATGGTGCCGAGGGCGCGGCCCTTGTAGGTCGACATGATGCCCTGGGCCGCGTCTTCGATCACGATCAGGTTGTTGCGGCGCGCGATGTCCATGATGGTGTCCATCTCGCATGCGACGCCGGCGTAATGCACCGGCACGATCGCGCGCGTGCGCGGCGTGATGGCTGCCTCGATCTTGGTCTCGTCGATGTTGAGGGTGTCGGCACGGATGTCGACAAAGACCGGTACCGCGCCGCGCAGGACGAAGGCGTTGGCGGTCGAGACGAAGGTGTAGGAGGGCATGATCACCTCGTCGCCGGGTCCGATGCCGGCCAGTAGCGCTGCCATTTCGATGGCGGCCGTGCACGAGTGCGTGAGCAGGGCGCGCCGGGTGCCGGTGCTGGACTCGATCCAGGCATGGCATTTCTTGGTGAAGGCGCCGTCGCCGGACAGGTGGCCGTTGGTGTGGGCCTGGGCGATGTACCAGAGTTCGCGGCCGGTCATGAACGGCTTGTTGAATGGGATGGTTTGCATGTTCAGCCTTGGGCAGCGATGACGGTTCCGGCGCAGATCAGGGCGACGCCGGCAATTTTGGTAAGCGACAGCGGTTCCTGGAACAGCCAGCCGCTCAGCATCAGGACGATGACGAAATTCAGGCTCATGAATGGATAGGCATGGCTCAGTGGGAATTTCGTCATCGCGCCCATCCAGGAGACCGAGGCCAGGAAGGCCGCCGCGAAGGCGCTGATGATCCACGGATTGAGCAGCAGGCGGATCAGGAACATGAGCTTGTCAGGTCCGGCTTCCGGCAAGGGGCCTGCTTGCAGGACCTGCATCTTGATGGCGATCTGGCCGAACACGGTCAGTGCGATGGTAATGGCGATGTAGAGATAACTCATGGAACGATCCGGTGGTAGATGTCTTGTGGATGTTGGAATGAAAAACCAAGCGACGCATACAGGTTGACGACGGCCACGTTCGATGCGGAAATCGAGCTTGTCACAGTCTCGTGTCCGGCGGCGAACAGTTCCTTGATGACCGCGTGCCACCAGTATTTCGCCAGCCCCTGACCGCGCATGGCGGGCGCGATTGCGTGCAGCACCAGGCTGTTGCCGCTCACGCCGATAAAGCCCCCCAGCTCCTGTTCACGGAACAGGCCATACACGCTGCCGGCATTGAGCAGCTGGCGCAGCCAGTTGTCATAGCGCAGGTCGGCATGCGCAGGCGAGAGCATGAAGTCGCGGTGAAAGCGGCCATGGCTGAAGGCGCCGTGGCAAATCGCGAGGCTTGCCTCGGCATCGACCGTTTTCGACACGTGCAGTCCGGGCAGCGTGTCCAGCGCCGTCAAGCGCGCGGCCGAGCCGGCGGTGGCGAGCAGGGTGTCACAGTAGTAGAAGCCGTGTGCATCCAGGAGCGCCTTGTTCGCCAGCGGCTCGACCTTGACCGTGTAATGCCCGGGCGTAAGTGCCGCAGCAGCCAGCGCCGCTTCGCTGTATTCGGTCAGTTCGAAGGTCGGCATGCCGAATGCCGCGCCATCCCAGGGCGTGGCCTTAATCAAGTTCCACTCCCGCACTGTCGGTGGCGCGGCGCACGATGTACAGCGGGCGCTTTTTAGACTCGTCGAACGTCTTGCCAAGGTAGACGCCGATGATCCCGAGGATGCCGATGATCAGGCCGCCGATGAAATACAGGGACACGATGAGGCTGCTCCAGCCAGGAATGGCGGAGCCGTGCCAGAGCGCGCGGCCTAGGATGTAAGTGCCGAAGCCGAACGACACTGTTGCCATGGCGAAACCGGCGCGCACGGCCAGACGCAGCGGTTTGTCGGAATAGGCGATGATGGTATCGGTCGCCAGCTTGACCAGTTTCCTGAAGGTATAGGTCGAGGTGCCCTCGAAGCGCTCGCTGTGCTGGATCTGGACCGATGCGGTGGGAAAGCCCATCCACTCGATATGTCCGCCGAAGAAGCGCAGCTGCTCGCGCATGCGCGTGAAATTGTGCACGACGCGGCGCGACATGATGCGGAAATTGCCGCTGTCGCCATCGACGTCGAGATCGGCCAGATAGCTGAACAGACGGTAGAACAGCCAGGACGTGAAACGCTTGAGCAGGGGATCCTTGCGCGGGCCGCGCAGGGCGAGCACGACGTCGAACCCTTCCTGCGCCTTGGCGTACAAGCGCGGAATCTCTTCGGGCTGGTCTTGCAGGTCGCAGTCCATCACGACGACCCATTGGCCGCTGCAATGGTCGAGGCCAGCCGTGATGCCGTAGTGCTGGCCGAAGTTGCGGCTGAATTGCAAACCGTGCACGCGCGGGTCGGCCGCGGCCAGGCGTTCGATCACGCTCCAGGAGTTATCGCCGCCGCAATCTTCGACCAGCACGATTTCGAAGCTGGCCGTGACCGTCTCGAGCGCCTGCGACAGGCGGCGGTAGAGCTCGTCGAGCATCTTCTCGGCCTTGTAGACTGGAATGACGACCGAAATCAGGGGCCGGGAGCGCGCGATTTTCACAGGATGGCCCGCCGATGGCGCAGGCTGGGGCAAGGTATCAGTTTTCATTGTCGTTCGCGAGTTGGACATTGTAGACGGTCAGTTCTCCGGCACCGGTGCTGATGACCCGGAACTCGACGGCGCTGGTGGATTTTTCGAGAACGAAAGGCACCGTTACGACATTGTCGCCTGAACGCTCGATCCCGGCACTGGCGAACACCCGGTTGTCGGCGACCACATCGACGTGGCCGAATTGGCGCACGCCGCTGCCGTGCGCGGCCAGGGTAAAGCTGGCGCGATAACGGCCAGCCGAGAGGCGCACGTACGGGCCGAAGCGCAGGATCCCGGCCTCGTTCTTCGATGCTTTCAGACCCATGGGATCCTTGGTCAGCCGGCCAATGATGTGCGGCGTATTGGCCACGCTTGGATACTCGACCGGGCCGCTAGGTTGCTGCATCTTCCAGGAAGGAAAACTGCGCGCAATATTATGGTCGAACACGGCGATTTTCCAGCCTTCGAACATGAGGATCCGCGGCACCTGCCCGGTGCGCTTGGCCAGTTCCGGCCAGTTGACCTGCTCGGTCTCGTCGGCGCCGAGCAGCAGGATCGATGGGCCGTTCCATGCGGCCGCTTCGTACCAGCGATTCGAGGACAGATGGCGCATGGGTTCCGGCAACCCATCGACGTAACGAACGGGCCGGATCTTCGTCGTCCCCTCGCTTAATACGGTTGTCTGGTTGGCAACCCAGAAATTGCCGTAGCCGTAATGCAATTTTTGCGACGCCAGGAACCGGACCAGCCGCATTTTGTTGTTAGTCGCGTCGAGCTCGCCTTGCGCCAGCCGGTTCGGAATTTCCGTCAGCGACAGCGATACCGGCGAGGTCAACACGAGCACTGCGATCGCCAGTGCGCCACAAATACGCTGTGGCACGCCGGCACCGCGGTCGTCGACAAGCACATACACCAGGATCAGTAGCAGACCCATCAATCCGGGCACGACATAGCGTATTGGCGCTTCCGGAATGCTAATATCGATGATCGAGGTGGTCACGAAAACAAACAGGGTCAGTGCTATCGACGCCAGAGAAGCGACCGCTACGAACAGGCGTGCCGGATGATTTGCGCGCAAATTGCGCAGCACGGCCCAGGGCAGCAAGGCCAGTAATACGATTGCCGAGAGAAACCGCAGTGCTGCGACGACCCCGGCGCTGGTGACGACCAGGGCGTCGGCTTGCGGCAAACCGCCGAGCAGACTGAGCAGGCCGCGGATCGCAACGCCGGCATTGCGCACCATCCCGTCATAGCCGAGCCAGCGGGGAGAGATGCCGGCTGGCTGGACACTATGCAGCTGGCCCATGGCCTGGCCGTAGAGGACGACGCCAACGCCCATGGCGGCCAGTGCCACGGCAACCAGAGCGCAGATCGCGCCGCCGTGGGGGCGCTTGATCGAACGATCGGCATGCCAGCGCAGCGCATACAGGGCTGCGCTGGCAGCAAGTAGCGGCAGTAGGTAATAGACGGCCGCACGTTGCGGGTTCGCCCATGCTTCGAGGAGCACCACGGCAGCGCTGCCCAGGGCCCAGCCGACGCGGGCGCGGCCCTTGCTGCCGAAAAAGCGCCAGGCGCTGTAGAGCATGAAGCACAGCATGTAATACATGGTGCCGTAGGCTAGTTGCCCGAACAGGTTCGAGGCCATGTTGGTCGATATGCCGCCTGCGACGAGCGCCAGCGTCAGCAGGCGGGCGCGGTATGACATGTCGATCATTGCACAGACCAGCCAGGTACCGTAAAGAATCAAGCCGGCACCGATGACACTGGTGGCGGCGCGCAATTCAAAACCATTCGGGAAAATACCCAGTAACGGAACGATCCAGCTATGGGTAAAGAATACCCATAAGTCGCCATTCACGTAATTCCAATGGCGTGGAAATAACTGGCCCGTTTCGAAAATTTCCTGCGCCAATAAATTAGCGACCGCATCGTCCGAATGAAACTCGCTCTTGTACGCTACCCAGATATAGCAAAGCAAAAGCGCAATGTTCAAAATGACCAATAAGGCCAATACCCGGTCTATCAGGGATTTTTGTACTGCTGAATTAGTCTGCATAAATCTGGGCTGGACAAAGAGTCCTGCATTATAGCCGCGAGGCGATACGACAACATAGCAGTTGTCCACCCGCCGGCAGCCTGCAGGCATCGGATTAGCGCACGTCCGCCGCTTGCACGGCATGCATGAGCCGGCGCCTGTCGCCTTCGCTTTTCTGTTGCGTAACGAACACAATGCCCCGTCGTCGCCGGGCCCGGCCATTCGGTAATCGCCTGATCGTCCAAGCGACGAAGCCAAGCCCGAGCCGCCTATTCACCATGCAGCCGCCGCCGGGTGCGCAGCCCGTTGCACAAAATCCCTGGCGCACGCCTGCCGGCGTGCGGCAGGCAAATGTCCCGGCGGCGGATGGGGGTGCAAGGACAAAAAGCAGTGACGCTGGCAACCCCTTGCCTTAAAATATCCCGCCGTCCGCGCCGCCTGGACAGTACTTGCATTCGATTCCCGGCGCCAGACCAGTTACAGCGTACTACTTGAAATTGAATCCTGCCGGGACCTGAACAATGAAAAATGGTGTGACTTCCGCTTTGCAGCATGATGTCGATGCGCTCGTTCTGCGCATGCAGGCCTTGTCTGGAACAACTTCCGCGCACAGCAATGGCGAGGACGCGCGCGCGCTGTCTGCGATGCTCATTGGTGACAACCGAGTCCTGATGGCGGCGCTGCAGGCCGACCGCGCCGCCGCGCACGCAGCCGTCGGAGTGCTGGCGCGCGCAGGTGAGGTAAGTGCCCTGTCCGCCTTGCTGGCCAACCTGGAAATCCCGCTGGACGACCGCAGCTTGCTGGAGACCGCCATCAATGCCGGTCTTGGCGGCGACATGGCCGATACCCACAAGTGGATGATCGACTACGACATCGTCGGTCAGCGCATCGAGATGATCGAAAGCGTGGTGCTGCCTTATCTCGATGCGCATTGCCGCGAGAAGACGCTATTCCGGGCGCTCAAGGAGTATGAGGCACAATCGCTCGCACTCAATACCGTGCTGGTCGACCCGCAGGCGATCCACGACGTCATCGGCGTGGCGCGCGAGGGAGGCGTATCGCGCACGGGCGGGTTTTCGCCGGCGAGCGCGGCCGGCGCGACCACCCGGCTGTTGCTTCCGAACAAGGTGTTCAACATTCTGTTGCGCCTGTCGTGGACGGCGCAGGACTACCTATTCGACCTGCACGAACGCTTCGATGCCGACGAGTTGATCGCGGTCGCCAGGACGCTTGAAAAAGTCGTGCCCGTGTACCTGATCCCGACCCACCTCGGCTACCCGATGGGGGGAGGGGAGAGCTTCCTTTACCAAACCTGCCGCATCCTTAGCGAGTTCGGCGTCACATGCGTTTGGGTCAGCTTCCTCGATCCGAAGTCCGGCTGGTACACGGCATCGTCCCGGACCATCACGCCGTATTATCTCGATGTGCGCCATGGCGGCGGATGCAGCAAGGAGGCGATCCAGCAAGCGGTCGACGAATTCCGTCCCGACCTGATCCATGCCCAGGGCGGGACCAGTGACGTGGCCATGGAAATCGCGGAAGAGAACCGCCTGACCACCATGATCGGCTACCACTTCTGGCATGGCCTGGCCGAGCTTGGCGCAAGCGGCAACCAGCATATCCTCGACAACATCACGCAGCACGCGCTGCGCAAGGGCGCGCCGCCGCAGTCGCGCCTGATCCACAAATATGTGGCATCGGAATTCATGCAGGAAGTCTACGAGCGGCTGGGCGGGAAGGAGCAGCTCCAGGTCATCCATCCAATTTCGGACGCGGCCCAGTTCCTGGCGCGCCGCGAGGGCCTGGGCGAATATGTATTGCAAGTCAATGTCTGTCGCCTGAAAGGGGGCGACATCTTCCGCGACTGCGTCAAGGCGCTCGGCGAGGATATTCCTTTCTTCGGCGTGCGCAGCGAGCCGGGCGACAACGAGTATTACGACGCGCTGCAGGCCGACGTCGACGCGCGTCCTCTGTCGCGTGTAGTGTCCTACGGCAATGTGCGCGAGTTCTACCGTGGCGCCCGCATCGTCATCGTGCCGACCCTGGTCGACGAGACCTTCTGCCGGGTGGCCTTCGAAGCGGCGATGAACGGCATTCCCGTACTGTGTACCGCGAATGGCTATCTGCCGTCGATGCTGGGCGAGACCGGCGTGTTCCTGCCCGAAACGTCGGAACAGTGGATCGACACCATCGGCGAGCTGTTTCACGACGAAGAGCGCCTGCGCCGCATCGGCGAAGCGCAGCGCGCACGCTTGACGGCCATGTTCGGCAGCGACTTCAGCGGCTTCACGTCCTCGGCCATGCGCCTGATCGACAGTGCCGCGACACGCAATATCGGCATCTTCACCGTCTGGGGCGACCTCGGTCTCGGCAACCTGAGCCACGTCCATGCCAAGCTGCTGCGCAGCGCCGGTTACCGCGTGCATATCTTTTCGTTCCAGCCGTATGCCTCGATCGGCAAGGGCCTGGTGCGTCAGCAGGATCCCGGAGACTGGAGCGTCCCACGGAATGCCGATTCAGTGTATTACTCGTTCAACCACCGGGAAGAAGTGACGGTCTATGAACTGTCGCAGTTCGTCCTGACCAACAACATCCATACGCTACTGGTGCCCGAGGTGTGCTGGCAGCCGAACTGGGAACGCCTGTTCGCGATCAAGATCAGCAAGCTCAAGATCTGCACGATTCCGATGATCGAGATCGTGATCCGCGACGAAGTGCCCAACCACAATCGGCTGACCACGACCCTGTTCTGCACCAGGTTGTCGGAGCAGGCGTTGACGGCCCATGGCGTGCATAACGGGGCCTTCCTCGGCTTCGGCATCGGCCGCCCGCTGCCGGCCGAGCGCCTGCAGGCCAAGCGCGAACGCCTCGCAGCCCGCAGCAAGATCCGTTTCCTGCACATCGCCGGCCACAACCCGCGTACCCGCAAGAACACCCCGCAGGTGATGGAGGCGTTCGCCAAGGCGCTTGCCCTGCGCGACGACATCGAACTGACCGTCACGTCGATGGACCCGCTTTCCAGCTACTATCCGCATGCGCTTCCGGCCGGGATTACCGTCATCGACCGCAGCCTGGCCCGCGACGAGATCGCCTCCCTGTACGAAGCGCACGACGTCAGCATCCAGGTGTCGTCGCACGAGGGCCTGGGGCTCGGCTTCTACGAATCGATCGCCTGCGGCACGCCCGTGGTCTCGCTCGACGCGCCTCCGCACAACGAGATCGTGCTTGAAGGCGAGACCGGCTGGCTGGTTCCAGCCATGCCGATGGCCATGCCGGACAACGACCGCTCGATCGTGTCGGCCTGGCGTTTCGATACCTTCGCGCTGACCGAGCGCATCCTCGCCCTGACCCGGGAACAGGTGGACCAGGTCACGGCGACGTCGGCACAGGTATTCAGGACCCGCTTCGACGAAGTGGCCTTGTTGACGCGCTTCCTGCAGGTGCTGCCAGCTACGCAGGTCGTGGCCCCGGGCGCGGTGGCGCTGCCGCAGCCCGGGATATCGCCGCTCGAAGAACGCGTCGTCACGGCCGAGCCGGTCGTCAACCTGCCGCCGCCGATTGCCGAGCCGGCAGCGGCCGAGGTGCCGCCGCCGCCGCGTGGCCCGAAAATCGTCGTCAAGCGCGTGCTGTACCTCTTCCTGCGCCGGGCGTACCGCAGCGTCAAGCCATTGACCGGCCGCCTCGCACAGCGTTTCCGTACCTTGATGGTCGAGGCGACCGGGGATTTGCGTCAGCAGGTGCAGTCGCTCGCCGAAGTTCAGGATGGCACGAGCCGCGATCTGTCCGCGGTGGCGCGCAGCCTGCACGAGACGACACACGGCATTGCCCAGGTCCAGTCGGCGCAGCTCGGCGCGATCAGCAGCGCCCTGGAGCAGATGAAGGCCGAGCAGAAAGCGTTCGCCGCCGCGCATGCGCAGGCGCTGGCGGGCGGGCAGGCGCAACTGAGCCGTGAACTGTTCGCGATCGCCCAGATGCTGCGCCAGGAATTGCAGGGGCTGGCCAGTGCATCTGGAAAGCTCGAGTCCAGCCTGGCAGCAAAACTCGAGTCGAGCCTGGCAACGCAACTTGAGTCCAGCCTCGCAGCGCAATTCTCTTCCAGCCTGGCAGGGCAATTGGCTCTCATCGACCGTAACGTCGGCTTCGTGAAGGACCGGCTGGCGACCTATGCCGGTCCCGGGGCCGTGCTCACCTACCTGCGCGACGAGAGCCCGCTGTTCGTCAATACCGGTGACCTCGGTTGTCCATCGCCGATTGTCAATGGCGGCGTCTGGGAGCCAGAAAACCTCGCTGTGCTGATGAGCTTTGTGAAGAGCGACACCGTGTTCCTCGATGTCGGCGCCAATGTCGGCTATTTTACGATTGCCATCGGTAACCGCCTCGGCAAGCGTGGGCGGGTGTATGCATTCGAGCCGCACCCGGAGCTGACCAACCTGATCGAACGCAGCATCCACCTCAACAGCCTGGAGGCGGTGGCCAAGGTAGTCCCGTGCGCCGTGTCCGACCGCGAGGGCAGCCTCGATCTGTTCTACCCCGAGGGCCACCTGGGACGCGGCACCGCGAGCCGTACGATCGACGAGCCGGGACGAACCGTCTCGGTGGCGGCGCGGCGAATCGACGACTTGTTGCCTGCCGGCCTGGCGGTCGACCTGGTGAAGATCGATGTCGAAGGACATGAGCTGCCGGTCCTGCGCGGCATGGAAGACGTGCTGCGCCGTTCGCCCGACATCAAGATCCTGTTCGAGAAATTGGAGAGCACGGACGGCGACGACATGGCCATCGCAGAGCTGCTCGGAAATTACGGGCTGTCGTTGTACGGCGTCGGTCCGAACGCCGTGCTGGTGCCCTTGTCAGGCGAGGCATACCGGACCTGGATAGGCGACGTGCTGGCCGCGCCCGGTGCGGCGGTCACCCAACTGGTGCGCACCGGCTTCTCGATCTATCCCGGACAGTTGTACGGGGAGGGTGAGAACCTGGGCACGCGCACCCGTTACCATGCGCAGCAGGATAAGATCGCCTTCTTCGGCCCGGACTGGCATCTACAGGCAGGGACGTGGGAACTGCGTCTGCATGCAGGCATCGATGGGCCGTTGCGCGTGTCGATCGTGGAAGAGCATTGTCGTGTGCTGGCCGAGCTCGACCTGGACGCGGCGCATCCGGCTGGCGTGTTCCAGCTTGACCATGACGTGGTGCATTTCGAGCTGCGCGCTCACTTGCCGGTCGGCACGACAGTCGACCTGGAACGGATCGAGTTCCAGCGTCATTGACGCGGGCTGCAGGAAATGAAATCGGGCTCCGCGGAGCCCGATTTTTTTGCCGGTACGGCCGTCAGGCGGCGATATCGCCGAAATAGTACGGCAGCACTTCCTCGGGGGCGCCGTCCATGCGGATCCTGCCGTGTTCCAGCCACAGCACGCGGTTGCAGGTCTTCATGATCAGGTCGCGCGAGTGGCTGGCGATGACCAGGATGCTGGTCGACTGGACCAGTTGCGTCAGGCGCTCCTCGGCCTTGTGGGTAAAGCCCTGGTCGCCTACCGACAGCCACTCGTCCATCAGCAGGATGTCGGGACGGACCATGGTCGAGACCGAGAACGCCAGGCGCAGGTGCATGCCGCTCGAATAGGTTCGCAGCGGCATGTCGATGAAGTTGCCCAGCTCCGAGAATTCGATGATCTCGTCGATGCGCTCGTTCATTTCCGCCTTCTCGATGCCCAGCAGGGCGCCGCGCAGGTAGATGTTTTCGCGGCCGCTCGCTTCCGGATCGATGCCCAGCGAAATATCGATCAGCGAACCGATTTCGCCTTCGATGCGGGCACGTCCTTCCGACGGCGCATACACGCCGCTGAGCAGGCGCAGCATGGTACTTTTGCCGGCACCGTTGTGCCCGACCAGGCCGAGCCGGGTGCCGTCGTGCAGCGAAAACGTCAGGTCTTCGAGCGGGCGTACCACGACGCGGCCCTGCTCGTCGGAAGCGATCTGGCCGCCGGTGGCGACCTGGAGAAGGCGTTTCTTGAGCGAGCGTCCACTCGCGTTGTAAATCGGGATGTCGACCGATACGTTGTCAAATTCGATGAATGCCATGATGGTCCTTCGTTACAGCCAATAGGCGATGCGGTTCCGGTAGCGCCCGAAGAACACGATGGCGCACGTCCATCCGACGATGGCCAGGCCGATCGACACGCCCCAGTTCAGGGTCGACGGCAGCTCGCCCAGCAGCGGCGCACGCACGATCTCGATCATGTGATAGAACGGGTTTGCGTCCAGCAGGAAGACGCCGGCGCGCGCCGGCAGCAGCTTCGGCATCCACATGATCGGCGTCAGGTAGAACACCACCTGCAGCACGCTGTTGACGATGTTCGGCAGGTCGCGGTAGCGCGCGCACAGGATGCCCAGGATAAGGGAAATCCAGGCCAGGTTAAGGATGGTAAGGGCCAGCGCGGGAATGCTTAGCAAAGCCAGCCAGGTAAGGGGCTTGCCCACGGCTAGCAGCACCAGCGGAAAGATGACGATGTTGTGGCCGAGAATGAGGAGATTACGCCAGATCATGCGCAGGATATGCACGAACAGCGGAATCGGCAGCTGCTTGACGATGGCTTCGGCGCTGATGAAGCCCATGCTCCCTTCCGCGATGACCGTCGACATGAAACTCCAGAGGATGGTGCCGATGGCCAGGAAAGGAAAGAAATCGTACAGCGGCGTCTTGAAAATCTGGCCGAACACGATGCCGATCGTCGCGATCATGACGGCCATGCCGATGGTGATCCAGAACGGACCCAGGGCCGAGCGACGATAACGCTGGCGCACATCTTGCCAGCCGAGCACGCCGACCAGGTGGTGGCGTTTCACGGCTGAGGTAATGTCGTTAAGGGCGAGCAAGGAGTTACTGTTGCGCATTGCTTGATTTCTGACACGTGAAAGGGAAGCATTTTAAACTGCAGAGCGCCACGGAGGGCGTTTTTCTCGCAGGCGGTGTCCTTCATGCTGCGCTGCAATACAGCGCTCTGGGGCCGGGCATGCGGGTTCTCGCCAATGACGTTTCAGGCCTGTCGGGCGGCAGGCACGGGCGCAAGGCGTGCCAGTATCTGCGCCACCTGCACGGTGCCGGTAGCGGCCTCATAGTGCTCCAGCTTCACGCCACGCGCCTGCCATGCAGCAGGCAGGGTTGTCGCCGTTTCCGGACCGAGGGCCAGCACGATATCGCCGACCGAAGCGTCGGCAACGGCGTCTTCGATCAGCAGATCCGCGCGTCCGATCAGGTCGAGCGTGAAGCGGCGCGCGTAGCGGTAACACTTGCCGTCGTAACGCACCGGTTCGACGCGCCAGCCCACCGGTGCCGCCTCCATGAGTACGGCAATCGCGGCGCGCTGCGCCGAAGCGGCGCCAGTGCCGGACGCGGCCAGGCGCGTCACGTCGACCAGCAACTGGTGCGGACCGCGCCGGGTCCGGTTGGCGGCAACCGCCGCTGCCGCCTGCATCAGGTCGGACCCGCCAGCGGCGCCGATGGTGGCGATGCCGCAGACCAGCCGCCGCTCATCGTTCCTGGCGCGGGCGCAGGTGAAGGCCTCGATCGCCTCCTGGTATAGCAGGCTGACCCTGGCAGGCGTGCGTGCCTCGACATGGACGCGGGCCGCCGCGCTCAGGCGCTCGCGCAGGCCGCGGTCGACGCGCAACGCATCAAGGGCCGTGACCAGTTCCGCAATGCTGAAATCGTCGGCGATTTGCAGGCAGACTGTAGCGGGCATCTCGACTGCGGAACCATGGGCGTTCACGATGGTCGGGAGGCCGTAGCTCAGGCAGTCGAGCACACTTCCGGAGGTCTCGCCGCGCGAGCCCCGGCGCAACTGGATCGCCCCGTCCGCCGCGGCCAGGTAAGTATTGTAGGACGCTTCGCTCACATACCCGGTGATGCGGATGCGCGGATGAGCGGCAATCCGCTGGCGCAGTTCAATGCCGAACGCATCGTTGCCGACCTCGCCGACGAACACCAGGTGGCAGCGCGGATCGCGGCCGGCGGCACTGTCGATCCAGGATTCGACGATGTCGTCGTTGCGCTTGGTCGCGGCCAGGATGCCGAACGAACAAATCAGGATATCGTCTTCCGCCACGCCAAGCTCGCGCCGCGCCGCGGCCTTGTCGACGACTGGCGGCAACGGACGCTGCAGCGGCAGGAAGCGGAATTTCCCGGCCAGATCGGGGCCGTACCAGCGCTGCGCCAGCTCGATCGAGTACATCGAATGGGCGATGACGCCGACTGCATGGTCGAGTACCGACTTATTGCATGGATAGGTGTGGCAGGAGGCAGCGCGGCCCAGACGCTTCTCTTCCGCCAGCGCGTGGTAGCCATGGGACTGGTAAAGCATGCGGCAATAATGGTTAGGCAGCGGGCTGTTGCCTTCTTCGTGGTTCAGGACACCGCTCAGGAAGAAGTCGTGCAGGACGACGATGCCTGGATGGCGTTCGAGCAAGCCGAACATGTGGGCATGGAAGGTCGAGTTCCCGAACTGATACACGATGCGGTCGAACTCATGCGCGTGCTGCTCGAACCAGTCGGCCGAACGCTGCGGGAATCGGTCGCGCAGGTTGGGATCGTCCATCTGATCCTGGGCCAGCACCAGCTCGATGTCGTAATAATTCGCCAGCTCCGGCAGCAAATCGGCACTGCAGTCGGCAATTCCCGAGCGTTCGGGTGGCAGCGGCGACACGAAGGCCAGGCGCGGCCGAGGCGCCGGTGGCGCGCCGACGGCGACGCTCGTACGCCGTGCGGCCTGCCTGCGCTGGTGGGTTTCCTCGAAGGCGGCGATGGCACGGCGCGCGCTCGCATCCCACGAAAAGCGGGTGGCCTGGACCAGGCCATGCGCGCGCAGGTCAGCCTGGCGCGCAGGGTCGTTCAGGACCGCGGCGATCGCAGCGCTGATGTCGTCGATGCTGTGCGGGTCGAACAGCGCGTCCGTTCTGCCGATTACTTCCGGAATGCTGCTGCTGTTCGATCCGATAACGGGTGCGCCGCACGCCATCGCTTCCAGCGCCGGCAGGCCGAAACCTTCATGCAGGGAAGGGAAGACGAACAGCGACGTGCAGTTGTAGAGTGCGACCAGATCGTCGTCGCTGACATAGCCGGTCAGGACCAGGTCGCCGGCAGGGAGGTCGCATCCCGCGGCAAGGCGCTGCAGGCGCTGGCGGTCGGCGTCCTGGACGCTGCATACGACTGCCAGCTGGTACTGGGCGCGCAGCGGCGCCGGCAGCCGGGCATAGGCCTCGATCAGGCCTTCGATGTTCTTGCGGTAGTCGATACCGCCGGTGTACATGATGAAGGAGCGCGTGAGGCCGAAGCGCCGCAATAGCGCTGCCCTGGCATCCGGCGCCAGGTCCAGGGGGCGGAAGATGTCGTCCACCGCCGAGGAAATATTCACGACCGCGTCCGGCGCCATGTGCAGCTCGCTGATGGCTTCTGCGCGCGCGCTGCCTGAAATGGCGAGCAGTAGCTGGGCGTTCTTCAGGCTTTCCAGCTTGCGGTGGTACCAGCGCGCGATGTTCGGGTCGCCCAGGTAGCGGTCCTGGCGCATCAGCGGAATCAAGTCGTACAGGGTCACCGCGCTGGCGAACCGGTCCCGGCCATGCAGCACGGAGACGACGGCGTCGTCGCTCAAGCCCTCGAACAGGCTGGCTACATGGACGATGTCGGGCTGCAGGCCGGCCAGGTAGTGCTCGCGGATGCGCTCGGCTGCAAGCAGGCGCCACATATTGTCCGGGCTCGCTTCGGCCGACGGTGCAGGCGTGGCGAAAGTCATGATGCTCGACGCGGGGACGAGGCCATCGAATGCCCGCCTCAGGCCGGTGACACTGGCGGGAAAGCGCTCGTTGAGCACGATGCGCAGGTCGTGTCCGACATTGTTGCGCGCCATGGCCTGTGCCAGCGCCAGCGAATAACGGCCAATGCCGCGGTGCATGCTGGAGGCCTGGCATGCTTGCAGATCGAGAAGGATGCGCATCAAAGAATGGTCATGGTTGGCGGGTACGTTCGAGCGCGCGTTTCAGGTCGTACAGGACCTGGCGCGCCGCATCGGTGAGTTCGGACTCGTCGGTCGGCAGTGTGGGCAGGGATTGCCAGTCGGCGCGGCGCGAGCGTGCGACAGCGGCGCGCACCCGTCCGGCCAGGACAGGGAAGCGAAACAGCTGGCGTCTCAGGAAACCGTCGAGGCGAGGACGCGCCACGACGAAAGCGACCGCGCGCAGCGCGATGGCCTTGGCGCCCTGGCGGGCCGTGCGTTTCAGGGAACGCAACGCGCCCGGAGCCGTGGCTGGCGAGGAATCCTGGGTCATGGCTGGCCTGTCGAATCCGCTTGCGCCTGGTCCGCGCAATGCGGACACGACATCCCATACACATACTGCGGCGAGAGCTGTTCGCGCGGCGTGACGACGGCGCGGCAGGCGAAGCACTGCGTGGTGACGGTCGGCTCGAGCTTCGGGTTGAGCGCGGTCCGGTAGTCGAAGACAAAGCAGTCGCCGTGATAATGGGCGCCGCCGACGTCCTCGAAATACTTCAGGATGCCGCCTTCTAATTGATAGACGTTGTCGTAGCCGATGTTCTGCATGTGGATCGCCGCCTTTTCGCAGCGGATGCCGCCGGTGCAGAACGTGACCACGGTCTTGCCCGCGAAGTCCTCCTTGTGGGCGGCGATCACTTCCGGAAATTCGGTGAACTTGGCGATCCGGTAGTCGACGGTATTGTCGAAGGTGCCGACGTCGACTTCGAAATCGTTGCGCGTGTCGACCATCACGACCGGCTTGCCGGCGTCGTCACGGCCCTGGTCGAGCCAGCGCTTGAGGGTCAGTGCGTCGACGGCCGGGGCGCGGCCCAGTTCCGGTTTGATCAGCGGCATGCGCATGGTGATGATCTCTTTCTTGATCTTCACCAGCATGCGCTTGTGCGACTGCTCTTCGGAGTAGCTGTACTTGACCTCGATGTCGGCAAAGCGCGCATCCAGGCGCAGCCAGGCCAGGTACCGGTCGATGTCGGCCGGCAGGCCCGACAGGAACATGTTGATGCCTTCGGGCGTGAGCAGGATGGTGCCGCGCAGGTGCAGCTGGGCGCAGATGTCCTGGAACTTCGGGCGCATCTCTTCGGTGTCGTCGAAGCTGACGAACTTGTAGGCGGCGATGTTGACGTAGTTGCCAGCGCCGGCGCCCGCGGTGGCGGCGCCGCTCGCGGCCGCCGTGTGATGGGTCGTGGTTTGCATGATTGCCAAGTAGCTCAATTCGGGTCAACCGCTATTATAAGCCGTCGGGCTCGCGCGGAAATCACCCCGGCCAGCCCGCCGGTCCCGGTGCCGCCGTTTCGGCCGCCAACTGTTGTGCAATCGCCTCCGAGGCGCACAGCAGGCGGTCGGCGCCTGCCGCCGCGCGCGGCGGCAGGCCGCCCTCGAGGGTCCGCACCATCAGGTTCACGCGCACGCCGCGCGCGCGCCAGGCCGCGAACAGGCCACCCTCGAAGGCCGCCTGCACCGACCGGGAGCCCGCATCCGGCGCCAGATACAGGTCGCTCGCGTGCACATCGACCACCGGCTCGTCCTGCGACGTCCAGTCCAGCCCCAGCACGCGCGCGGCGCTGTTGCGCGCCTGGCGATAGCGCGGAACGGTGCCGGCGGTATCGAGGAACACCGGCTCGACGCGCAGCTCCGGCGGCGCTTGTTCCAGCAAGCTGCGCAGCTGGCCGGCCACGAGCGGGTCGGGCACGGCGCCGGCCTGGACCCAGTCGCTCACGTCCACCAGCAGCTGGCGCCGCGTGGCCGGCTCGCTTGCGGCCAGGCCGGCGGCCAGTTCCCGCAGCGCTTCTTCGTTCGCCGGCGCAGCCTGTGCCAGGGCCGCACGCCAGGCCGCGTGCCGCGCCTCGGTGGCCGCGCGCGCGGCGGCGAGCGTCGCGAGATACAGCTGGGCGCACCGGGCCGGACGGAACCGTGCGTCGAGCAGGGCGACCGCGCCCTGGCCCAGCGCCGTGCGCCGCGCCGGGTCGCCGCGCAGCGTCTCGAGCGCGGCGCTCAGTTCGGCCACCGCGAAGGCGTCCGGTAACCGCCAGGCGGCGTCGGGCGGGAATTCGGCCATCGATCCGTTGGCATTGACGATCGTCGGCAGCGCATAGTTCATGCAGTCGAGGACGGCACCCGAACTCTCGCCATGGGCATGCGTGCGCAGCTGCACGCCGACATCGGCCGCCTGCAGGTACTGGCGGTAGACGGCGTCGTCGGTCCAGCCGGCGATGCGGATGTGCGCTCCCGGCCCGGCGGCGCGGATCAGTGCCTCGACCTCCATGCCATACGGGCTGTCGTGGTTGGCGCCGACCAGCACCAGGGCGCAGGCGCGGTCGGCGTGCAGTGTCGAACCGGTCCAGGCGCGCAACAGTTCGTGGGTCAGCTTGTTGGGGGCGACGAAGCCGAAGCTGCAGACGAGGAAGGTATCGGGAGCGATGCCGAGCGCGGCGCGTGCGGCGGCGCGGTCGATGGCTGGAGGCGGCGTGCGCGGGTGCGGGATGACGTCGATGTCGTGCGCGGCAGCCTGGCCGAACCAGTCGGCGGCGAGCTGGCGCGCGTGAAGCGAGTGGACGATGGTGCGGGTCGCGTTTTCCAGCACCGGCAGGCTGGCGGGCCAGTCCTTGTGCGCCTGGCCGCGCCCCGCCGCGCTCTCGCTGGCGCGCACGGCTGCATAGCCATGCGAATGGAACAGGGCATCGACCCAGGCGCGCGGATGCGCGCCGCTCATCTGCGCGTGCACCAGCGCGCCGCCCAGGAAGAAGTCGTGCAGCACGACGACGCCCGGATGGCGCGCCAGCAGCGCGAACATGTGGCTGTGGAAGGGGCTGTTGCCGAACTGGTAGAGCACCTGGTCGTATTGGTCGCCATGCGCGAGGAACCAGTTGGCCTGGCGTACCGGCAGGTGGCGCAAGGCCGGTGGCAGGATCACCTCGTCCTGGGCGACGACCAGCTCGATCTCGAAGTGGCTTGCCAGTTCGGCCAGCAGTTCGACCGCATAGGCGGCAACCCCGGTGCGCTGCGGCGGCAGCGGCGAGACGAAGGCCAGGCGCGGACACGCGCCCGGCTGGCGCGGCGCCCCCGCTTGCAGCGTGCGCAGCGAACGCAGGATCGCGTTCGCGCGCGGCGACAGGGTGGGGATGCCGTCTTCCTGGGCGTTGCCGGGCGCCGCGGCGGCGCTGCCCGATGCCATCATCATCCGGTAGGTGTGCTCATACAGCGCCGGGGAGCGTTTCAAGATGCGCAGCGCAAGCTGGCGTACCCGGGGATGGCGCAGCACGAGGCGCGCCGCCAGCATCACCGGCGCGGCCAGGCGCCGTGCCCCTGATCCCGACCGCGGAACGGGTGCCGGTGCCGCGTCCGGCGCGGCAGGCGGCAGGACGGCGATGGCGCAGCCGTCGACGGTGGAGCGCGCGCCCGCGCCAGGTTCCGCCGTGAGCAGATCGAGCAGGGTGGTCGGTGCCGCGCTCATCGGGACAGGCAAGGGACGGGCCGGGAACGAAGCAGCGGCAAGGCGGGAAGGGGGCGGCGGGACGGCACGATACGCATGGACAGTATTATAAGATGGCGCAGGCCGGGCGCGCTCCGAACGCGATGTTGTCTATTTGCAACTGGGGCCGCCTGGTCGTGCGGCAGGTTAAAATACGGCCATGACTTCCCCGACCTTCACCCACCTGCGCGTCCATTCCGAATACTCGATCGTCGACGGCCTGGTGCGCATCGACGACCTGGTCGGCGCCGCCGCCAAGGACAAGCAACCGGCCCTGGCCGTGACCGACCTGGCCAACATGTTCTGCATGGTGCGCTTCTACAAGGCCGCGCGCGGCAAGGGGATCAAGCCGATCGTCGGGGTCGACGCCTGGATCACCAACGACGATAACCGCGAGAAGCCTTCGCGCCTCCTGATCCTGGCAAAGAACCACACCGGCTACCTGCAGCTGTGCGATCTGCTGTCGAAGGCCTGGCTCACCAACCAGTACAAGGGCCGCGCCGAAATCCGCGCCGAGTGGCTGGAAGCGCTGGCGACAAGCGTGTCCACGCTGGAGCCGGGCGCCGACCAGGCCAACGCACTCATCGTGCTGTCGGGCGCCTGCTTCGGCGACGTCGGCCAGGCCATCGACAACGGCGACATCGAGCGCGCCGAACGCAATGCCGCGCGCTGGGCGCGCATCTTCCCGGGCCATTTCTATATCGAGATCCAGCGCGCCGGCGCGGCCAACCAGGAGCAGGCGGTGCGTCATTCGGTGGCGCTGGCCGGCCGCCTGGGGCTGCCGGTGGTCGCCACGCATCCGGTGCAGTTCATCAGCAAGGACGAATTCATCGCCCACGAGGCGCGCACCTGTATCGCCGAAGGCGAGATGCTGGCCAACGCCAAGCGCGTGCGCCGCTTCAACGAAGAGATGTGTTTCAAGACGCAGGCCGAGATGGCCGCGCTGTTCGCCGATCTGCCGGGGGCGCTGGCCAACTCGGTCGAAATCGCCAAGCGCTGCAACGTCGTGCTCACGCTCGGCAAGCCGCAGCTGCCGGACTTCCCGACCCCGCCGGGCATGTCGATCGACGAATTCCTCGTGGCGGAATCGCAAAAGGGCCTGGAAAAGCGCCTCGAACACCTGTACCCGGACCCGGTCAAGCGCGAGGAAGCGCGGCCGCGCTATGAAGAGCGCCTGAAGTTCGAGACCGATACCATCAACAAGATGAAGTTCCCGGGCTACTTCCTGATCGTGGCCGAATTCATCCAGTGGGCCAAGGACAACGGCGTGCCGGTGGGGCCGGGCCGCGGCTCGGGTGCCGGTTCGCTGGTGGCCTACTGCCTGCTCATCACCGACCTCGACCCGCTGAAATACAACCTGCTGTTCGAGCGCTTCCTGAACCCGGAACGCGTCTCGATGCCCGACTTCGACATCGATTTTTGCCAGGAAAACCGCGACCGCGTGATCCAGCACGTGAAGGACCTGTACGGGCGCGATGCGGTCTCGCAGATCGCCACCTTCGGCACCATGGCGGCCAAGGGCGCGATCCGCGACGTCGGCCGCGTGCTCGACTACGGCTACAACTTCTGCGACGGCATCTCGAAACTGATTCCCTTCAAGCCGGGCAAGCCCGTTTCGATCGCCGAGGCGATCGAGGAAGAGCCGCTCCTGAAGGAACGGCTGGAGAACGAAGAAGAAGTCAAGCAGGTGCTGGAGCTGGCCCAGCAGGTCGAAGGCATCACCCGCAACATCGGCATGCACGCCGGGGGCGTACTGATCGCGCCGGGCAAACTCACCGACTTCTGCCCGCTCTACACCCAGGGCGGCGACGCCGGCGTGGTCTCGCAGTACGACAAGGACGACGTCGAGGCCGTCGGCCTCGTGAAATTCGACTTCCTGGGCTTGACCACGCTGACCATCCTCGACCGCGCGGTCAACTACATCAAGGCGCTCGACCCGGCGGAGAGCGAATTCGACCTGGCCAAGCTGCCGCTGAACGACCGGCCGTCCTACAAACTGCTGTCGGACGCGAAGACGGTCGCCATCTTCCAGCTGGAGTCGCGCGGCATGCAGGGCATGCTGAAGGACGCGCGTCCCGACCGCTTCGAGGACATCATCGCGCTCGTCGCGCTCTATCGTCCGGGACCGATGGACCTGATCCCCGACTTCTGCAAGCGCAAGCACGGCGAGAAGTTCGACTATCCCGATCCGCGCACCGAGTCCATCCTGTCCGAGACCTACGGCATCATGGTCTACCAGGAGCAGGTCATGCAGATGGCGCAGATCGTCGGCGGCTATTCGCTGGGCGGCGCCGACATGCTGCGCCGCGCGATGGGCAAGAAGAAGGCCGAAGAGATGGCCGAGCACCGCGAGATCTTCCGCGCCGGCGCCGCCAAGGACGGCCTGTCGACCGAGAAGGCCGACGAGATCTTCGACCTGATGGAAAAGTTCGCGGGCTACGGTTTCAATAAATCGCACGCCGCCGCGTACGCGCTGCTGTCCTACCACACGGCCTACCTGAAGGTGCACCACACGGCCGCCTTCATGGCGGCCAACATGTCGCTGGCGATGGAAGACACCGACAAGATCAAGATCCTGGTCGAGGATGCGATCGACGTCTGCCGCCTGACGCTGCTGCCGCCGGACGTGAACGAATCGCAATTCCGCTTCACGCCCGAAGGCGAGCCGAAATCGGTGACGGGCAAGCAGGTCACGAATATCCGCTACGGCCTGGGCGGCGTGAAGGGCTGCGGCCAGGGCGCGATCGAGGCGATCGTCGCCGCGCGCAACGAGGGCGGCAAGTTCAAGGACCTGTTCGACTTCTGCAAGCGCGTCGACCGCAAGCAGATCAACCGCCGCACGATCGAATCGCTGATCCGTTCCGGCGGCATGGATTGTTTCGGCGTCGACCGCGCGATCCTGCTGGCTTCGGTCGGCTTCGCGATGGAAGTGGCGGGCCAGGAAGCGGCCGCGGCGAACCAGGTCAGCCTGTTCGGCGGCATTGACTCGGACCTGGTGGCGCCGCCCGAGTACGTGAAAGCGGTGCCCTGGACCGACCGCCAGAAGCTCTCGGAAGAAAAGACCGCGCTCGGCTTCTACCTGTCGGGCCACATGTTCGACATCTATGCCCAGGAAGTGCGGCGCTTCGCGCGCACCCGCCTGCAGGACCTGGAGCCGTCGCGCGAGCCGCGCATGCTGTGCGGCGTGATCACGGGCGTGCGCACCCAGATGACCCAGCGCGGCAAGATCCTGATCGTCGCGCTCGACGACAAGACCGGCGTGGTCGAAGTCACGGTCTACAACGAGGTGTTCGAGGCCAACAAGAACGCCTTCAAGGAAGACGAGTTCCTGCTGGTGGTCGGCAAGGTGTCGGAAGACCGTTTCAACGGCGGTCTGCGCATCACGGCAGAGAAGGTGTACGACCTGGCCAGCTCGCGCATCCAGTACGGCCACAAGCTGGAGATGGACCTGGCCTGCACGGTCAGCCCGGCAAGAATCGCCGAAGTGCTGGCGCCCTACAAGCACCCGGACGGCCTGCCGGTCAGCCTGCGCATCAAGCCGGCCAACGTCGACTGCGTCGTGCAGCTGGGCGACGAATGGCGCGTGGCGCCGTCGGATGCGCTCAAGCATGCGCTGGAGCTGACGCTGGGGGCGAAGGCGGTGGCGGTAGAGTATTGAGCCGCCGGGGCGATCGCATCGAAAAACGACGGCCGGGCGCCTCGGTCCTTACAGCTGGCGCGCCACCTTCATTGCTGCATCGCGCCTGAGCGCAGGATCACCTGACCCTGCGCCGCGGGAACACGGGCGAGCAGCGCGCGGGCCACGTCGGCGGCCCTGATTGCCCGGTAGTCGGCGGGAATGAGCGGCCGCAGCACGCCGGCCAGCAGCGCGCCGATACGCTCGCCGGGGCGCGCCGCCTGCCCCAGCGCGCCGCGGTCGCCGGTCAGCAGAGATGGCCGCGCGATCACGAGGCCCCCGAAGCCGAGTGCGCCCACCGCCTCTTCGAGTTCGCCCTTGACGCGGTTGTAGAAGACGCGCGAGCGGCTGTCGGCGCCCATCGCGCTCACCAGTCCCAGGCGCCGTGCACCGGCACGCCGCGCGGCGCGCGCCAGCGCCAGGCTGGCATCGAAGTCTACTGCGCGAAAGGCGGCCTGGCTGCCGGCTGCCTTGATCGTCGTCCCGAGCGCCAGGTAGGCTTCGTCGATGCCGGGCAGGTCGGGCAAGGCGGCGAAATCGACGACCTGCGCCGCCAGCTTCGGGTGGCGCATTGCCAGGGGGCGCCGCGCCAGCACCTGCACCGTGCCCACCGTGGCGTCGGACAGCAGCAGGCGCAGGATTTCCTGTCCGACCAGGCCGGTGGCGCCGGCCAGCAAGACCCGGCGCGCGGCCGGATTACCCGTGTTGTCCATGGCGGTGCGCGCGGCTCAGGCGGCCGGCAGCTTGTCGGTCGCCGCGGCCGGCGCCCGGGTGCCGTGCTCGCGCAGGCCGATGGCCGCCTGGGTTGTCTTGTGCACCATCCGTTCGAGGACGATGTGCTGGTTGCTCGAAGCCTGGTCGCGTTTCGCTTCGCGGTGCCACAGGTGGAACACCTCGGTCGCGTAGGCGCCGTCCTTGCGCATCACGCCGGCGTGGAACAGGCGCGCGACCGCGTCCGAATCCTCGTAGCCCCAGCCGCGGAAGCTCTCGTCGAAGCCGTTGACGCGTTCCAGGTCGCTGCGCCAGAAGGCCATGTTGCAGCCCTTGATGCGGCGGAAGCTGAAGCGGTGGCGCCGGCGGCCCAGGTCCGGCAGTTTCACCAGCAGCTGCGCCGCCTTGCCCAGGCCGCCTTGCAGGCGGTAGCGCAGCTTTTCGGCCAGGCTGAGCGCTTGCAGGTCGATCGCCTCGGCCAGCACGCGCTTGCTGAAGGCGTCGCTGAGCAGGATGCGGCTGCCGGTGACCATGTAGCCGGGTTCGGCCAGCGCGCGGTGGCGGGCGATGAAATCGTGCTGCGGCACGCAGTCGCCGTCGAGCGTGACGATATAGTCGCCGGTCGCGGCCAGGATGCCGTTGTTGCGCGATTCGGCCAGGCGAAAGCCGTCGTCGGGCTGCCACACGTGGCGCAGCGCCACCGGCGCGCGCGCCTGCAGTTCTTCCACCAGCGCGCGCGTCGCTTCGCCCGAGCCATCGTCGGCGATGATGATCTCGAAATTGCGGTCGCTCTGGCGGAAGCAGGCTTCGACGCAGGCGCGCAAGGCTGCCGGCCAATTATAGGTGGCGATGACGAGGGAAATGCGGGTGTCGTTGTCCATGCCGGCGCAATGCTGTGTGAAACGCTTATTGTGCAGCGCCGCGCCGCTGGATGCAATGTCCGTACAGCGCGCCCGCCAGCAGCAGGAACCAGTAGGCTTCGGTCGGGTCCCACAGCAGGCTGTTGAACAGCGAGGTGATGCCGTAGATCGCCACCAGCAGCGCCAGCGCATCGGCGCTCGGGTCGCGCCGCCACAGCGCGGCCTTGCCGAGCGCGCCGAGCAGGGCGAAATACAGTCCGACGCCGATCAGGCCGAGCTGAACGGCCAGCAGCAGCGGCTCGCTGTGCGGCTGGTGGCGCTTGTTCTGGTCGTGCGGGGAGCCGACCCAGATGCGTTTCGACTCGGGCGCGAAGACTTCGGAAAAGGAGCCGGTGCCATGGCCGAGCAGGGGGCGATCGACGACGGCCTGGGTGCCGACCTTGATGAAGCTCTTGCGCAGGCCGTTCGGCGAGGCTGCATTGTCGCTGCTCACTTCGGTCACCAGCAAATCCATGCGTGTCTTGAAATTGGGCGACACCATGTAGACGCCCGCGAACAGGACCGATACGGCCGCGGCCACCAATATGCTGCGCAGCAGTGTGATCCTTGCCCGCAGCAGGTACAGCGCGAACAGGCCGACGAACAGGCCGACATAGCCGGTACGGCCATTGCCCATCAGGATGGGCGCCGCGAAATAGACGCCCAGGACCAGCAGGCCGGCGCGCTTGGGCGCGTCCTGCGGATAGGTCGCGGCCAGGAAGGCGGCGCAGGCGGCGAACGAGAGCAGGATGCCGATCGTGATGTGGTTGCGGAAGGCGTACGGATCGCTGATGTCGCCCACGCGCCACCAGCCCAGGCTCGAGCTGGGCATCCTGTCGAGCCAGACCAGGTAGAGCGACGTGGCCAGCACCGCGCAGCCGGCCAGCGACCAGCGCAGCATGCGCGCCGGCAGGTCCGGCGCGCGCCAGCACAGGCAAACCGCCAGCGGCAGCACCAGCAGCTTGGCATATTTGCGCATCGCGTTCTGGACTTCGTCCGGCGGCGCGACCGACCAGGTGCCGCCGGCCAGCACCAGCGCCAGCAGGAGGAGTGCGCATAGCGACGCCGGCGTGCGCAGCGGCCGTGCCAGCGAACGGTCTGCAACGAGGGCCAGCACGAAGGCAATCAGGGCCAAGCCGATGAACACATTCATTAGCGCGGTCGAGAACGGGATGCTGAAGGCGGCGGGCAGCAGCAGCAGGCGCGCGGCGCGTTCGATGCGCCCGCCGGCGGCGGGGGAGGACGGGTACTGCATTGGTTCTTCCTTATTCAAGGCGGCGCGGCGGCGTGTCGCCACGGGGCAGCCGGCAAAATCCCGTGCATTGTACCTTAGACAATTTGCGCTTCGGCCAGCCGCGCGGGCGAACGTACGCGTGCGCGAGTATGCGAAAATGGCGAGCTGACCGTCCCCGCCAGCGGGCCGGAGTCCTTGCGGCGCCGCGGCGCCGCCACCGCATGCGGAAGAGAAAATTGGAAAACAGTGTCATCGTCAGGCGCCTGTGGGCGTTCATCAAACCCTACCGGTCGCGCGCCTGCATGGCGCTGCTGGCCATGGCGCTCACGGCGGCGACCCAGCCGCTGCTGGGCAAGGCCTTGCAGCTCTTGCTGGACAAGGGATTCAAGAACAAGGTCGAGTTTTCCCTGTGGTGGATTCCCGGCGTCCTGATCTCGATCTTCGTCCTGCGCGGGATCGGCACCTTCGCCACCGCCTACCTGAACAACTGGGTCATCAGCCGCGTGCTCAACGATATCCGCGCACGGCTGTTCGACCGCCTGTTGCGCCTGCCGGTGGCGCGTTTTCATGAAGAGTCGACCGGCAAGATCATCAACACCGTGATCAACGACGTGCGCCAGGTGGTCGACATGATCAACTCGGTTTTCGTCGCCTGCGTGCGCGACGTGCTGGTGGTGATCGGCCTGCTCGGCACGCTGCTCTACCTGAACTGGCGCCTGACCCTGGTCGCGATCGTCGTCATGCCGCTGACCGCCGGCATCGTGCGCACCACCACCAAGCGCCTGCGCCAGATGCACCGCGAGAACCAGCGCGTCACCGGCGAAATGACGCAAGTGGTCGAGGAAGCGGCGCGCGGTCACCAGGTGATCCGCGTGTTCTCCGGCGAGCGCTACGAGCGCCAGCGCTTCGACACCCGCAGCGAAGCGCTGCGCGGCTTTTCCCAGCGCAGCACCGTCGCTTTCGCCGCCACCACGCCGATCACCCAGGTTGCCACGGCCATGACGCTGTCGCTGGTGATCGTGCTGGCGATCCGCGCCAACATGACAGTCGGCGAATTCACCCAGTTCGTGACGATGATGCTGATGCTGCTCACGCCGCTCAAATCGCTGGCCGAGGTGAACGGGCCGATGCAGCGCGGGATCGCCGCCGCCGAAACGGTGTTCGAGATGATGGATTCGCCGGTCGAACGCGACACCGGCACGCGCGAACTGGCCAGGGCCAGCGGTCACCTGCGCTTCGAGAACGTCGTGTTCCGCTATCCGAACGCGGCTGCGCCGGCGCTGCAGGACGTCAACCTCGACATCCAGCCCGGCCAGACGGTGGCCCTGGTCGGCATCTCGGGCGGTGGCAAGTCGACCTTCGTCAACCTCGTGACGCGCTTCTACGATCCCGAAGGCGGTCGCATCCTGCTCGACGGCGTGCCTTACACCGACTTGCGCCTGGCGAACCTGCGCGCGCAGCTGGCGATGGTGAGCCAGAACGTGGTCCTGTTCGACGACACGCTGGCGGCCAATATCGCCTATGGGGTGGAGCGCATCGACTACGAGCGCCTGGCCGCGGCGGTGCGCGCGGCGCACCTGACGGACGTGGTGGCGCGCCTGCCGGACGGGGTCGAATCGATGATCGGCGAGAACGGCATGCGCCTGTCGGGCGGCCAGCGCCAGCGCGTGGCGATCGCGCGCGCCATCTACAAGGACGCGCCGATCCTGATCCTGGACGAAGCGACGTCCGCGCTCGACAACGAATCCGAACGCGCCGTGCAGGCCGCGCTCGACACCCTGATGGCCGGGCGCACCACGATCGTGATCGCGCACAGACTGTCGACCATCGAGCGCGCCGACCGCATCGTCGTGATGGAGCAGGGCCGCATCGTCGAGCAAGGCACGCACGAAGCGCTGCTCGCGCAGGGCGGCGTGTACGCCAACCTGTACCGGCTGCAGTTCGCGGCCACGGCGGCCGAAGCATGAACGGACGCACCCTCGTCATTTCGCCGAACTGGATCGGCGACGCCGTGATGGCGCAGCCACTGCTGCAGCGCCTGAAGGCCCGGCATCCCGAGCGCCCGATCGACGTACTGGCGCCGCCCTCGGTGGCGCCGGTCTGGCGCGCGGTGGTGGAAGTCGACACCGTGCTCGAAACGCCGTTCCGGCACAAGGCGCTGCAACTGCGCGAGCGCTGGAAGTACGCGAAGGTGCTGCGCGCGCGCGGCTATACGGACGCCTACGTGCTGCCCAACACCCTGAAATATGCGCTCATCCCCTGGCTGGCCGGCGTCAAGCGCCGCGTCGGCTACAAGGGCGAAATGCGCTATGGCCTGATCAACGTGATGCATCTGGACGACACCCCGCCGCGGCCGATGGTGCCTTTCTACGCGGCGCTGGCGAACGCGCCGGGCGCACCCCTGGCGCCAGCGCCGCGCCCGCGCCTGCAGGTGGCGCCCGCGCGCATCGAGGCCGCCATGGCGGGTGCCGGCCTGGCGCCGGACCGGCCCCTGGTCGTGTTCGCACCGGGCGCCGAATTCGGCCCGGCCAAGCGCTGGCCGCCGCGCCATTTCGCCGCGCTGGCACAGGCCATCCTGGCACACCAGCGGCATGCCCTGATCGCGCTGCTCGGCTCGCCCAAGGACCGCGAGACCTGCGACGAGGTAATGGCGCTGGCCGGCGCCGCGGCATCGGCCATGCTGAACCTGGCCGGCCGTACGCAGCTGGACGAAGCCTTTGCCCTGATCGCGCGCGCGGGTGCCGTGGTGGCCAACGATTCGGGCCTGCTGCACATCGCGTCGAGCCTGAACCGGCCCGTGATCGCGCTGTATGGCCCGACCGACCCCGACCACGCGCCGCCGTTTTCCGACATTGCCCAGGCGCTGTCGTTGCGCATCGATTGTTCTCCCTGCCGCCGGCGCGAGTGCCCGCTGGGGCATCACGATTGCATGGAGAAGATGGAGGCGCCGCTGGTGTGGAAGGCACTGGCGCCGATGCTCGCGCCGTGACGCGGTAGCCGCGACGGCGCAGGCATGTCCGGACACGAACGGCGCGTGGAGCCGGGACTCCACGCCGCTGAAGATCACCCGTGCCGGCTGTCAGCTCGCATAATGCGCCGCGCCCCCGACCATTTCCCCGTCATCGACCGCATGCTCTTCCAGCGCCCGGATATAGCGCGCCAGCGCATCGTCGAGCGAGGGCAATAACAGGGCGCGTTCGCTGCCCAGCGCCGAGTAGTGCGGACGCACCGCCACATGGCCCAGCTCCGTGGCTGGCCGCTCCTGCAAGCCGCGCGGGTCGACGCCGGCCACCGCGCAGGCCTTGCGCGCCAGCTCGGCCCAGGTGACGGCTTCGCCATTGGTCAGGTGCCAGATGCCGCGCTCGCGGTCGATCAGCAAATCGAGGCTGACGTTGACCAGGTCCGGCACGTAGGTCGGCGAGACCACCAGGTCGTTCGAGGCGGTGAACGGCCGGCCGCTGCGCAATGCGGCCAGCGCCTGCGTGACGAAATTGTGCTGGTCCCAGGGGCCGAAGAAGGAACTGGTGCGTATGACGAGGGCCTGCGGATCGGCTTCCAGGACGCGGCGCTCGGACTCGGCCTTGCTGCGCCCGTACACGCCGAGCGGCGCCACCGGATCGGATTCGACATACGGCGTATCCTTGGCGCCATCGAACACCAGGTCGCTCGAGAAGGTCATGAAGCGCAGCGCGTGGCGGATGCAGGCCAGGGCCAGCACCGTCGGGCCGTGCGTATTGCCGTCCATGCAGCCGGCGACGTCGGTCTCGGCCTCGTCGACGCGCACATAGCCGCCGGCATTGATGATCGCCCAGGGCTTGAAGCGCTGGATCGCCGCCTCGACCGAGGCGGGATCGGTAATGTCCATCTCCTGGCGCGTCAGCACGTGGTGCGCCAGGTTGCGCTTTTCGCAGATGCGGGCGAAGGCCGAACCGAGGGTGCCGGTGGCGCCCGCGATCAGGATCGGCTGGACATGTTGCGACTTGAACTGGCCGCGCACCGCGATGTCGGCCACCGCCGTGCGCGTGGCGACCGGCCTGCACAGGAAGCGTCCGGGGCGGCGCCACCAGCCCTGGCCTTGCAGCACGGGGTGCGAGAGCGGACGGCCGCTGGCCAGTTCGCGCATCAAAATCGCCACCGCGGTCGGACGCGGCACCGGGCCGCGCACGTCGAACGGCCCCGGTTCGTAATAGCCGCGGCATTCGGTGACCAGGCAATTCCAGTCGTAGGAGCCGAGCAGGGCCCAGACCGTGACGGCGCGGATGTCGGCGCCGTTCGCCTTGATCTTCTTGGCGGCGTTCCAGATCTCGAGCAGCCAGCGCAGCTGGTCTTCGCGGTTGGCATCGATGTGGGCTTCGGTGATTGCGATCGGCAAGCCGTAGCGGTCCCAGGTTTCCTGCAGCAGCGGCCCGATGCCGGGCGTCGGCGTGGCCAGCGCGCGCGGGGTCTCGATGTCGGCATGCAGGTGGCCGTCGTAGGCGTGCACGCGGTCGGCCGGATAGCGGTCGGTGCGGTGGTCCAGCCAGCGCTCGCTGGTGGCGTAGTAATTGACGCCGATGATGTCGGGCGGGCAGGGGTTGTCGCGGAACCAGAGCAATTCGTCGGGCGAGGCGCCGGAGTCGAGCAGGTAGCCCCACAGCGCATGCTCGGGGTCGACTTTCCCGCACAGGAAATCCCAGGCCAGCCAGCGCCGCTCGTTGAAGAAGTTCGCCAGCCAGGCCATTTCGGGCGTGCTGTAGGTTTTCGACAGGTCGTCGGTTTGCACCAGCCTGGCATCCGGGTTGACGGCGCGGATCGCGCGCATCGACAGCACGGTCGCGCGGCATTGATTGAGCAGGGCGCGGACAAAGGTCGCGTGGCTCTTCCCATGCGGATACCAGACGCCGGCCAGGCCGGAGAAGCGCGCCGTCGTCAGGGGTTCGTTGACGGGGGTATAGAACGCGACCCAGGGATAGCGCCGGGCGACCGCGCCGGCATACTCGGCAAGCTTTTCCGGAAAGGCCGGATCGATCAGGCTGGTGTGTTCGGGGCCGCTGCCATGGTGGATCAGACCGACGATCGGCGTGACGCCCAGGCGCTGCAGCGCCGGCAGGCGCGCGTCCGGCCAGGACCAGTCGGCGTCGTCGATGCCGTTCGGTGCGGTACGCTCCCACAGCACCGGATAACGGATCGCCTTGATCCCCAGCGAGGCGAAACGTTCGATGTCTTCGACACGGTCGGCGTGGCCATTGCGTTCCATCTGGCTGAAATAATGGTCGCCCACACGGTTGACCGTGCATTCGAGCCCGCCCCACAGCGCCAGCTCGTTGTCGGACTCTGGCTGGAAGTGCTTGTCGATGTTCATGAGAAATACCTGCTAGTTATGAGACAGGCCCTAGCCTAGCGGTGCAGCGCAGCATGCTATGTGAAACGGCCAACATATAGAGAACATTTCGGACTAATCCTACTTTTTCTCTTCATATCCATTTCCTCTGCTAAATATCTGCTATCTGCATCGAAATCGTGCGCTTCTGTTTTGTGGTGGGAGGCAAACTTTGCTACAATGTTGCCTGTTCGGCAATTTCGTCAAAATGCGCTTGTTGGAGCAGGGTATGTACATGGTGTATTGGACAGTTATTGAGGAAACCGACCCTCGTCCGCATGCGCAGGGATTTGGCACGGACGAGATGGTCAAGGCGATGGGCTTCATGGAAGACTTGCGGCGGCGCCAGCGCGCCGGCGAGGGGGTACGCTTCATCACCATGTGTTCCGAGCACCCGGATGCGGTCGGGCATCCGGGGGTGGATGTGACGGGGGCGGATTACGACTGGAAGAAGCGGCGGCGGTGAAGGAGGCCGTGATCGCGGGGCGTTTTTTACCGGGGGCGCTTCATGCGACACCGCCACCGGCAGCGATCGCGCGGATCGATGCCTCGACATAGGGGCGTTCGGGGCCGTGCACCAGGCCATGAAACTGTTTCGCGGCCGCCAGTACGAACTTCATGCGCTGCTCGGCTACCCACAGTTTGGCGTATCTGTTGGATGAAAAAGGAAAAGCGAATTCCTCTTTCGCCTTGCATTGGGCGGACAGTGTCAGTTCGATTTTTTCGGCTTCGCCAGTCGGGAATCCAGTGACCAGGGCATACTGGTTCAGGTCGAGTAACTTCTGCAGGACGGGATCGTTGTACATGATTTTTTGCAAAATGTTCACCTGTTCATGCCGGGCAAGGCGCTCGACGCTCGGCGCCAGATCTCCCGATTCGATGAGATCGAATCCGGCCCGGATTTCTTGAAATGGCGTACCGAACCGCAGCGTATTTGGATCGGCAGCCCACACCACCGGATATTTGTCGTTCCGCCTTTTAGCGAGATACCTGCTGAATTCCTCCCACCCCCGCTCCATGAAAAACCTGTGCAGTGGATAGATATCCAAAAACAGGTGCGCGTTCCCGCAGCTAAGCTTTCCGTACACATACGCCGCCCCAAGTTCCGTTGCCGCTTCAGCCCCGGCCGCCGCCTCCGCCTCCGCCTCCGGCATGGCGCCAGCAATCGACATCAATAGCGCTTGCCTCGCAAGCCGGTTCTTGTCGATCGTCTCGGCCGAGTGCAGCAGCCCGCAGCCGACCTGCTTCGATGCGAACGCTGCCAGTCCCGCCCATTGGAAGCGGTTGTCGGCCAGCCACAGCTTCGCGTAGGCGGCATTGATGCGTTTATTCCGTTCGCGGTCGTTGCCCTCGACGCTGCCATTCACCATGAGGATGCCTTCCGCCTCCGCCTGGAAACTGCCCCACAGGTGTTCGGGCGTAAGGATGGGAACGGCGATCGCCTTCTGCACGGTGGCGGCCGGGCCGACGCAGTGGTGCAGCTTGCATTCGCCGATCGGCTTGAGGTTGCCGTTGACAGGAATGCCGTGGTACTTGTGGCGTGCGAACCAGGGGTTCGGCGCTCCGGGGACATAGCGTGCCAGCATGGAGACGCTCCTCAGGTGCAGGCTTTGTCCGCGAGCCAGGTCACGGTGCCGGCGCGCTGCGCGGCGGCCAGCGGCTCGGTGCGCCCCTGGTCGTCGAGCAGGTCTTCGAGCGGCCCGTCCGGCAGGTCGAGCCGGTAAGAACCGCTTTCCAGGGGGGCGTGCGTGTCCGGGTCGACCAGCACCAGGGGCAGCACGTCGGCTTCGTCCGGATCCATCGCGGCGGCGTTGGCGCGCGCTGCCGTCTCGGTGGCCGCAGCAAGCTTGCCGGCATACCAGTCGCTGTCGATCGACTGGCATGCCAGGGCCTGGGCGGCGACCAGGCGTGGCGGCGGGCTGCACTGGCAGACGCACAGGTCGTCGTGCAGGGCGGGCAGGCGGCCGTCGACGGTTTCGTCCAGGCGAGGCCCGTCGGGCACGATGACGCCCTCGGCCAGGCAGGCGGGGCACCAGCAGGTGTCGCCGGCGAGCGCCAGCGGCGCCCCGTCGATCGTCCTGAAGCGGCTGCCTGAAGTGACCTTGCCGCCGGCCGTGGTCGGCGCGCCCAGCGTGATGAAATATCTGTCCAGCATGGCGTCCTCTTGCCCGTGCAGGCAAAGACTCCAATCTAGCGATGGACGAGGCTGCTTATTTGCGCGCGCGCAGGGCTGTAATGACGAGCTCGACGGACGGGGCATGCGGTGCGCCGGGCGGCGCGGCGCGAAAGCAACGCTTGCGCCGTGCCCGCCTCATGTTCGCGGCGAAAAGGCGTCGGCGATCGCGACCAGCTCGCCCGTGCCGGTGGCGTCGTAACCGGGCAGGGCGGCCACCAGGCGGTGGTAGGCGGGGTCGCGCATGATGGCGAGCAACTGTTGCATGGCCGGTTCGTCGACGGCATCGGTGCGTAGCGCGAAATAATAGTCTTCGCGAACCAGGGGCGCGAAATCGAGCTTGAACTGGGCGGCGGCGGCGCACATGCCGATGCCGGCGTCGGCCATGCCGCTGGCGATATAGGCGGCCACCGCCGAATGCGTGAACTCGGCGCTGTTGTAGCCGTTGATCGATTCGAGTGGCGGGCCGTCGGCGGCGAGCATCATCTCGAGCAGCATGCGCGTGCCGGAGCCGGCCTGCCGATTCACGAAGCGCACTTCGGGACGCGCCAGGTCGGCCAGGCCGGTGATGCCCAGCGGATTGCCGCGCGCCACGATCAAGCCCTGCTGGCGGCCCGCCACGCGCACCAGGCAATGCAGGTTCGGATCGAGCCAGCGCATGTACCAGGCCGCCGTGGCGGCCTGGAAACGCCCGAGTGGAATGTGAAAGCCGGCCACGTCGCATTCGCGCCGCGCCAGCGCCGCCACGGCATCGGTGCTGGTACGATAGCGCAGGTCGAGCGGCAGCGTGTCGCGGTCGATGCGGTTGATCAGGGCGGCGACGGCAAAGCCGTGGCTGCCGTCCATGCGCAGGGTGCGGATCTTGTTGGCGGCCATGCGCCCGAGTTCGGCTTCCAGTTCGGACGCCAGGCTGTGCAGCGTCGGCGACAGGCGCGCGGCGATGCGGCGGTCGGCCCAGACCAGTTTTTGCGCCAGCGGCGTGAGCAGGGTGCCGCGTCCGCGCCCGGTCTGCAGCAGTTGCTCGCCGAACAGGGTTTCTGCCGAACGCAGCAGGCCCCAGGCATAGCGGTAGGACAGGCCCACGCTTTTTGCGGCCTGGGCAATCGAGCCCGTATCCTGGATCGATAACAACAGGCCGAGCAGGTCGGCCGTGTCGAGCGCCTTTTCTCCCTTGACGCTGATTTCCCAATGCGGGCGGATGTGGACTTTTAGCATATGCTTAAAATAGCCTATTTATAGGCCAAATGCATCATGCTAACCTCCGCAGGCAATAAAAAATGCCTGATATATATGCGCAAAAAAGCATATTCAGAAACCAAAAAAACCGGAGGGGACATGGGTTTATTCGATTTTCTAAGTAAGGAGCGCACGATTGCGGGGCCGGGCTTCAACCGCTGGCTGGTACCGCCCGCGGCGCTCGCCATCCACCTGTGCATCGGCATGGCGTACGGCTTCTCGGTGTTCTGGCTGCCGCTGTCGAAGGCCATCGGCATCACGGAATCGGTGGCCTGCGCCGCCGACATGGGCTTCATGGCCCAGATCTTCTCGACCACCTGCGACTGGAAGATTTCGATGCTCGGCTGGATGTACACGCTGTTCTTCGTGTTCCTCGGTCTTGCAGCATGGCTGTTCGGCGGCTGGCTCGAGCACGCCGGTCCGCGCAAGGCAGGCATCGTCTCGGCGGTGTGCTGGTGCGGCGGCCTGGTGATCTCGGCCTTCGGCATCTATACCCACCAGATCTGGCTGATGTGGCTCGGTTCCGGCGTCATCGGCGGCATCGGTCTCGGCCTGGGTTACATTTCGCCCGTCTCGACCCTGATCAAATGGTTCCCGGACCGCCGCGGCATGGCGACCGGCATGGCCATCATGGGCTTCGGCGGCGGCGCCGTGATCGGCGCTCCGCTGGCCGACAGGCTGATGAAGCATTTCGCTACCGCCAACTCGGTCGGCGTGTGGGAAACCTTCCTGGCCCTGGCTGCCATCTATTTCGTCTTCATGGTCGCCGGCGCGCTGACCTACCGCGTGCCCGCCACCGGCTGGAAGCCGGAAGGATGGACCCCGCCGGCCAAGTCGGCCAACACGATGATCACCTCGAAGCACGTGCACGCCAGCCGCGTCTGGGGCATTCCGCAGTTCTGGCTGGTCTGGGGCGTGCTGTTCCTGAACGTCTCGGCCGGCATCGGCATCCTGGGCATGGCCTCGCCACTGATCCAGGAGATGTTCGGCGGCCGCCTGATCGGCGTCGATGTGGGCTTCAACGACCTCGATACGGCGCAAAAGGGTCAGATCGCGGCCATCGCCGCCGGCTTCACCGGCCTGCTGTCGCTGTTTAACATCGGTGGCCGCTTCGTGTGGGCATCGTGCTCGGACTACATCGGCCGCAAGGCGACCTATTTCATCTTCCTGGTGCTCGGCTTCATCCTGTACGTGTCGATTCCGTCGCTGGCGGCAGCCGGCCAGCTGGCCTTGTTTGTTGCCTGTGCTTGTATCATCCTGTCGATGTATGGCGGTGGTTTTGCCACCGTGCCGGCCTACCTGGCCGATCTGTTCGGTACGCAGATGGTGGGCGCGATCCACGGCCGCCTGTTGACGGCCTGGGCTGTTGCCGGCGTGGCTGGTCCGCTCCTGATCAACTACCTGCGCGAATACCAGATCGCCAATGGCGTGCCGAAGGCGCAAGCGTATGATGTGACGATGTATGTCCTGTCCGGCCTGGTCCTGCTGGGCGTCCTCCTCAACGCAATGCTGCGTCCGGTGGCCGACAAGTACTTCATGACCGATGCAGAACTGGCGGCCGAGAAGAAACTGGCGCACGAGCGTGACATCAGCACGATGACCGGTACCCGCGGCAGCGGCAGCGGCAGCGTCGCCACCACCAGCCCGGCTGTGACGGCCTTCGCCTGGCTGGCTGTCGGCATCCCGCTGGCGTTCGGCATCTGGGTGACGCTGCAAAAGGCGTCGGCATTGTTCAGGTAAGTAAGTTGCTGTAGAAGCGGGTCGGACGCGTGAACGGGAGCACCGTCCACGCGTCCGACCCCTTGGAAACAGCGTAGCGCATCCATCACCGAATTCTTGATCATTTAATGGGACGCCCCATGAACCACCCCATCATCCCGATCGCCGTTGCCGGCGCGACCCGCCAGCGCAAGCGCGAAGCCCCGAAGGGCCGCCGCGTCGATCCGCAAGCGCTCGCCGAGGTCCAGGCGCTGCTCGGCGCGCAATCGCGCCAGCGCGACCTGCTGATCGAACACCTGCACAAGATCCAGGACCGCTTCGGCTGCCTGTCGAGCGCGCACATGGCCGCGCTGGCGCAGGAAATGCGCCTCGCGCAGACCGAAGTCTACGAAGTGGCCACCTTCTACCACCACTTCGACGTGGTCAAGGAGGGCGGCACGGCGCCGGCCGCGCTGACCGTGCGCGTCTGCGCCGGCCTGTCGTGCGAGATGGCGGGCGCCCAGGAACTGCTGGCCAGGCTGCCGGCGCTGCTCGGACGCGAGGTGCGCGTCCTCGAAGCGCCGTGCATCGGCCGCTGCGAGCAGGCGCCGGCGGCGGTGGTGGGACAGCATGCGATCCCGAACGCCACCGTCGAGACGGTCGTGGCAAAAGCCGCGGCCGGCGAGACGACCGACCTGGTGACGCACCACGTCGACTTCATGGATTACCGCAAGGACGGCGGCTACCAGCTGCTGCGCGCCTGCGCCGCCGGCGAGCACACGGTTGAGGACGTCATCAAGACGCTCGAAGCGTCCGGCCTGCGCGGCCTCGGCGGCGCCGGCTTCCCGCTGGGCCGCAAGTGGCGCATCGTGCGCAACGAAACCGGTCCACGCCTGATGGCAATCAACATCGACGAAGGCGAACCCGGCACGTTCAAGGACCGCGTGTACCTCGAACGCGACCCGCACCGCTTCCTCGAAGGCGCCCTGATCGCGGCCTGGGCGGTCGGCATCGAAGCCATCTATATCTACCTGCGCGACGAATACCACGGCTGCCGCGCCATGCTCGAGGCCGAGCTCGACAAGCTGCGCGCCGACCCGCCGGTGCAGGGCATGCCGCCGATCTTCCTGCGCCGCGGCGCGGGCGCCTATATCTGCGGCGAAGAGTCGGCCATGATCGAATCGATCGAGGGCAAGCGCGGCATGCCGCGCCTGCGTCCGCCTTACGTGGCGCAGGTGGGCCTGTTCGGCCGCCCGACGCTGGAACACAATTTCGAGTCGCTGCACTGGGTGCGCGAGATCCTGGAACGCGGCGGCGACTGGTTCGCCGGCTTCGGGCGCAATGGCCGCCGCGGCCTGCGTTCGTTCTCGGTCTCGGGCCGCGTCAGGAATCCGGGCGTGAAGCTGGCTCCGGCCGGCATCACGATCACTGAACTGATCGAGGAATTCTGCGGCGGCATGCAGGACGGGCACAGCTTCTACGCCTACCTGCCGGGCGGCGCCTCGGGCGGCATCTTGCCGGCATCGATGGGCGACATCCCGCTCGACTTCGATACCTTGCAACCCTACGGCTGCTTCATCGGCTCGGCCGCGGTCGTCGTGCTGTCCGACCGCGACAGCGCCACCGCCGCCGCGCGCAATACCCTGGCTTTCTTCAAGGACGAGTCCTGCGGCCAGTGCACGCCCTGCCGCAACGGCACCGCCAAGGCGCTCGACATCATCCGCAAGCCCGTCTGGGACGTGCCGCTGCTGGGCGAGCTGTCGCAGGTCATGCGCGACGCGTCGATCTGCGGCCTGGGCCAGGCCGCACCGAATCCTTTCGACTGCGTCATCAAATACTTCCCGCACGAGCTGGCTAGGTAAAGCTCAGTGAAGCTCAGTAAAGCTCAGTAAAGCTCAGTAAAGCTCAGTAAAGGTTACCGCCATGAACGCAATGACTCCTACCGTCGCATTCGAACTCAACGGCCGCCTGGTGGCGGCGCTGCCGCACGAGACCATCATCGAAGTCGCGGACCGCGAGGGCATCGAGATCCCGCGCCTGTGCTACAAGGAGGGCTATGAAGCCGTCGGCAACTGCCGCTCCTGCATGGTCGAGATCGACGGCGAGCGCGTGCTCGCCCCGTCCTGCTGCCGCAATCCAACCGCCGGCATGAAGGTCAGCACCGATAGCCCGCGCGCGCTCGCATCGCAAAAGATGGTGCTCGAACTGCTGCTGGCCGACATGCCGGAAGCCGAGTACACGCGCAAGAACGATGTCGACGTCTGGGCCGAAAAACTCGGCCTGGGCCTGTCGCGCTTCCCGCGCACGCGGCCCCAGCCGCAGCGCGACGACACCCACGCGGCCATTACCGTCAACCTCGACGCCTGCATCCAGTGCACGCGCTGCGTGCGCGCCTGCCGCGACGAGCAGGTCAACGACGTCATCGGCCTGGCCTTCCGCGGCGAAGGCGCCAAGATCGTGTTCGACCAGGACGACCCGATGGGGGCGTCGACCTGCGTGGCCTGCGGCGAATGCGTGCAAGCCTGCCCGACCGGCGCCCTGATGCCGGCACGCGAAGTGGCCTTGAGCGTGCCCGACAAGCAGGTCGACTCGGTCTGCCCGTACTGCGGCGTCGGCTGCCAGCTGACCTACAACGTCAAGGACAACAAGATCCTGTTCGTCGAAGGTCGCGACGGCCCGGCCAACCAGAGCCGCCTGTGCGTCAAGGGCCGCTACGGCTTCGACTACGCGCACCACCCGCACCGCCTCACGAAACCGCTGATCCGCCGCGCAGGCATGCCCAAGACCGGCGACTTCACGATGGACCCGGACCGCGTGCTGGAAGTGTTCCGCGAAGCGACCTGGGAAGAAGCACTGGCGCTGGCCGGCGGCAAGCTGGCGACGATCCGCGACACCCACGGCGGCAATGCGCTGGCCGGCTTCGGCTCGGCCAAGGGCAGCAACGAGGAAGCGTACCTGTTCCAGAAGCTGGTGCGGACCGGCTTCGGCACCAACAACGTCGACCATTGCACCCGCCTGTGCCACGCCTCGTCGGTCTCGGCCTTGCTCGAAGGTATCGGCTCGGGCGCGGTCTCGAACCCGGTGATGGACGTGACGCGCGCCGAAGTCATCGTCATCATCGGCGCCAACCCGACCGTGAACCACCCGGTGGCAGCCACCTGGATCAAGAACGCCGTACGTACCGGCGCCAAGCTGATCCTGCTCGACCCGCGCCGTTCCGAGCTGGCGCGCCATGCGCACCGCTACCTGCAGTTCAAGCCGGACACCGACGTCGCCCTGCTCAACGCGATGATGCACGTGATCGTCACCGAAAAGCTGGTCGACGAAGCCTTCATCGCCAGCCGCACCATCGGCTACGAGCAGCTGGAAGCGAACGTGGCCGAGTACAGTCCGGAAGCGATGGCGCCGATCTGCGGCATCGATGCCGAGACCATCCGCTACGTGGCGCGCCTGTATGCGACCTCGAAGGGATCGATGATCCTGTGGGGCATGGGCGTGTCGCAGCACGTCCACGGCACCGACAACGCGCGCTGCCTGATCGCGCTGGCCCTGATGACGGGCCAGATCGGCCGTCCCGGCACCGGCCTGCATCCGCTGCGCGGCCAGAACAACGTGCAGGGCGCGTCCGACGCCGGCCTGATTCCGATGATGCTGCCCGATTACCAGCGCGTCGACAATCCGGTGGCGCGTGCCAGGTTCGAAGCCGCCTGGGGCGCGACGCTCGATCCGAAGCCGGGCCTGACCGTGGTCGAGATCATGGACGCGATCGACCATGGCCAGATCAAGGGCATGTACATCATGGGCGAGAACCCGGCCATGTCGGACCCGGATGCGAACCACGCGCGCGCCTCGCTGGCCGCGCTCGAACACCTGGTGGTGCAGGATATCTTCCTGACCGAGACGGCCTACCTGGCCGACGTGATCCTGCCTGCCTCGGCCTTCCCGGAAAAAACCGGTACCTTCACCAATACCGACCGCCTCGTGCAGCTGGGCCGCCAGGCGATCGAACCGCCGGGCGACGCGAAGCAGGACCTGTGGATCATCCAGCAGATCGCGAACCGGCTCGGCCTGCCGTGGAACTACGGCCACGTGTCGGAAGTGTTCGACGAGATGCGCCACACGATGGCCAGCATCGGCGGCATCACCTGGGACCGCCTGGAAAAGAATGGCGCCGTGGTCTACCCGTGCGTGAACGAGGGCGACGTCGGCCAGCCGGTCGTGTTTACCGAACTGTTCCCGCGCGAAGGGGGCAAGGCGCGCTTCGTCCCGGCCGACATCATCCCGGCCGACGAGCGTCCGGATGCCGAGTATCCGCTCATCCTGATCACCGGCCGCCAGCTGGAACACTGGCATACCGGCAGCATGACGCGCCGCGCCTCGGTGCTCGATGCCATCGAGCCCGATCCGGTCGCGCTGGTGCACCCGCTGGACATGGAACGCATGGGCATCACGCCGGGCGCGCCGATCACGATCGCATCGCGCCGCGGTGAAGTGGTGCTGTATGCGCGCGCCGACGACAGCTCGCCGGTGGGCGCCATCTTCGTTCCATTCTGCTACTACGAGGCGGCGATCAACCGCCTCACGAACGCCGCGCTCGACCCGTTCGGGAAGATCCCGGAGTTCAAGTACTGCGCGATCAAGGTCACGCCGGGCGGGGAGGTTGCGCACCAGAGCAGCTATGGTGGCGGCCAAATCCTCGCCGGCATGGCACAATTGGCGAGATGAGCCGCCTAGACCTGTTACGCTACCGCCCGCAACTCTCCGACGCGCGCGCCCACCTCACGCACGAGGTGAGCGCGCTCGACGAACGGGGACGCGCGTCCACGATCTCGATTCCGGCCGAGCGCCCGCTGACGGTGTATGTCGACAAGCGCGAGCTGGTCACGCTGATGACGCTTGGCGGCGCGCCCGAAGCCCTGACCCTGGGCTACCTGCGCAACCAGCGGCTGGTGCGCTCGATCGAGGACGTGGTCTCGGTGCAGGTCGACTGGGCGGTGGACGCGGTGGCGGTCGTGACGCGCAACGGCATCGCCGACGTGGAAGAGCGCACGGCGAAGAAGGTCGTCACCACCGGCTGCGGGCAAGGGTCGGTATTTGGCGGATTAATGGATGAGGTCGAGACTATTTCGCTGAGTGATACCGCAAAGCTCGGCCAGGGCGTCGTCTACCGCATCGTCGACACCATCCGCACCCAGTCATCGATCTACAAGCAGGCCGGCTCGGTGCACGGCTGCGCGCTGTTCTCGAACACCGGGGAACTGCTGTACTTCGTCGAGGACGTCGGCCGCCACAACGCGGTCGATGCGATCGCCGGCCTGATGTGGCTCGAAGGCATCGAGGGCGGCGACAAGGTGTTCTACACGACCGGCCGCCTGACGTCGGAAATGGTCATCAAGGGCGCCCAGATGGGCATTCCCTTCCTGCTGTCGCGTTCGGGCACCACCCAGATGGGGCACATGGTGGCGGAAAAAGTCGGCATGTCACTGCTGGCGCGCTGCTCCGGCAAGCACTTCCTGCTGCTGGCCGGGCAGGAGCGGCTCGTCTTCGAGCCCGAACTGCTGGACCTGCCGCACGTCCCGCGCAGCGCCTGAACGACCGCTTCGCATGTCCCTGTTCGACGCCACGGTGCACGCGTTCGCGCTGCTGTTTTCCGGCGACGCCGCGCTCTGGCGCATCATCTGGGTGTCCCTCAAGACCAGCATCATCGGCCTGCTGCTGGCCACGCCGCCGGCCGTGCTGCTGGGCTACGCGATCGCCATGCACCGCTTCCCGGGGCGGCGCATCGCGATCTGGCTGGCGCAGTGCGCGCTGTCGCTGCCGACGGTCCTGATCGGCTTGCTGCTGTACCTGCTGCTGTCGCGGCGCGGGCCGCTCGGACCGCTGGAGTGGCTGTTCTCGCAGTCGGGCATCATCGTCGGCCAGTTCATCGTCGGCCTGCCGGTGCTGCTCGCCTTTACCCTGGCGGCGGTACAGGGGCTCGATGCGCGCTATGCCGAGACCGCGCGCGCGCTGGGCGCCTCGCGCTGGCGCACCATGACCACCGTGCTGCACGAGGCGCGCTACGGCGTGATGGCGGCCGTGATCAGCGGGTTCGGACGCGTGATCTCGGAAGTCGGCTGCGCGCTGATGGTGGGCGGCAACATCGAAGGCGAGACGCGCACCATCACCACTGCCATCGCGCTCGAGACGAGCAAGGGCGAGTTCGCGCAGGGGATCGCGCTGGGCATCGTGCTGGTCGCCCTGGCGCTCTTGATGAACGGCGCGCTGATGCTGCTGCAGGGCGAGGCGCATACGGCGGGAGGGCGGGCATGAGCCAGGAGACACACGCTTTGCTGGCAGTGCGGCGTATCGCCAAGCGGCACGGCGAGCGCCTGCTGTTCGATATCGACGGCTTGCGTCTCGACGCCGCCAGCGCCTATGTGCTGACCGGCGCCAACGGGGTCGGCAAAAGCACGCTGCTGCGCGTGCTCGCCGGCCTCGAGACCGCCCAGGTGGAAGGCGCCGTCTTCGAGGGCAAGCCGGTCACGCTGCATCCGTATCCGGCGCTGCTGCGGCGCGCCGTCGTCTACGTGCACCAGCACCCGATCATGTTTTCGACGAGCGTCGCGCAGAACATCGCCTACGGGCTGGCCGCGCGCGGCGAATCGAAGGCGCGGGTGGCCCGGATCGTGGAAGAGGCGATGGACTGGGCCGGCGTGGCCTACCTGCGCGACACCGACCCGAGCCGCCTATCGGGCGGCGAGAAGCAGCGCGTGGCGCTGGCGCGCGCGCGCGTGCTGCAGCCGCGCCTGCTTCTGCTGGACGAGCCGACCGCCAACCTCGACGGCGCCGCGCGCGAGCAGGTGATCGCGCTGATTCCGACCCTGATCGACCAGGGCTGCACCGTGGTGATGGCCTGCCACGACCGCGACCTGATCGGCCTTCCCGGCGTGCGCCGTTTGAAACTGCGCGACGGGCATCTCGAATACCGACCAGTTAAACACGAATCCCAAGGAGAACATGATGAAACGCCGTAATCTGATCGCTATACTGCTGTGCGCCAGTCTCGCCTCGCCCCTGGCGACGGCGCAGGAGACGCTGCGCCTGTCGACCACCACCAGCACCGAGAACTCGGGCTTGCTGACGCAGCTGTTGCCCGCTTTCGAGGCCAAGACCGGGATCAAGGTCAAGGTGATCTCGGTCGGTACCGGCAAGGCGCTCGAGCTGGGCAAGAACGGCGACGTCGACCTGACCCTGGTACATGCGCGCCAGCTGGAAGACAAGTTCGTGCTCGATGGCTGGGGTGTCGACCGGCGCGACGTGATGTACAACGACTTCATCGTCGTCGGCCCGGAAGCGGACCCGGCCAGGATCAAGGGCGGCAAGGACGTGATCGCCGCGTTTGCCAGGATCGCCGCCAGCGGCGCCCGCTTCATCTCGCGCGGCGACAATTCCGGCACCGACGTCATGGAAAAGGGTTACTGGCAGACGGCGGGCACCAAGCCGGCGGGCAGCGCCTATGTGGCGGCCGGCCTGGGCATGGGCGAGGTGCTGAACATGGCCGCCGAAATGCGCGCCTACACGCTCACCGACCGCGCCACCTACGGCGCCTACAAGGCCAAGACCGGCCTGGCGATCCTGGTCGAGGGCGACAAGCGCATGTTCAATCCCTACGGGATCATCGCCGTCAATCCGGCCAAGCATCCAGGCGTGAACTACCGGGGCGCGCGGCAACTGATCGACTGGATCACCTCGCCCGAAGGCCAGGCGCGCATCGCCGCCTTCAAGCCGGCCGGGGAGCAGCTGTTCTTTCCGACGGCGCCGCGCTGACCGCTGCGCGGTGACCGACGTAAAAAAAGCGGCCGAGGCCGCTTTTTTCATGCTGATACCGGCTTATTTCGAGCGCGTGGCGCGCTTGCGCGACGCCGCGCCCACCGCCAGCAGGGCGATGCCGAACAGGGCGAAGGAGCCCGGCTCCGGCACTTCGGCGACCTGCGCCAGCTTGAACTGGCCGTTCGAACCGATGAAGAAATATTCCCTCGAACGGTTGCGGTAAGTGCCGCCCGCGCAGCCGGGACCGGTGAAGCCGGCGAACTGGCAAGCCACTTCGTCGACCAGGCGGCGCGTCGGCGTGCCCAGGGTATTGGCGTTGGTGAAGGCGAACGACAGGATCGCTTCTTCCGACAGGTCGTCGCCGTTGCTGTTGAAGAAGTAACCGGCGTCGAGCATGCCCGGCGCGGCCTTGGCGAAGACGCTGACCTGGCCGTTCCTGGTCGGGACGCCGTTGGTGTCGACGATGCCGCCGCCGCCCATGAGCACGTCGAATTCGGCGATGACATTGCCGAGGTTGGCGCCGTAGAAGCCCTGGGTGCCGGCGTACTGGCCGTCAACCGGGTTCTGGTACATGCGGATCGTACCGCTCTCGAAGCTGAAGGTGCCGCCGTAGTCGCCGTTACCCTTGGCCTCGAAGGTCGCGGTGATGTTTCCGCCGGAATAGTTCAGCGGGAACAGGCGGCCATTGCTGTCGGCCTGGGTAATATTGAAGACCCCTGTTTCCGTGAAGGAGAACGAGGTGCCGCCGGTGGGGGTCAACTGGATGAAGGCATTGCCGTTGATGTCCAGGTATTCATTGATGACCTGGCCGCCGGCGAAGCCGCCACCGATCGGGTTGAATACCCAATTATTCAGGACCGGGCTCGCGACCGCGGCACCGGTCGTGCACAGCGTCATTGCTGCAGCACACACTAGTTTCTTGAGGAAATTCATTGTTAATCTTTCGACAAGTTGTCGTCAGGGGTGGATGAACTTTAAGTAAAGCAATCATCATGCCTGAAGAAAATTCATGTGATAAATCAATTGCTTACAGTAATTCAATTTAACCTTTGTACTTACCTGTAAAAGTTCTCGACAAGTCGTTGTTTCTATTGAGAATTCTTTGTTATAAAAGGCGGTGGAAAAGGCTTCGAAAGATTCTCAAATGCATGCATTAATTGACAATGTTTTTAAAAAGATGAATGTCAAAACAACCAAAAGTGTTGATGTGCATTCATTTCTATAGTGAACATCGGCGGTCGATCAAGTATAAAAACCGCCAGATGAGGCATCGATCCGCGTCGCGCTACCGTAGGGAAGAAGGAAAACTGGCGTTGGTAGCGCAGCATTTTCACCGGCAGCCCGTCCATGGCAGTGAAGAACAGCGCCTTGCGCCCGGGAGTGCCAGGGCCGAACATGATTTGCTGGGCGAATGTGGTCTTGCCGCTGGCGGGAGGGCCGCCGATAACATTGAACGACCTCTCGGGCAAGCCACGACCGAGGATAGTATCGAGTTCGGGTACGCCCGTCGCCAGCAGGCGCAGGTAAACTTTGTCGGCCATGCCCCTTACTTCTAAGTACTGTTGTCGGTAGCGTGAATGGGAAATGCCGCTTGCAGGAAACGTGTCGTCACGCCGGCGCCGATCGGGTCGGCCAGTCCCGTTGCGTTGGACAGGAGCAAGGCGTGGTTGACTGAAACGATCGCGTCGGGCGTGCGATCGTCGAGGCTGCGTTCCCTTCTCTGGGAACGAACCGTCCAGTCAACGCCGCAAACAACTCGTTCGGTACAGACATGGCGTTGGGGCAGCAACATGGCCCATCGACGATCGTTACGGCATGTCCCGGCCGGGTGAATGAATGTGTCTAAAAACATCATTCTGTCCGATCGCTGCCCGGCTGGCGGAGTCCGTGGACGGAGCAAGGACCGGAATTTTCAACAGCACCTCGGTGCCGTGCGAGCGGGCGCCTTTGACGATCAGTTCGCCGCCATGCCCGGCGACACGTTCTTGCAGGTCGAGCAGGCCGAAGCTGTTCGCCTTGCGCGGCGCGCCCGGGTCGAAACCGATCCCGTTGTCGATGATACACATGGTCAGTAGGCCGTCGGCGGCGGCCAGGCGCACGCGGACCCGGCTCGCCAGCGAATGGCGGAACACGTTGTTCAGGCATTCCTGCAGCGCGCGGTAGAGGGTGAGCAGCGCTTCCTCGTCCAGGACCAGGTCGTCGATGCCGGACGCGCCTTTCAGGTCGCAGGCGATGCCGCTGGCGCGCATGAACTTGCGCAATTCCATTTCGACCGTGGCAACGAGCCCCAGTTCCAGGCCGGACGGACGCAGTTCGCCCAGCAGTTCCTTGACCGAGCGCAGCGTGACGTCGACGTTGTCGAGCGCGGCGCCGATGCGGTCGCGCAGGCGGTAGTGGCGGCTGGTGGTGCGCTGGTGCAGCATGACGATGTCGATGCGCAGGGCCAGCAGGTTCTGTCCCAGCGAATCGTGCAGTTCGCGCGAGATGCGCTTGCGCTCGTCCTCGCGCGTGGCCCGCTGGTGCGCCAGCAGGCTGTGCAATTTTTGCTCGGAAGCGCGCAAGGCCGCCTCGGCCCGCTCGCAGGCGAAGATTTTTTCAACCAATGCCTGGTTGACCAGCATCTGGTCCTGGGTCAGGCGCAGCATCGCCGCTTCGTGGTCGGCATTGACGTCGGCGAGCGCGTCGGCAATGGCGTCGGCAGTGTCCGGCGGGTAATCGCCGTGCCCGTCGTGCTGGTCTCCCTGGCGCTGGCCATGCGCTGCGCTCTTGCGGCCGGATGGTTGTGTGCGCATATCGAAAAGCAGGTTAATTCGACGCAAAGAACGCTGTGATGTACAACAGCTACCCAGTCCAGACGCTATGGATTTTCGTTCGCTAAGTCAAGCAGAAAAGCTGACCGTGTGGCAAATGCGGCAACGCAAAGATGTATTGCTACGGCCGATCGGCGTATTTGGCATAGGTTGGAGCCAAGCAATAGGAATGGTCCACTCATGGGCCTCCTTGGAAGCCCGCCTTATGCCCAGGCGCGTGCCTGAGCGTGAACGTGGCACCGCAATGGGCTCCGGATTAGCTGCCTCGCTGTATGGTATGCGGCCTGTTATTTCGACCCCGCGATTTCCCCGGAGGCACGCACACGATTCAATTGCAGTCATCGAACGGTCATATTTCTTAGATAGCATCCGGCTCCTTTAGAGGTGACTTCCAATTCAGGAGAGCAGGAATGAAAATGAAATGGTTCGCTGTGGCGACGATGTCCGCCGTGGCTTTGGCAGGATGCGACCGGTCGGGTGACAGTAACGATACCAAGCCGGCACCGGTTGCTGCGGTACCGAAAAACGTCATCTTCTTCCTCGGGGACGGCATGGGGCTCACTACATTGACCGCGGCACGCGTCTACGCAGTCGGCGAAGACGGTGACCTCACCATCGACACGCTGCCAGAGTCGGCGTTCGTGAAGACTTATTCGAATGACGCCCAGGTCACTGACAGCGCGCCCTCAATGGCCGCCTATATGACCGGCGTAAAAATGAACAATGAGGTGTTGTCGATGTCGGCAGACACGGTGGCGATCGAACCTGTGCTCGATGCCAACGGCAACAAGCTGGGCAACGCATGCGGCGCTAACAACGGCAAACCGGTCCCCTCTCTTCTTGAGCTGGCAAAGAGCCAAGGCTTGGGCACGGGCGTCGTCACCACGACCCGCGTCACGCATGCCACCCCGGCATCGACTTACTCGCATATCTGCCACCGTGACCTCGAGAACGACATTGCGGCAGCGGTTGTTCCAGGTGGCGCTGGCTTCAATGCCGCCCTGGGCACCGGCGTGGACGTGCTGCTTGGCGGCGGTAACCAGTTCTTCTTACCTAAGGAAAAGGGCGGCAGACGCGCCGACGGTCGTGACTTGATCACCGAAATGAAAGCAGCGGGCTATACCTCAGTTAGCAATTCGAGCGAGTTCAGCGCGATCAACGCGGCATCCACCAATCGCCTGTTGGGTTTGTTTACTTCCAGTCACATGAGCTATGACCTCGACCGCGACCCATCCAAGGAGCCCAGCCTGGCCGAGATGACATCCAAGGCAATCGACATGCTCAGCAAGAACTCAAAAGGTTTTTTTTTGATGGTGGAAGGTGGCCGCATCGACCACGCGCTTCATGAGACGACCGCCAAAAAAGCGCTGCAGGACACGGTGGCGTTCGATCAGGCGATCAAAACGGCGATTGACAAGGTGCGTCAGATCGACCCGGAGCTGAAGAACACCCTGATCGTCGTCACCGCCGACCACGACCATACTCTGGTGCTCAACGGCTACGCCAAGCGCACTGGCAAGACCAGCGCCACCAACGCCGGTGTGCTGGGCTTGGTAAAGAACTACGCCGACGGTTCGATTGCGAAGGATGCCGAGGGCGCACCGTTCACCATTATCGGCTTCGGCAACGGTGAGAACCGAACCCAGGGTAGCCGCTCACTGATGGCGAACCTCGACGACGCCACCGTCAGCGGCAACACCTACCATCAGGAAGCTGTAGTGAGAATGCCTGCCGGCAGCGAAACGCACGGCGGCACCGATGTCTTCCTCGGTGCGATCGGAAAGGGTGCGGACACTTTTACCGGCACCATCGATAACACGCAGGTATTCGGACTGGTTAAAAATGCTTCCGGCCTGTAACCGGTTGCCATTTGGGAGATACAACATGATTAAACAGACTTTACTCACGACCTCGCTGGCAACCGCGCTAATGGCGGGCTTCGCGCCGCACGCGTACGCCACCGGCGAAGCCAAGAACATTATTTTCTTCCTTGGCGACGGCATGGGCCCGACCACGGTCACCGCTGCCCGCATATACAAATACAAGGAAGAAGGCCAGCTCAACTTTGAAAAGTTCGCCCGCACCGCACGCATCAAGACTTTCTCGAATGACGCCCAGACCACGGACAGCGCACCTTCGATGGCTGCGTATATGACCGGCGTGAAGATGAACAACGAAGTGCTCTCCATGTCATCCGAAACGAAGGCGGTCGCGCCGGGCAAGGATGCCAACGGCAACCTGGGCATTAATAACTGCGCCCCGAACAACGGCCAGGCCGTGCCCACCATCCTAGAACTGGCCAAGGCCAAGGGCAAGGCAGTGGGCGCGGTGACCACCACCGAGCTGACCCACGCCACCCCGGCAGCCACTTATTCGCACATCTGCCATCGCGACGCGGCATATGCCATCGCCGCGCAGGCCGTCCCGGGCGGCAGCGGCTTCAATACGGCGCTGGGCGACGGCGTTGACGTGCTGATGGGCGGTGGGCGCAATTACTATACACCGTACGACGCCAGCACCAATACAAAAGGCCGGGCCGACGGCCGCAATCTGCTGACCGAGCTGGCAGCGAAGGGCTACAGCATCGCCGCCACCAAGGCGGAAATGGCCGCCGCTCCAAATACCAGGAAGTTCATCGGCATATACAGTAGCAAGAGTCACCTTGAGTATGAGCTGGATCGGGTTGCGCACGTCGGCGAAGGCGCGACCCAGCCGAGCTTGGCCGAGATGACCGTCAAGGCGATCGACATCCTGTCGCAGAACCCGAACGGTTTCTTCCTGATGGTGGAAGGCGGCCGTATCGACCATGCCTTGCACGCGACGAACGCGAAGCGCGCGATCGTCGACACCATCGCCTTCGACGATGCTATCCAGGCCGCTCTGGACAAGCTTAAGCTGATCGACCCGACGCTGGCAAACACCCTGATCGTCGTTACCGCCGACCATGACCATACGATGACGTTCAACGGTTATGGCAAGCGCGGCAACCCAATCCTGGATATTAACCGCAGCTACCGCGACGGCCAGCCGTCGAAGGATGCGGACGGCAACACGTACACCACGCTGGTCTTCGGCAACGGCCCGAATCGCCCTAATGTACGCGCTAACCTCGACAGTGCAACCGTGATGGCAGATGGCTACCTCCAGGAAGCCGGCGTACGCCTGTCGTCCGAAACGCACGGCGGAGGCGATGTCAAGCTGCTCGCCACCGGCGCAGGCGCAAAGCCATTCAAGGGTACGCTCGACAACACCAAGGTTTTCAACCTGCTGAAATCCGCCTTCGGCTTCTAACCCGAACCCTGCTCCGGCGAGCCTGCGTGCACTGCGCAGGCCCCCGGTCATCGTGACCGAACACAATGTCCATGATTGCCTTTTCCAAGCTTTATCGAGCGGTCCTGTTCTGCGCCGCCCTGTTCCCTTCCTGGGCATCGCACGCCGCGCCCATGCTGCAGGGCCCGGATCTCGACCTGTCGATCCAGCACTACAGCCGTGTCATGACCGCCGAAGGCGTGCTGCGCGAAACCCGCTACGATGAAACGATGATGCGCCGGCCGGGCCATGTGTGGCTGGCGCGCGTGCTGCCCGCGTCCCACCGCGCGAAGCACAGTTACGGCCATCAGCCCGCGGCGAAGAAGTCCCACAACCATAAGCACCCCAATTACGAAGTGCTGCCACGGCACGTGATGCTGGACCGTGACAAGATCCGGCTTGAAGTTGTCAATGCCGAGGAACGCGACATCATTTTCGTTCCGCCAGCCGAGTATGATAACGCGAACTTCGATGGCTCCTGGGTCAACGCCTTCTTCCTGATGGACCCGCAACGCGTGGCAGCCCTGCCGCTATCGAAGCGTCCCTCAGCCGTAGCCGGAGCACGCTGGCGTGAACAGGAAAAGAATGGCTTGTTCCAGCGCGTGCTGTGGGACGATACGCGCATGGTGCCGCTGGTCGTGGAAACAGGTGATCGCGCGGGGACTTTCTTCGAGCGGGTCACAATCCGACCGCTCCCAACGTTGGCAAAGTCGCTGCCATGGACAAAAACCAAGGGTTATGCACAGCGAGAATATTCAGATTTTCTTGACTAATAAGGTGCGAACAAAAGCAACACTGAGCTTTCCGCAACCCTTGCATTCATCGGGAGATAACGCTTACTCCAGCTTTTCCCCGGCTCGGCCACCAGCCCGGTCGCAATGTCCGCGCCAACGTGTGCCTTCATGCCGAAGTGCCAGTCCTTGCCTTTCTTCGACTGATGCATCTCCGGCTCGCTTTCGTTGTCGCGGTTCCTGGTCTACGGTGGCGCTGCGGTCAAGCTGGCGTCCACGATGGTCGCTGCGCGCAGTCAGGCCCTTGCTGGCAAGGGGGCCCCTGATCTTCATCGCCTTCGACTTACAGCTCTTTGAACCTATCTTAGGGTAGGTTATCAGGACGATAGGCTCGCTTACCATTCCCAGGGTTCATTAAACGGTCACATTGCTAATATAAACTCGCGTCTCGCGCAGACGGGCTCCGCCAGTCTGGCCGAGCGGGACCTGCACAAGCTTGCGCAGCAGTGGCGTGGTGTACATAATGAAATCTGCTTTTTCTTCACTTTCTCACACCAACTTTTTTCTGGCCGTTTTGTGGCCGGTGCTTGCCGCGCTGTGCTGTATTGCACTCTGGATAGTGACGCTAGCGCGCGCCGATACAGAAGCGGAGCGAGCCGAAACGCTGGTTCTCAAGGAAGCAGACACTTACGCGCAGGCCTATGAGCAATACGTAACCCGCTCAATTGCACAAATGGACCAGATCACCATGCAGCTCAAGTATGGCTGGGAAAACTCGCGCAGGCCGGGCCTAATTGAAGACATGCGGGCCGGCGGCATGTTCACCGACCAAGCCTTCGTTTCGGTCAGCATCGTCGGTGCGGACGGCGCCGTGCTTTCTTCCAGCAGGGGCGCAGGGATGCCGCCATCAATGGCCCAAGCTGCCTTTTTTCTCCAGCACAAGAACAACAATTCCACCGCGCTACGCGTTGACGTTGCGCCTGTCGGGTTCCAAGCCGATCGCCAGCAGGTCCTGTTCACGCGCAGGCTCGAGCGTGCCGACGACGAATTCGACGGTATTGTCGTAATGGCGGTCGACGGCAGTTATTTCACCTCCTTCGTGAGCGCCTCCTCACTCGGACAGGACGGGGTGCTGGCCCTGGCGGACAGCGGTGCCAAGTTCTGGATTGAGCAGGGAGCTGCTGGACGCACTGCGAACACACAAGTCCTGGATCTGGACGCCGTCGGCATCGTCGGCGATGGAGCGCGGCTGCTTGGCGCCGAGGCTTTTCGCGACGGCATCGCACGCGCAGTGGGCTGGCGCGATTCCCCGGTCTATCCTGTAGTGGCCGTCGCGGCGCTCTCGCGACAAGAGGGCAGTGCCGCCGCACGCCACTATTGGGAAGCTAGCCGCGACCGTGCCGTGGTCGCCAGCGCCTGCCTGGTGCTGCTCTCCGCCCTGGCCGGCGTCCTATCGCTGCGCGCGGCCGCGCGCGAACGCGAATACGAGGCAGTACGCTTGGCGTATCGCACTGCGACCGAAAGCGCGAACGATGGTTTCTACATGGCAGCACCTGTGCGCGATCGCAAGGGCCAGATGGTCGACTTCCGCATCGTCGATTGCAACGAGCGCGGCGCAGCCTTTTACGGTTTCCGGCGTGCCGACCTGGTAGGGCGCGCACTGTCGACGCTCGATCGCGGTATCGTAGGTCAGGAGATCATCGATACCTACCGGCTGGCGATGTCGAACGGTTTCTACGAGGAAGACCGGCGTATGCCGGTGGACGACCGGCTCACGATCACCTGGGGGCGGCGGCGATTGGTACGTGTTGGCAATGGCTTGGCCATTACCTTGCAGGACATTAGCGAACGCAAGCGGCACGAGACCGACCTCGAGCGACTCGCCAACGAGGATGCGCTGACCGGCCTGCGTAATCGCAGCTGGCTGCTGCACTTTTTCCCGACGCTGCTTCGCGCTGTACCGAAGGCCGGCAGCGGCCTGGCCGTGCTGTTCATCGACCTGGACGAATTAAAGCAGGTCAACGATTCGTACGGCCATGTCGTCGGCGACCAGTTGCTGGCCGCAGCGGCGCGGCGGCTCGGCACCCTGCTGAGGCCGACCGACCAAGCGGTGCGCTTCGGGGGCGACGAATTCGTGGTATTGCTGCGCCCGGCCATCGACGAGCGCTCTATCGATGAGGGACATGTCGCGGCCGTAGCCGAGCGCATCGTCGCCACCTTCGCAACGCCCTTTGCTTTGGATAGTGGCGTGCAGGCGGTCACCGGGGCTTCAGTTGGTATCAGCCTGTACCCGCGCGATGGACTCGACGCCACCACCTTGCTGCGCAATGCCGATATCGCGATGTACGCAGCAAAGAACGAAGGCAAGGGGCACTACCGCTTCTTCGACCAGTTTCTGTCGGGACAGGCCGAACGGTGCGCCTTCCTCAAGGGACAGCTTGCACGGGCAATCGAGGCCGACCAGTTCCTGCTGCACTATCAGCCGCGGGTCGATACCGTGTCAGGCGCGCTGCTGAGCATGGAAGCGCTGCTGCGTTGGCAGCATCCCGAATTTGGAATGGTCCCGCCCGGCGAATTCATCCCGTTGGCTGAGTCGAGCGGTCTAATCCTGCAGATCGGCGCGCTCGTGATCGACAAGGCGTGCGCCCAGCTGGCCGCCTGGGGGGCGGCGGGCATGCAACCGGTGCCGGTATCGATCAACGTCTCGCCCAAGCAGTTTGGCCGCGGCGTCGTCGCCTGCCAGTTCGAGGCCGCGCTGCGTCGCCACGCTCTGCCGGCTGTGCTGGTGGAGGTCGAAATCACTGAGTCGGCAATGATGGGCGAGCATGCCGTAGTTCTGGCGGAGCTAGCTGGGCTGCATAAGCTCGGGATCAAGCTGCACCTGGACGATTTCGGCACGGGCTACTCGTCGCTGTCCCAGCTGCGCACGCTCAAGATGGACGTGCTGAAGGTCGACCGCGCTTTTACGAACGAACTCGAGCAGGGCGAGGGAAGGGTTTTTTTCGAGGCGATCGTTTCAATGGCGCACGCGTTGCGCATGACGGTCGTAGCCGAGGGCGTGGAAACGGCGGCGCAACTGCGAATCCTGCAGGAAATCGGCTGCGACGAGGTGCAGGGCTTCCATATATCGCGGCCGCTAGCGGCGCAGGACATCGAAGCGTGTTTCCTTGGCGCGCACCGAGTCGCCTGTGCCTGATATCTGCATTGAGACTGCCAGCCTGAAACCTGCGGCGGGCATGTTGCACGCGCCGCCGCATCCAGGTGTACCAGCGGGGCGCTATCGCGGCAGGCGCAGCTTGACCACCGCCTTCAGCGAGGCTGCCAGTTCGCCGTTGTCAGCTTCGGCAGTAGCGGCGAGATAGCCGCGTGCGTAGGCTGCCTGGCGTCCCAGTTCGCCAGTGCCTTTTTGAAGTTCAGGCAACAATTTGTCGGCCACGGCGAAATCGTTCAGCAGTCCCAAGCGGTCCTGAAGATCTGACAGCTGCGCAACATAATGCTTGACCTCCTTCGCCGGCAACAGGTCCCGGAAAAACTCGGCGCCATAGCGGGCTTTTTTGGCCGCGATCCGAATACGGTGGCGTTGCTCCGGTTCCTTGCCGTCGAAATCGGCGATGCGGCGGCTGAGACGCTTGTCTGCCTTGCGCAGTAGGGGCACGCAGGCTTTGGAGGCGCGCTCGGCCAACGACGAACGTTTAGGCAGCTTGCCTTCGGTACGCCACTGGCGTGCGTGCAGCCAGCCGTTAACGCTCAGCAAAACCTGCGTGAAGCGCGACGAATGCAGAGACTGCAGCAGTTCCTTGTGCAGCTTGTCGGCCCTGGCCCGCGCCGCTTGACGCAGCGCGGCCGGATCGATGCCGTGCACCTGGTCCAGCGTCGAGTCTGCGAGCACGTCCCAGTCGCGCGTGGCGCCGAGCGCTGCCGCCAGCCAGTCGAGTCCCTCGGCGATCTCGGCGGGTAGCGGCGCCAGTTCCTCGAACATATCGACCAGCGCGCGCAGGCGCCGCAGCCCAACGCGCATCTGGTGCAGGCTTTCGATATTCTGGTCGAGCACGCCCGGCACGTTGGCTTCCATCTGGCGCAAGCAGTTCAGGCCGATCGCCTGGAAGGTATCTTCTAGCGTGGCATGTCGGCCGAGCTCGACCGCTTGCGCCTTGACCGGCTGCGTCGCCGGGCGCTCGAGCATGGCAAAGCCGCGCGCCGCTTTGCTGTCATTCGACATGCGCAGCGGGATGTCAGCGTGTAACGCCAGTGCCAGTTCGAACAGGTGGGTCGACGAACCGTGCTTAATTTCCAGCTCGAGTTCAGCAATTTCAGTGTTGTTGCCGCCAGACTCGATGCGTCCGGCGTCGAGCGCGCATTCGACTTCGTCGCCGTTGGGCCAGCGTAGCGACCAGGTGGTGCGGCGCGTGAGGTTGCGGAAAATCGGCACCAGTTCGCGGGCCTCGGCATTCGCAAGCGCCTGCGACAGCGCCGCCTGTTTGATCTGGCGCGCCAGCAGTCCCGGCTGCGGTGTCGCATCAGGCAAGGCACACTCCCATTCGCCGCGTTCGTGCAAACCGGGGGAGGTGGGCGCCGCCGTCTTCACCGTTTGGATCCAGGCGCCACCGGACTCTCGCACGCGCAACGTCAGGCCTTGTTTCCACAGGTCGTGGGCGGCGGTGTCGTAATAGGTGTCAACCAGCTGGTGTTCATGGGCCCCATCGGGAGCGTGTTCTGCCAGCATCGGATGCTGGCGTATACGATCGAGCTGAGCGGGCGGTACCTGCAACTTAAGTTCGGTTTCCATATCAGTCCTTTTGACGGTATGAATGGTAGAGCGCACGGTGGCGCGCCCATTCGGAGTCAGCATTAATAGTAGTGTTGCATCCTACTCCATCCGTGTATCTACTGTCGCCCTTGCAGTTGTATACTTCGTCAATCAAGCTCACGAAAGAAACCAGTATGTTCGCAGCAGTAGACCTCGGTTCGAACAGTTTTCGCCTGCATATCGGCGAACCCGTCGCTGGCGACATGCGGATCGTGCGCAGTGCACGCGATCCGGTGCGCCTCGCCGCCGGTCTCGGCACGGACGGCAACCTCACGGCCGAGGCGATCGCGACGGCGCTCGGCAGCTTAGCGGGCTTTGCGCAGATCCTGCAGGAATACCGTCTGGACGATGTGCGTGTGGTCGGCACCAACACCCTGCGCGTGGCGCGCAATGCGCCCGAATTCCTGCCTCTGGCTGAAAAAGCGCTTGGTTATCCGATCGAGGTCATTTCCGGCGAAGAGGAGGGCCGTTTGGTGTATATGGGCGTAGCCCGCGCGCTGGGCGACACTGGCGAGCGGCGCCTGGTGATCGATATAGGGGGCGGCTCTACCGAAATAGTCGCAGGCAGCGGCAACGCGACCGCACTGGTGGAATCCTTTAGCATCGGCACCCAGCCCCAAGCTGCGCGCTTCTTCGCCGACGGATGCATTGAGCACGCTCGTTTCGAGGCGGCCACTACGATGGCGCGGGCAATGTTCGAGGATGCCGCCCCCGCATACCGCGCGCACGGCTGGAGCGCCGTATACGGCTCGTCTGGAACGATGCGCGCGATGGCCGAGGCGATCGCACGCGGCGCCCTAGGCGACGGCACGCTCTCGCTCGCGGGCCTTGGCGCGCTGCGCGCGGCGCTGGTCGCCTGCGGTCACGTCGACCGGGTCGACCTACCGGGGCTCAAGCGCGAGCGGGTGGTTGCGGTGCTCGGCGGCGTCGGCATCCTGACGGGCGCGATGCAGGAACTCGGGATCGAGCGTGTCTGTGCGATCAATGCCGGCCTGCGCCTGGGCGCCTTGTCCGACCTCGAGCTGCGCTCCCTACAGCATGACCGGCGCGAGCTCGCGATCCTGGCCTGCATGGACAGGTTCGGCGTCGATGCCACGCGCGCCGAACGCACCGCTGCCATCGCCTTGCGCCTGTACGGTCAGCTCGGCGCCGCGGACGCCAGTGGCCTGCACTACCTGGGCTGGGCTTGCATGCTGCACGAAATCGGCCTGGCGGTATCGCACACGGGCGCGCACAAGCACGGTGCCTACTTGGTCGAACATGTCGACCTGCCGGGTTTCACGACACGCGAACAGCGTCTGATGGCCACCTTGGTGCTAGGCCATAAAGGCAACTTGCGCAAAATCCGCGATGCATTGGGGGAGCCGGCGCTGGCGCGCATGGTGCTGGCCCTGCGCTTGGCGGTGGCCTGCATGCATGCACGCGTGGACGAGGACCTCGACGGCTTCAGGGTGCGCATGAAGAGCCGCATCGAGGTCGAGTTGGCGCCGGGCTGGTTGGCGACCCATCCAACTATGCGGTTCTGGCTCGAGCGGGAATGCACGGCCTGGGAAGACGCGGGCCAGACCTTCCAGTTCAGGGAGGCCTGAACGAAGGGGCGGGGCCAGGCTGTGCTGGCCAAACCGGTCCAGCGCGTCAACGCATCTTGCCGATCAGCTCCGGTCCGACTGCGAGCCGGATGAAGGGCGTGCTGTCCTCGGCGTCCGACCCTTTGATCCAGAACACGCTTGCCTTGCGGATCTTCCAGGGCTGCGGCGCGCCCGTTACGATCAGCGACGCCAGTTCGCCCAGCAGCGGCTGGTGGCCGATCAGCAAGGCGGGAAAGCGGTTTCCGGGCCAGCCGCAGACCTCGAGCATGCGTTCGGCTGTCGAATCGGTGTTCAGGGCTTCATGAATCGTGTAATGTCGCCTTAGGGCGTCCGCAGTCTGCAGGCAGCGCACGGCCGGACTGACCAGCACACGGCAATGTTCCGGTAGCTGATGATCGAGCCAGGCGCCGACGCGCGCCGCTTGGCGCCGCCCCTTCGAGGTGAGGGCACGCTTGGCGTCCCGTTCCCCGTCTTCCGCTTCGGCGTGGCGCCACAGAATTAGGTCCATGCCTATTCTCCTTTTGCCGGGTCGCCGTTGGCGCCCGCTCCAAGCATCTCCATCAGCGTTTCCTGCGCGTTGCAGGACTTTTGCCCGGAGCGCGGCTTGCGGCGCCGGTATTCACCGTCGCTTCCAAGCTCCCAGGCGCTGACATTGTCCTTCAGGTAGAGCTGCAGGCCTTCGCGCAGCAGTCGCTTCTTCAGCGCCGGTGAGTTGACCGGAAAAGCCACCTCAATTCGGCGCATCAGGTTGCGGTTCATCCAGTCGGCGCTGCTCAGGTAAATATCGTGCTTGAGGTTGTTGCGGAAGTAGAAAATGCGGGTATGTTCCAGAAAACGCCCTACGATAGAGCGCACCTTGATGTTGGCCGAGAGCCCTGGCACGCACGGTCGCAACGAGCAAGCGCCGCGGACGATGAGGTCGATCTTCACACCATCGGCAGAGGCTTCGTATAGGGCACGGATGACGGTTTCGTCGATCAGCGAATTCATCTTTGCAATGATGCGCGCGGGTTTCCCTTCCCGCGCGATCGCCGCTTCCTGGCGGATCGCGCGCACTATCTCCTTCTGTAGCGAAAACGGCGCTAGCCATATGCAGCTGAGCTGCTTGGGCTTGGTCATGCTGGTAAGGTGGATGAAGACCTCGTTGACGTCGGCGGTCAGGGCCGGGTCCGCCGTGAGCAGGCCAAAATCGGAGTAGAAGCGGGCCGTGGTCGGGTTGTAGTTTCCGGTGCCGAGGTGGGCATACGGGCGCAATCCGGCCGTTTCGCGGCGCAGTACCAGCGCCATCTTGGCGTGGGTCTTGAGGCCGACGACGCCGTACACCACCTGGGCGCCGGCTTCTTCGAGGCGCTCAGCCCAGTTGATGTTCGCTTCCTCGTCGAAGCGCGCCATTAATTCGACGATCACCGTCACTTCCTTGCCTCGCTGGGCGGCGCTGATCAGCGCTTCCATCAGCTCCGAGTTCATGCCCGCGCGGTAAATCGTCTGCTTGATCGCCACGACCGCCGGATCGGTCGCCGCAGCCTGGATGAAGTCGATCACGGGCTGGAACGATTGGAAGGGATGATGAAGAAGCACGTCCTGGCGCGCCAAGGTACCGAAGATGTCGTGCGGGTTGAGCTTGGCCGGAAAGCCCGGTGCGAAGGGCGCGAACTTCAGTTCGGGCCTAGCATGGCTGTTGACGATTTCAAGCAGGCGGCCCATGTTGACAGGACCATCGACGGCAAATACCCTGCTGTCCTCAATGCAGAACTGATCGCGCAGGAAATTCGAGAGGTGCGCCGGGCAGCCGCGCCCGACTTCGAGGCGGACCGCGAAGCCGTATTGTCGGCTGTGCAGCTCGCTTTGAAGCGCCTGGCGCAGGTTTTTCACTTCTTCTTCGTCGACCCATAAATCGCTGTTGCGCGTTACCCGGAACTGCGAATAGGCGACGACCTCGCGCCCGGTGAACAAGTCCGGCAAATGGGCCTGGATTACCGAGGATAACAGGCAATAGGAGGCTCCCGGCCGGTCCGACAGCTCATCGGGCAGGCGGATCACGCGCGGCAGCACGCGCGGCGCCTTCATAACGGCGATAGCGGTGCCGCGTCCGAAGGCATCCTTGCCGGAGAGCTCGACGATGAAGTTCAAGCTCTTGTTGACCACACGCGGGAAGGGGTGGGCCGGATCGAGCCCGACCGGGGTTAGCAGAGGCCGCACTTCCTTGTCAAAGTATTGTTTCACCCAGGCGCGCTGGGCCGGATTGCGGTCGCCGCGACGCAGCATGTGAATGCCGTTTTCGGACAGGCGCGGCAAGATGTCGTGGTTAAGGAGCGCATACTGGCGAGCGATCAGGCGCCGGCATTCCTCGCTCGCGCGGGCCAGCGTTGCCGCGAGTGTTTGCGGCATGCCGTCCATGCCGCGGTCCATTCTGTGCTGGGCCAGCAGGCTGGCAACCCGCACTTCGAAAAATTCGTCGAGATTGGTACTGACAATGCACAGGAAGCGCAGTCGCTCCAGTAAAGGCACCCGCTCGTCCTCGGCTTGGCTCAGGACACGTCGATTAAATTCAAGAAGGGACAGTTCACGGTTCAGGAACTGGCTTGCGCGGTCGAGCACGGGCGCCGGGCGCGCCTCGTCATGTTTCACCTTCTTTTCCATTTTGCGGCGCGAATTCATGCGAAAAGATCAGTATCGTTGCCAAATGTGTCAGGCATGTTACATACGGTTCAGGCTGAACACGGAAGATTATCATCAGCGCAGTTTCGGGCGCGCGCAGCTCGGCAATAGCGCGTATGCTGCCAGAAATCACCATTGGAGAGCACATGCATCCGACGAATATCGTCTTGCTTCAGTTTCATGCGGAGCACGACAATCTCACGCACGACAAGGAACTGCGCGATGGCCTCTCGGTTGTGCTGCGCATGGGCCGCACGCTTTGGCTGGCCAACGACGAGACGGTCAGCTTGGAGCGCCTGACGCTGGAGGAAACAGACAGCACCGGTCGCACCAGCTTTACGCGCGACCACCGGCAGTACAGGCTACACGACTTCCTGCGGCTGCCGCTTCCGCCACATGGCGAAACGCCGGCCGACATCAACGAGGTCGACATCGAAGGCCTGGCCTGCGACAGCAAATATTTATGGCTGACGGGCTCGCACAGCCTGCGGCGCAAGCAGCCCAGGCATGATGACAGCGTGAAAAAGGCTCACAAGCGGCTGTGTTCGGTGAGTGCGGACGGCAACCGCTACCTGATTGCGCGCATTCCATTCGTCGAGGACGACGAACAGCCAGGAACTTCCACCCTGATCAGGGAAACGGGCCGCAAGGGCAGGATGCGCACTGCGGCAATGCTGCGCGGGGACGAGCACGGCAACGAGCTGACCATTTTGCTGGCCGCCGACCCACATTTTGGCCCCTTCCTGGCAATTCCGGGCAAGGATAACGGCTTTGACATCGAGGGTATCGCGGTGGTCGGCAAGAATTTGCTCCTGGGACTGCGCGGCCCGGTGCTGCGGGGCTGGGCGGCGATCGTCGAGATCGCGCCGGTCGATGATGCCGAGGCTGGATGGTTGCGGCTGGGGCCGGTCGACGCCGATGGACAGTTGCTACGCAAGCACTTCCTCGACCTGGGAGGGCTGGGCATCCGCGATCTGTGCGTGCAGGGCGACGACTTGTTGATTCTCGCCGGGCCGACCATGGCCCTGGACGGGCCGGTGTACGTTTACCGCTGGGTCGGCGGCGCATTGGCGCAGAGGGATGCCGTAGTATCGGCGGACCGGCTCGAACGTGTCCTGGCGCTGCCGTACGGCGCGGGAGTAGACCATCCTGAAGGCATCGCCCTGTTCCACGACAAAAGCGGCGCCAGCGACGAGCTGATGGTGGTCTACGATGCCGCCTCGCCCGGGCGCCAGATCGGCGAGAGCACGGTGCTGGCCGACGTGTTCGCCCTGCCGCGTTCTAAGAAGCGCAAGGGCTGACGGCGCCCGAAGGTGCCGCCTCAGGGGCCGATCGCGCTGCGTGCCAGCGCGCTGTCGTCGGAAAACAGACCATCGATGCCGGTCTCGAGGTAGCGCCGCATCTCGGCGACGGAGCCAGCTTCGTTGCGTGCGTCCGGGCCGTCGCCATTGCGGAAGTCCGCTGGTAGGAAAGCGTTCTCGGGACGGAAGGTCCAGGCCACGACCTGAAGTCCGGCCCGGTGGGCGTCCGCCACCAGGGTTGTCGGCTTGGCAAGGCGCTCGTCGGTGCCGAGCGGGATGACGGCGCGCGTGATCGGCGCCAGGACATCGGCGTATTCCGCCAGCTGGCGCAAGCCTCGGGGCGACACCATCTCGCCATAGGTCAGGCTGCCGCCGGACAAGGCTACGTCGGCTGGGCGAACGGCATCATAGCGGCCGCCCGCCACAACCAGCTGGGCCAGTCGCACGTGTGTCGAGCGACCCAGGGTCTTCCTCAGTGCCTTGAGATTCGCCGTTTCGAACGACTGTACCGTTACGGGGGCGCGCCGGGTGTAGGCGTGCGCGTTCAGGGTCGATACCAAGCGCTCTTCGAGCGCCAGGCCGGCGGTGGCAAACCAGGTCGAGTGCTTCAGCTCCGGGATCAAGCCGATCGTGCGGCCGCGTGCAGCCGCCTCAGCGGCGACGAAATCAATGATTTCTTCGAGGCTGACTACTTGAAACTGGCCGTCGTGGCAGGTACCACGCATCTTCGGCAGCCGTTCCACGGCGCGCAGCATCTTTAGTTCGTCCAGGGTAAAGTCGGAGACGAACCAGCCCTCGTGCGCTTCGCCGTCAATGAGTTTGCGTGTCTTGCGGTGGGCGAACTCTGCGTGGGCTGCGACGTCGGTGGTGTCGGTGATCGCGTTCTCGTGGCGCGCCACCAGCACACCGTCCTTCGTACAGACGAGGTCTGGCTCGACGTAGTCGGCGCCGTCCGCGATTGCCTTGGCATAGGCGGCCAGCGTGTGCTCGGGGAAGAGGGCGCTGGCGCCGCGGTGGGCGTAGAGGGACGGCGTCGGGCCCGGTATTGGACGCGTGGCCGGGGACTGCCCCAAGGCCAGACGCGGGAACGCCGTCAGCGCCATGATGCCGCCGAAGCCCCGCAGCAAGCCGCGCCGGGCCGCGCCGGCAGGAAGGATGATCGGCATCAGATATCCGCCTTCAAGTTAAAGAAACCCATGCGCGGCGGGATCGGATAGGTAGCGTAGCTGCCGCCGGCCTGACCCACGTTCGGCTGAAGCACGCCCTTGCGGTTGGCCAGGTTGGTCACGTTAACGCTCCAGCGCATGTTCTTCAGCAGGCTAGTGGTCAGCGGTACCTTGCCCGAGACGTTCAGGCCGAGCAGGAAGTAGCTACCCACGTTCAGGTCGTTGGTATAGGTCGCGTAGCGCTTGCCGACGTAGTCTCCATGCAGTTGAATCTCAATGTCCGCGCCCGCCTTGAGCGTGGCGATGAACTTGTTCATCCATTCGGGCGTGTTCGGCACGGTCTTGCCTGCGGTAGGGACGGTGGTCGTGCCTGAAAGGTAGCTGTCCTGGTAGCGCGAGCGGTTGTACGACACCGCATCATAAAACGAGAACGCGCTGCCGAAGTGGAAGGTGCCGCCCAGGTCGACACCGTCGGTCTTCACGCTACCGACGTTCGACAGGATGGTGGTGCCGCCTGCGAACGAGGTGATGATCGGGTTTGAGCTGATCGCGAGCTGGCGGTCGCGGAAGTCGACGTGGTATAGGGCCACCTGGCCGTCGAAGCCGGTAAGCGGGCCGAGGCCAAGCTTGCGCGAGCCACGCAGTCCGAGCTCATAGGTGACGGACGTTTCCGGTTTCGCAGTGGCCTTGAAGTAGTCGAAGGCCGCCTGCGAAGACAGGCTCCACGGCGAATTGCCGCCACCGCCGTAGGTAACGAACTGGCGCATGTTCTTCTGGATGTTGGCAAACACTTGGACGCTATCGGACATGTCCCAGCGCGCGCCGACTTGCGGCAGTAGCCATTTTTTGGTGGTGATCTTCCCTTCCGGTAGTCCTTGCGAGCCACCGCTGAGGGTCGCAGGCAACTGCTGCACCGGGAAGATACCCTCGGCGAATTGCAGGCTCGACTTGACGCCGCCCTGCAGCGTCAGGTCCGGGCGCAGCTTCCATTCATCCTGCAGGTGCAGCTGGACGACGTTGTTGTCGATGTCGCTGCCGTACTGCGTGATGAGCGGGTTCGACGGGCGCTGGTAAGGCGTGCTCGGACTGTTCACGTCGAGTGGGTACCAGCGTCGGTAGGCGCCAGAATTATTATGCTCGAACCAGAAACCAGCCTGGATGCGGTGCGCGCCCAAGTCCCAGCGCAATGTCGATGTCAGGCCCTGGCGGTTGATCTTGTACTCGGTGGTGCGGGTCGCGTAGCCGGAATTGCCGAACACGGTTTTTAGATTTTGGTTCGGATAGTAAGCGCGGAACAGCGCAGGCAGGCCGGCCTGGTTGATTGGACCGGCTACCACCCCGACGCCGTCGTTGTGGTGGAAATAGTACTGGTTGGTCCAGGTGACGTCATCGTTGAAGTAGGCGTCGTACCTGACGTAGGCCAGCTTGTCGGTGCGCTGAGCGTCGCTGTAGTAGTTGCGGAAATTCGCACCAACGGCTGCTGGTGGCGCACCGTTCGCATCGAGGTAGGTGAGCGCGGCCGCGAAATCCGGATACAGGAAAGGGCGCGTGTAGGGAGCGGCCATGCCGGCCTGGTGCAAGGTCGAATCTTCGTTCGGTTCGATCTTGTCTGACCAGTCCGCAAAAATGGTCAGCTTGCCGCTGTCGCTCTGGTGCACGAACTTGGCGTTGATCTGGTCATTGCTTTGGCGGCCATCGAAATCCCACGCCTTGGCTTCGTGGCGCAGGCCCGAGATATAGAAACGGTTGCCGCCTCCGAGCTCGCCCGAATCGAAACGCAAGAAGCTACGGCTGGTTTCGTGGCTGCCCACGGTCTGCTGCAGGTTGACGTTGCGGCGGCTTTGCGGCTCGATGGAATAGGTTTCGATAGTGCCGCCCAGGTTACTGGTCGAGGGCGTACCGATATCGCCGGCGCCCGTCGACAGGACGACGCTCCTGACGTTCTCGCTGGTAAGGGCGCGCTGGGGCGCCAGCCCGTTGTAGTTGCCGTATTGCTGATCGCCGAGCGGAACGCCGTCCATTGTATAGCCAAGCTGCTGGCCGTTGAAGCCATGCACGAACAGCGACAGGTTCTGCTCGTTGTTGCCCCATGGGTCGGCGGTCTGGAAGCTGACGCCGGGCAATGCCTGCAGGGCTTTTAGCGGGTTTACGCCCGGCATCACTTTCTGAATCTCGGTGCCCGACATGGCCACCGCGGAGCGTGTCTTGCGGGTCGATATCTCCACGGTAGCAACGGCACCTGCCGGCGGGGTGTCCTGGATGATCGGTGCCTCGGCTGCGGCGGCCTCGTCGGCCGGGGCGGCGTGTGCCAGGGAAGCGCACAAGGCGCCGGCGGCAATGGCAATCATGGAAGGGCGTATGATCGCGGAAAGGTGGCACTGTTTCATAAGCTTCATCAGGTAGGTTGGAAGTAACTGAAGCGTAAGCTTGCAAGATGACTAACACGTGACAGCGCGATGACCCTTTAATGACGGGTATCATGCGCCTGTCGCTGCCAACACACTGTCATCATGCTGTCATGATGTCGGTGCATCCTGAGGCATGCGCCAGGCACGAGCGCTCGATCCTCGTCCTGGGTAAGGAAGACGAGTAGGCTTTATGACTAGTGGGATATATTGATGAATGCATCAACAATCGAACGGCGTTCTCTTTCGCACACCGGCACCAGCGGCGCCGAATACGATGCCTGCATCGTGGAGTGGGGACTCAAGTTGCAGCAGAGTGCGAGTACCGTCAGCGCGGTCGAATACATGAAAAACCGCGGGGTCGACGCTGCGGTGATCGTTCGCGTCCTGACCAGTTGCGGCAGGCGTATCGTCGACTAAAGTCAAACGGTCGGCTTCCTGATGACGTGGTCATCGAAGCCGTCCATACGGCGCCGGTGGTTCGCCACCAGCTTGGTTTCGAACCTGCCTGAACGGTCGTGCGGAATCGTCAGGCGCATCCGCGCCCCGCGTTCCAGGACGGTCTTGCGGCCGCTGCCATTGCGGTGCTTACCCTCGTCTTCCTTGTCTGCCAGGTAATGGCTCAGCTCGGCCGCCGGCATGCGCTGTGCCCGCATCTTCTCGAGTTTGCCGGCCAGGCCTGATTTGCCAAGGATCGATTCGGCACCCTTGTTCTCGACCTGGTCCAGCAGCTGATCGATCAACGCGACGGGGACGACGCCATGTCGTTGAGTGATTATTTCACAATAAGAATTATTAGGTCTCTGATTTGATGTCAGATTCTGCTTACATAAGAATCACGTCGTACTGTTCCTGGTGGTAACCCTTTTCCACCTGCAGCGAGATTTTCTTGCCGATGAAGTCGCCCAGCATCGCGAGGTGCTGCGATTCTTCTTCCAAGAACAGGTCGACCACTTCCTGCGAGGCAAGGATGCGGAATTCGCGCGGATTGAATTGCTTCGCCTCGCGCAGCAGTTCGCGCAGGATTTCATAGCAGATCGTGCGCGAGGTCTTGACCTGGCCCTTGCCGGAGCAGGCCGGGCAGGGCTCGCACAGGATGTGGGCCAGCGACTCGCGCGTGCGCTTGCGGGTCATCTCGACCAGGCCGAGCGCCGAAAAGCCGCTTACCGAGACCTTGGTGCGGTCGCGCGCCAGGGTTTTCTTGAGTTCGGCGAGTACCTGGTTGCGGTGCTCGCTGTTTTCCATGTCGATGAAGTCGAGGATGATGATGCCCCCCAGGTTGCGCAGGCGCAGCTGGCGCGCGATCGCATGCGCCGCCTCCAGGTCCGTCTTGAAGATGGTATCGGCAAAATTGCGTCCGCCGACATAGCCGCCGGTATTCACGTCGATCGTCGTCATCGCCTCGGTCTGGTCGACGATCAGGTAGCCGCCCGATTTCAAGTCCACGCGCCGGCCCAGCGCGCGCAGGATTTCTTCTTCGACGCCGTACAGGTCGAACAGCGGACGCTCGCCCGTGTAATGCTGCAAGCGCGCCAGCACGCTCGGCGTGTAGACCTTCGCGAATTCCACCAGCATGGCATGGTTTTCGCGCGAGTCGACCTGGATCGTCGCCGTTTCGTCGTGCACGAAATCGCGCAGCACGCGCTGGGCCAGGTTCAAGTCCTGGTACAGCAGGCTGGTGGCCGGACGGGTGCGGGCGCCGGCCTGGATCGCGGCCCAGGTCTTGCGCAGGTAATCGATGTCGGCGGCAAGGTCGGTGTCGGACGCTTCCTCGGCCTGGGTGCGCACGATATAGCCGCCTTTTTCATCGGCCGGCAGCAAGAGCGCCATGCGCGAGCGCAGCAGTTCGCGGTCGGCTTCCTTTTCGATCTTTTGCGAGATGCCGATGTGGTTATCCTGGGGCAGGTACACCAGCATGCGCCCGGCGATCGAGATCTGGGTCGACAGGCGCGCACCCTTGGTGCCGATCGGGTCCTTGATCACCTGCACCGTCAGCACCTGGCCGTCGAAGAGCAGCTTTTCGATCGGCGTGGGCGGGGTATTCGAATTGTCGTGCGGGCGCGCTTCCCAGATGTCGGCCACGTGCAGGAAGGCCGCGCGTTCCAGGCCGATGTCGATGAAGGCCGACTGCATCCCCGGCAGCACGCGCACGACCTTGCCCGAATAGACATTGCCGGCCAGGCCGCGCGTGAGCGTGCGTTCGATGTGCAACTCCTGCACCGCGCCCTGCAGGACCAGCGCCACGCGCGTTTCCTGCGGAGTGATATTGATGAGGATGTCTTCGTTCATGGCACGTCGCGCACTGGGATATTGTTCAGAGTGCCATGATACACGCTGGGCAAGGCGGAAGGCGGGGGATCTGGCGGTTGCAGGGATGAAGCGTGCCTCCCGACTCCGCGCGGCATGCCGGCACCGCGGCCGTGCCGCGGTGCGGCGCCTAGATCAATACGCCGGCCTTGCGCAGCAAGCCCGCCGTCTCGAACAAGGGCAAGCCCATGATGCCCGAATGGCTGCCCTCGATATGCTCGACGAACAGCGCCGCCATGCCCTGGATGCCGTAAGCGCCCGCCTTGTCGTAGGGCTCGGGCGTGGCGCAATAGGCGCGGATCGCCTGCGGGGTCAGGCGCGCGAAGCGCACGTTCGACACCTGCGTCACATGCTCGGCCATGTCGGTGAAATGCACCGCCACCGTGGTCAAGACCTGGTGGGTGCGGCCCGACAGGCGCTCGAGCATCGCCATCGCCTGCGCCGGGTTGCCGGGTTTGCCGAGGATCTCGTCGTCCAGCGTCACGGTCGTGTCGGCCGTGAGCACGGGACGCAGCGGCTGGCGGCGCTGTTGCAGCATGTTCCAGGCGAAGGCGCCTTTCTCGAGCGCCACGCGCACCACGTATTCGTGGGCCGGTTCGGCCACGTGCACCTCTTCCGTGACGTCGGCCCCGCGCGCGGGATCGCTGCGTAGCATCAGCAAGTCGAAGTCCACGCCGACCTGGCGCAGCAGTTCGCGCCGACGCGGACTTTTCGAGGCGAGATAGATTTTTTTGTCGAGCACTTTCATGGGGGACCTGGCGTCAGACGCGGTGGTACGGATGGTGTTGGGTGATGGACCAGGCGCGGTACAGCTGTTCGGCCAGCATCACGCGCACGACGCCGTGTGGAAGCGTCATGCTGGAAATGCGGATCAGGCCGTCGGCGCGCGCCTTGAGTTCAGGGTCGAGGCCGTCGGCCCCGCCGATCAGGAAGGCCGTATCGCGGCCGTCCTGCTGCCAGCCCAGCAATTGCTGGGACAGGCCGACACTGGTCAGGTCCTTGCCGCGTTCGTCGAGCGCGATGATGCGCACGCCTTTCGGCAAGGCCGCTTCGATGCGGTCGCGTTCGAGGGCCATCGCGGTGGCGGCGGTCTTGCTGCCGGAACGTTCGACCGGCTTGATTTCCTTGAGCACGATGCGCAGCTCGGGCGGCATGCGCTTCGTGTACTCGGAAAAACCGGTTTCGATCCAGGCAGGCATTTTATGGCCGACCGCGGCGATGATCAGTTGCATTGAAACGTACAGGTAGATTACTCGGCGGCCTTCTTGGCCACGCGCTTGATGACTTTCTTCACCGGTGCGGCCTCGGCTGCCGCGGCGGGCACGGCGACCTTGCGCTTGGGCGGCTTGGCCTTGGTGGCCTCGACGGCGGCGATCTCGGTCCGGCTAGGCGCGACCGTGATGGTCTTGCCGACGGCTTTCGAGACGGCCTTGGCAGCAGGCTTTTTGGCCGGCGCCTTGGTCGCAGCGGTCTTGAGCGCCGTGGCGCGCTTGGCGGCAGGCTTGCGCTCATTGACCGGCTTGACTTCCGGCGCCTCCTGGTTCGCGGCCAGGTGCTTCGACTTCACCTTCGGCTCGGCGGCATCGAGCGCTTCGGCGGTCGACTTGCGCTTGGCGGCGCCGAGCTTGACCGGCTTCTCGCCCCAGATCTCTTCGAGACGGTAGTACTGGCGAATCGCCGGCTGCATGATGTGGACGATCATGTCGCCCAGGTCGACCAGCACCCATTCACCGGTGTCCTCGCCTTCCATGCCGACGATGTCGCCGCCGGCTTCCTTGACCTTGTCGCGCACTGAAGCGGCCAGCGCCTTGGTCTGGCGGTTCGAGGTCCCCGAGACGACCGCAATCCGGTCGAACAGGCTGGTCAGCCCGGTCGTATCGAACAGCACGATCTCCTGGCCCTTGACGTCTTCGAGGGCGTCGACGACGACCGTTTGCAGTTTTTTGATATCCATTAGCTCTTGTATAAATTATGTTGTTGAATATAGTCTAGCACTACCGGCGGGACGAGCGAGTTCAAGACCGCCCTGGCGTCCGTGCCCGGTTCGCCACCTCCGTGCAGCAGCGCGCGCACCTGCGTGGCCGAGATATCGACCGCCAGGGTGTGCGCCAGGCACACCAGGCCGGCAGGCGTGGCGCGCACCCGTTCCGCCGGCGCCAGGCGCGGCGCCAGTTCCTGCGCCACCGCGGGCGGCAGCGCTTCCTGGTCCAGGGTGTAGCCGGGCCGCGCCGCCACCCCGATGTTGGCCAGCTCGAACAGCGCGCGCCAGTCGCGCCAGCTGTCGAGGTTCTGCAACTGGTCGGCGCCCATCAGGAAGACGATCGAAGCATCCGGCCCGAGTTCCGCGCGCAGTGTGCGCAGTGTCTCGACCGTATAGGTCGGGGTGCCGCGCGCGAGTTCGCGCCCGTCGACGGTCACCGGCAAGCCGCTGTCGCGAAAGGCCAGTTCCAGCATCGCCACCCGCGCCGCGTCGCTCGCCTGCAAGGCCGATTTCTGCCATGGCCTGGCCGGCAGCACGCGCAGCTGGCGCGGCTGCAGCAAGGCGCAGAACAGCCGCGCCAGCGCGACGTGGCCATGGTGGACCGGATCGAAACTGCCCCCGAGCAGGGCGACGCAGGCGCTCACGCTCGCACTCGCTGACTGGCTCACCGGGCGAGCCAGTCCCGGTGCGGCAGGAAGTCGGTGTACAGCGCCGCCTCGGCGCTGCCCGGTTCAGGGTGCCAGTCGTAGCGCCATTTCACGATCGGCGGCAGCGACATCAGGATCGCTTCCGTGCGTCCGCCCGACTGCAGCCCGAAGTGGGTGCCGCGGTCCCAGACCAGGTTGAACTCGACATAGCGGCCCCGGCGGTAGGCCTGGAAATCGCGTTCGCGCTCGCCGTACGGCGTATCCTTGCGCGCTTCCAGGATCGGCAGGTAGGCTTTCAGGAAGCCGTCGCCGACGCTGCGCACCAGCGCGAACGCCTCGTCGAAGGGCAGCTGGTTGAAGTCGTCGAAGAAAATCCCGCCGATGCCGCGTGCTTCCTTGCGGTGTCTGATATAAAAATATTCGTCGCACCACTTCTTGAAACGGCCGTGCAGCGCCTCGCCGAAAGGCGCCAGCGCATCGTGGCAGACCTGGTGGAAATGGCGCGCGTCGCCCGCATTGCCGTAATAGGGCGTGAGGTCCATGCCGCCGCCGAACCACCAAACCGGCTCCTGTCCGGCGGCGGTCGCCTCGAAAAAACGCACGTTCATGTGGACCGTCGGCGCATACGGGTTACGCGGATGCAGTACCAGCGACACGCCCATCGCTTCCCAGGCGCGCCCGGCCAGTTCCGGGCGCGCGGCCGCCGCCGATGGCGGCAGGCTGAGGCCGGTCACATGCGAAAAATTCACGCCGCCGCGCTCGAGCACATTGCCTTCCTCGATCAGGCGCGATATGCCGCCGCCGCCTTCGGGCCGCTCCCAGCTGTCCGTCAGGAACGGCTTGCCGTCCACCGCTTCCAGGCCCGCGACAATGCTTGCCTGGAGGTCGAGCAGCCAGGTTTTGATGGCGGTTGGGGAGGGCGTGGACATGGTGGAACGGATCGGGAAAGAAAAACAAGAGGGCGATTGTACACTGCGGCGTGGCGTGGCGGTACGAATCGGGCCGCGTTTGACGGCATGGCGTTCGCCTGGCGCCGGCATTCGGCGCGGCACGCCGGTGCCGGAATCGACACGCCGTGCCTGCCAAGCGCCGCGGTCGTGAAAAAAAACGCGCCGCCGGACGAAGGGTCAGGCGGCGCGCGGCAACAAACCGTTTAGTCACTTTCCGTTATTTCAGCCCGCGCCACCCGATATCGCGCCGGAGCTGCGCACCATCGAAGCGAATCTTGTCCACGCCCTCGTAGGCCTGCTTCTGCGCCATCCTGACGCTGTCGCCCAGGCCCACCACGCAAAGCACGCGCCCGCCATTGGTCTGCAGCGTGCCGCCGACGATGGCCGTGCCGGCATGGAAGGTCACGCATTCGGGCGTCTCGGCGGGAATTCCCTCGATCGCGTCGCCCTTGCGCGGATCGTCCGGATAGCCGGCGGCGGCCATCACCACGCCGACCGCCGTGCGCCGGTCCCATTCGAGTTCGACCGCATCGAGGGTGCCGTTGCAGGCATGTTCCAGCACGGTGAGGTAATCGCTTTTCAGGCGCGTCATGATCGGCTGGGTTTCCGGGTCGCCCATGCGGCAATTGAATTCCAGCGTGCGCGGGTTGCCTTCGCTATCGATCATCAGGCCGGCGTACAGGAAGCCGGTAAACACGATGCCATCCTTGGCCATGCCGGCAATGGTCGGGTTGATGATCTCGCGCATCACGCGCGCATGCATGGCCGGCGTGACGATCGGGGCGGGGGAGTAGGCGCCCATGCCGCCCGTATTCGGGCCTTCGTCGTGGTCCTTCAGGCGCTTGTGGTCTTGCGAGGTGGCCATCGGCAGGATGTTCTTGCCGTCGCACATGACGATGAAGCTCGCTTCCTCGCCGGCCAGGAATTCCTCGATCACGATGCGCGCGCCGGCGTCGCCGAAGGCGTTATCGGACAGCATGTTGTCAACCGCCGCATGCGCTTCCTCGAGCGACATGGCCACGACGACACCCTTGCCGGCCGCCAGGCCGTCGGCCTTGATGACGATCGGCGCGCCATGGGCGTCGATGTAGGCGTGGGCCTGGTCGGGGCGGGTAAAGGTCTGGTACTTCGCGGTCGGAATGCCATGGCGCTGCATGAAGGCCTTGGCGAAATCCTTCGAGCTTTCCAGCTGCGCCGCTTCGCGCGTGGGTCCGAAAATCTTCAGGCCGCGGGCGCGGAACAGGTTGACGATGCCGGCCGCCAGCGGCGCTTCCGGACCGACCAGGGTCAGGGCGACGTGCTCGGCCACCACGAAATCGGCAAGGGCCGCCGGGTCGGTGATCTCGACATTGACAAGGCGCGGGTCGGCTGCGGTGCCGCCATTGCCAGGCGCGACATAGACTATCTGCACGCGTTCGGATTGGGCCAGTTTCCAGGCCAGGGCGTGTTCACGGCCGCCAGAGCCGACTACCAGGATCTTCATAGGGGTGCTCGCGCTTATGTTCGTCAGCTTATTCGTCGTCGATGACGGCGTTGGTATAGACTTCCTGCACGTCGTCCAGGTTTTCCAGCGCGTCGAGCAGCTTTTGCATCTTCAGTGCGTCGTCGCCGGCAAATACGGTTTCGGTGGCAGGCTTCATGATGACTTCGGCCACTTCGGCCTTGAAGCCGGCCTTTTCCAGCGCGTCCTTCACGCCGGAGAAGGCGAATGGATCGCACAGCACTTCGAAGCCGCCTTCCTCGTCCTGCAGCACGTCTTCGGCGCCCGCTTCGAGGGCGGCTTCCATCAGCTTGTCCTCGTCCACGCCGGGCGCGAACAGGAACTGGCCGGTATGCTTGAACATGAAGGCGACCGAGCCCTCGGTGCCCATGTTGCCGCCAAACTTGCTGAAGGCATGGCGCACTTCGGCCACGGTGCGCACGCGGTTGTCGGTCATGCAGTCGACGATGATCGCCGCACCGCCGATGCCATAGCCTTCGTAGCGTACTTCTTCGTAGTTGACGCCTTCGAGTTCGCCCGAACCGCGCTGGATGGCACGGGTGACGTTATCCTTGGGCATGTTGGCATCGGCCGCCTTGTCGATGGCCAGGCGCAGACGCGGGTTGGCATTGATGTCGCCGCCGCCCATGCGTGCGGCGACCGTGATTTCCTTGATCAGTCGGGTCCAGATCTTGCCGCGCTTGGCATCGGTCGCGGCTTTCTTATGCTTGATATTGGCCCATTTGCTGTGTCCAGCCATGTCGAGAATTCCTTAGACGGTATGCAAGAATGGCCGACATTCTAGCATGCGACCCGTCCGCCAAAGGGCATTCCATCTTATGGAAACAGCAACAGTGTCCCCCACGCAACTAGGCCCAGCCCACCCACGCAGGCGACGACCGAACCGGCCGGCATCAGCTTTTCCAGCATCACCAGCGCCGCCAGGCCCAGCAGCGCGCCCAGGTGGGTGACGCCGGCGGCAAACAGCAGCAGCATCAGCAGCCCCCAGCAGCCGACACAGTACAGGCCGTGCGTGCAGCCCATGCGCAGCGCGCCGCGCAAGCCGGGACGCCAGCCGGTCAGCACGAAGGTCAGTGGCGCCCGGCAATGGCGCAGGCAGGCGTGCTTGGCCGGCGTCCACTGGTAGGTGCCGGCGGCCACCAGGGCCAGCCCGCAGGCGCTCGGGTTGACGATGGCCATGCCGGTATCGAGTGCGCCGGCGTCGTGCAGCGCCCATTGGGCCAGCGTGGCGCAGGCGCCGAAGCCGATCCAGACGAACAGGTAGCCGAGCACGAACGCGAGCGTGCCGAGATTCGGGAAGCGCACCGCCTGCGCCAGCCGGTTGACGTGGGCGAACAGCAGGATGACCGGCGTGGCCGCCGGCAGGGTGATGGCCGAGAGCATCGCGCCCCACATCGCCGCCACCAGCACCAGCTCGGGCATGCGATACGGCTGGGGGATGAGCGGCAGCGGCGCCGACATCGCCGGGTCGAGCGTGGCGATGCGCAGGGCGCGAAATACCAGGCAGGCCCAGCAGGTGGCGACGAGCAGGGCCAGGCAGGCGATGAGCAGCGCACGCTCGCGCCCGGGCTGGGTGTCGACGCGGATCAGGGAATTCATCGGAACGCTCCCCGGCGGGCCGGCGGCCCGCCGCGGCAGGGACGCGGCCCATCATGGCCAGGCCACGGAAGGCCGGCCCACGGAAGGCCGGACGACTGCTTCATGCTCGAGTTCGGCATTGTTCCTCCGCAAGGTAAATGGTTGTCCAGTTTGGACTGCGGAGTCGGCCTTGCGTTCCGAGGCATTGCCGAGCCCGATTTTGTGCTTGGCCGTACAATCGTCGGATGACCCTGCCTGAACCCGCCGCGACTGCAACCTCCATGCCACGCTCGGCATTGATTGCCGGCCTTGCCATTGCCATCGGCGGCGCTGTTTTGTTTTCCACAAAGGCCGTGGTCGCCAAACTGCTGTACCGGCACCACATCGATGCAGTGACATTGATCGCCTTCAGAATGCTGTTCTCGCTTCCGGTGTTTGCCGCCGTCGCCTATTGGAAGATGCGCACCGAGGCGCCGCTCAGTGGGGCGGACCGCTGGCGCATCGCCGGCCTCGGCCTGGTCGGCTACTACCTGTCGAGCACGCTCGATTTCCTGGGCCTGCAGTACATCTCGGCCGGGCTCGAGCGCCTGATCCTGTTTCTGACGCCCACTTTCGTGCTGGTCATCAGCGCCACCGTTTTCAAAAAACGCATCGGCCCGTTCGAATGGGGCGCCCTCGGGCTGTCCTACTGCGGCATCGTGCTGGTGTTCTTGCACGACCTGGCCGGCGGTGCCGGCGGCGCCGGCGGCACGGCGACCGGCGCGCTGTTCGTGTTCGGCTCGGCGGTCTGCTATGCCGTCTACCTGCTCGGCACGGGCGAGATGGTGCGCCGGGTCGGCTCGCTGCGCCTGGTCGCCTACGCGATGTGCGTTTCCAGCCTGGCGTGCCTGGCGCAATTTTTCCTCCTGCGGCCGGTGCAATTGCTGGTGCAGCCGCTGCCGGTGTACGCCCTCTCGCTCGTGAACGGCATTTTCTGTACTATCTTCCCGGTGTTCATGACGATGGCGGCGGTCGGGCGCATCGGCGCGGCTACCGCCTCCCAGGCCGGCATGGTCGGCCCGGTGTCGACGCTGTTCCTGGGTTATCTGGTGCTGGGCGAGCCGGTCACGGCGGTGCAACTGTTCGGCACCGGCCTGGTGCTGTCAGGCATCGCCTTGCTGTCCCTGAAAAAATAAGGAAAGAGGCAATAAGCATGAAGCCACGCATCGCCCTCATTGCGCACGACAAGAAAAAAGACGACATGGTCACCCTCGCCGGCGAATATCGCGAGTTCCTGGCCGGCTGCACGCTCACCGCCACCGGCACCACCGGGGCGCGCCTGATCAACGAGTTGGGCCTGGCGGTCGAATGCATGCATTCCGGCCCGTTCGGGGGCGACCTGCAGATCGGCGCCCAGCTCGTCATGGGAAACATCGACTGCGTGGTGTTCCTGCGCGACCCGATGACGCCGCAGCCGCACGAACCCGATATCAACGCGCTGGTGCGCGCCTGCGACGTGCACGACATCGCCTGCGCCACCAATGTATCGACGGCCCACCTGGTACTGGGCCAACTCATGTTAATTAACAACAAGGAGATTCAGGCATGAAGGCCAAGGCAATCCGCATGACCCGCACCGGCGGGCCGGAAGTACTGGAATACGTCGACGTCGAGGTGGGAGAGCCGGGGCCCGGCGAGGCGCGCGTGCGCCAGCATGCGATCGGCCTGAATTTCATCGACGTCTATTTCCGTACCGGGCTGTATCCGATGCCGCTGCCTTCCGGCCTGGGGCAGGAAGGCGCGGGCGTGGTCGAGGCGGTGGGCGAGGGCGTCACGCACGTGGCGCCGGGCGACCGCGTCGTCTATGCCGGGCGTCCGAACGGCGCCTACAGCGCGCTGCGCACCATGCCGGCCGATATCCTGGTGCGCCTGCCGGACGCCATCGGGTTCGAGACGGCCGCCGCCATGATGCTGCAGGGCCTGACGGTGCAATACCTGTTCAACGGTACTTGCCAGGTCAAGCCCGGCCAGACCATCCTGTTCCATGCGGCCGCCGGCGGCGTCGGGCTGATCGCCTGCCAGTGGGCGCGCGCGCTCGGGGTGAACCTGATCGGCACGGTCGGGTCCAAGGAAAAGGCGGCGCTGGCGACGGCAGCCGGCGCCGCGCACGTGATCAACTACAACGAGGAAGACATCGTGGCGCGCGTGCTCGAGATCACCGATGGCGCGAAGCTGCCGGTCGTCTACGACTCGGTCGGCAAGGATACCTTCATCCATTCGCTCGACTGCCTGCAGCCGCGCGGGCTGATGGTCAGTTTCGGCAATTCGTCGGGCGCGGTGCCGCCGTTCTCGCTGGGCGAGTTGGCCGCGCGCGGCTCGCTCTACATCACGCGGCCTTCGCTGGCGGCCTACACCGCCACCCGCGCCGAGCTCGAAGCACGCGCGGCCGACCTGTTCGCGATGGTCGAGAGCGGTAAAGTGCGCATCGACATCCGCCAGCGCTTCCCATTGGCCGAGGCCGCCGCCGCCCACACCGCGCTGGAAGCGCGCCGGACCACCGGTTCGACGATCTTGCTGCCATGAGGGAGTTCAGCGACGATAACGAGCCGCAGGAGCCGGGCACGGTCGGCGAACCGAAGTTCGGGCGCCTGCTCATCGTGCTGCTGCTGGCGGTGCTGCTGGTGGTGGCCATCACGTTCGCGTCGGAAGCGTATTTTTCATGACGCGCGCAGCGCGATGCATGTCAAGGCCGGAACGCGAAGGTTCCGGCCTTGACATGCATCGCGCTGCCGTTCATCCATGCTTGCGCTGCAGCTCCACCCGCCGCGCCACGCCGCTCGGCCCCGGGAAGCCCGCGAACGCGCTCTGCACCAGCGCCGGCATCACCACCGGCGTCGACAGCTCGCCGCTCATGTTGTGGACGGTGACGTCGAACAGGCGTTTGCCGGTCGCGTCCTTGATCGAGACCTGCAATTCCCGCCGGTACTGGTGCTCGATCGAGACCTGGTAGGCCGGGAACGGGTTCCAGAACGGGTCGTAGAACGGGTGGTGCCAGCCGGCCCAGCGGCCGCGCGGACCGAAGCGCGGACCGAACCGGGGGCCGAAGCGGTGGTAGGAATAATCGTAGAACGGCGGCGTCACCGGATGCACGACGCGCACCGGCACCTCGGTGGTACTGAAGCGCATTGCCACCTTCAGGGCGGCCGCGCCCAGGTTGGCCTCACGGAAACCCAATTGCGCCAGTTGCCCGCGCACCAGGTTTTGGTAGCTCTGGTATTCGAGCGTATTGTCGACGCTCGGCGGCGCTTCGAAGACATAGCTCTTGTCCTGGATCTGGGCAGGCCACTGGTGGAAGGTCGTGACATCCGAACGGATGGTGGTGGCACACCCGCCCAGCAACAGCGCGGCGAGCGCCATTGTGACTGCGATCAAGCGTTTCATGCGGTTTCTCTCCGGTTTACTGACCTTCTATGCCCAGAATCAGGGTGCGCCAGTTCGTCAATTTTCGCAGATAAATTTACACCTAGTTACCAAGACCACACTCCGACACAGTCGGCCGCAAAAAAAACGCGCGAGCCAGGCAAACCCTTGTTGGTAAAATACGCGCTTCTTGACTGTATTTTCGGACATCCCATGCGCACCGACACGCCCCAGACGGTCTACCGGAAAGACTACACCCCGCCCAGCTACCTCGTGGAAACCGTCGAACTCGGCTTCGACCTCGCACCCGCGCGCACCATCGTCGCCAACCGGATGACGATGCGGCGCAACCCGGACAGTGCCCAGCGCGAGATCGAGCTCTACGGCGAGAACCTGGAACTGGTGGCGCTGCGCATGAACGGCAAGCCCCTGGCCGAGGGCGACTACCGCATCGAAGGCAGCCTGCTGACGATTCCCGATACCCCCGAAGAAGTGACGCTCGAAATCGAGACGATCTGCGTGCCCGAGCAAAACACTACGCTCAACGGCCTGTACACGTCGAACGGCAATTTCTACACCCAGTGCGAAGCCGAAGGGTTCCGCGCGATCACCTGGTTCCCCGACCGTCCGGACGTGATGGCCGTCTTTACCGTCATGCTGCGTGCCGACAAGGAAAACTACCCGGTGCTGTTGTCGAACGGCAACCTGGTCGAGGAGGGCGATCTGGGCGACGGGCGCCACTATGCCAAATGGGAAGATCCATTCAAGAAGCCGAGCTACCTGTTCGCCCTGGTCGCCGCGCGCCTGGTCTGCCAGGAAGAAACGTTCAGCTTGAAGGACGGGCGCGATGCGCTGCTCCAGGTCTGGGTCGAGGACGGCAACCTCGACAAGACCGACTACGCCATGCAGTCGCTGAAGAACAGCATCCGCTGGGACGAGGAACGCTGGGGCCTGGAACTCGACCTGGACCGCTTCATGATCGTCGCGGTGAGCGACTTCAACATGGGCGCCATGGAAAATAAGGGCTTGAACATCTTCAATACCAAGTTCGTGCTGGCCAATCCGCGGGTGGCGACCGACATCGACTTCCAGGGCATCGAAGCGGTGGTCGGCCACGAATACTTCCACAACTGGACCGGCAACCGCGTCACCTGCCGCGACTGGTTCCAGCTGTCGCTGAAGGAAGGCTTGACGGTCTTCCGCGACCAGGAATTTTCGGCCGACATGATCGGCACCGAGAGCGGCCGCGCGGTGGGGCGCATCGACCAGGTGCGCACCTTGCGCCAGGCCCAGTTTCCCGAAGATGCCGGCCCGATGGCGCACCCGGTGCGTCCCGACTCCTTTGTCGAAATTAACAATTTTTATACCGTCACGGTCTACGAGAAAGGCGCCGAAGTCGTGCGCATGGTCCAGACCCTGCTCGGCCGCGAAGGTTTTCGCAAGGGCATGGACCTGTATTTCGAGCGCCATGACGGCCAGGCCGTGACCTGCGACGATTTCCGCCGCGCCATGGCCGACGCCGGCGGGCGCGACCTGACCCAGTTCGAGCGCTGGTACAGCCAGGCCGGCACCCCGGTGGTGCGCGCCGAAACCCGCTACGACGAGCGCGGCAAGACCTACACGATCACCCTGTTCCAGTCGTGCCCGCCGACGCCCGGCCAGCCGAACAAGCTGCCCTTCCACATTCCGGTGGCCGTCGGTTTGCTGGGCGCGGACGGGCGCGACATGGCGCTCAGGATCGGCGGCAAGGATGCCGGCACCACCACCGTGCTCGAGCTGACGCAGGCCGAGCAAAGCTTCGTCTTCGAAAATATCGCCGAGCAGCCGACGCCTTCGATCCTGCGCGACTTTTCCGCGCCGATCGTCCTCGATTTCAATTACGGAGACGCCGACCTGCTGCACCTGTTCAGCCACGACAGCGATGCCGTGAACCGCTGGGAAGCCGGCCAGCGCCTGGCAATGGGCCGCTTGCTGAGGCTGACCGGGGAAGCGGGCATCGATGCGCCGCTGAACCTGGACGATACTTTCCTGATGGCACTCGGCAAGATCCTGAATGACGAAACGCTCGACCCGGCGTTTCGCGAGCAGGCGCTCCTGTTGCCCTCGGAAGGCATGATCGCCGAGCAGATCGAGGTGGTGAACCCGATGTCGATCCACCTGGCGCGCCAGTTTATGCGCGCCAACATCGGCGCCCGCCTGCGCGCCGAACTGCTGGCGCAGTACGCGGCGAACGCGACCCCGGGCGAGTACAGCCCGGATGCTTTGTCGGCCGGCAAGCGTGCCCTGAAAAACCTGTGCCTGGCCTACCTGACCGCGGCCCAGGATGAAGAGGGCCTCGCGCTGGCCCAGCGGCAGTTCGACGAAGCCGGCAACATGACCGACCGCGTCGCCGCCCTCGGCGCGCTGGTCCATGCGCGCGCGCCGGGTGCCGACGCCGCCCTGCAGCGGTTCTACGACGACTTCCAGGACGAGCCGCTCGTCATCGATAAATGGTTCGCGATGCAAGCCTCGAACGCGACCACCGACGTGCCGGCCGTGCGCGGCCTGATGCGCCATCCGGCCTTCAACCTGCGCAATCCGAACCGCGCGCGCAGCCTGATCTCGAATTTCTGCGCCGCCAATCCGGTCCAGTTCCACGCACCGGACGGCAGCGGCTATGCCTTCTGGGCCGAGCAGGTGATCGCGCTCGACGCCCTCAACCCGCAGGTGGCCAGCCGCCTGGCGCGCACGATGGACCGCTGGCGCCGTTACACGCCAGAGCTGCAGGAGCAGATGAAGAAGGCCTTGCAGCAGGTCGCCGGGCAGCAGCGCCTGTCGAACGACGTGCGCGAAGTCGTGGGCAAGGCGCTCGCCAATTAAAATCAGACACATCAATCCAAGCAAAAGGAAGTTCATGAAACGCGTCAGTCTCACGCAGCACCTGGTGGAGCAGCAGCGCCTCCACAATTCCATCCCGGCCGAACTGCGCCTCCTGATCGAGGTCGTGGCCCGTGCCTGCAAGCGCATCAGCTATGAAGTGAGCAAGGGCGCGCTGGGCGACATCCTCGGCAGCGCCGACACCGAGAACATCCAGGGCGAAGTCCAGAAGAAGCTCGACGTGATCTCGAACGAGATCCTGCTCGAAGCGAACGAATGGGGCGGCCACCTGGCGGCCATGGCCTCGGAAGAGATGGAAAGCATCCACCCGATCCCGAACCGTTATCCGAAGGGCGAGTACATGCTGCTCTTCGATCCGCTCGACGGCTCCTCGAACATCGACGTCAACGTCTCGATCGGGACCATCTTTTCGGTCTTGAAGGCGCCGGAAGGCATGGGCGAGCCGACCGAGGAAGCCTTCCTGCAGCCGGGTTCGGCCCAGGTTGCCGCCGGCTACGCCGTGTACGGCCCGCAGACCATGCTGGTGCTGACCACCGGCGACGGCGTGCACTGCTTCACGCTCGACCGCGAGCAGGGTTCCTGGGTGCTCACCCAAAGCGACATCCAGATCCCGGCCACAACGAAAGAGTTCGCCATCAACATGTCGAACAAGCGCCACTGGCAGCCGCCGGTGCAGCGCTATATCGACGAGATGCTGGCCGGTAAAACCGGCGCGCGCGGCAAGGATTTCAACATGCGCTGGATCGCCTCGATGGTGGCCGACGTGCACCGCATCCTGAACCGCGGCGGCGTCTTCATGTACCCGGCCGACATGCGCGACCCGTCGCAGCCGGGCAAGCTGCGCCTGATGTACGAAGCGAACCCGATGGCGATGATCGTCGAGCAGGCCGGCGGCGCCGCCACCGACGGCGTCAACCGCATCATGGACATCGCCCCGCACAAGCTGCACCAGCGCGTGCCGGTCTTCCTCGGCTCGAAGGAAGAGGTCGAACTCGTCACCCGTTACCACGCCGAGTAGGCAGCTTTTTTGGCTACACCAGCGAGAAATTGCAGAGTCGCACTAGCAAGTTCGGTCGGTTGTTTGCTAGAATACGGCTCTTCGTCGGGTTCGCCCGGTGTAGAGCCGCTGTAGCTCAGTTGGTAGAGCAGCGCATTCGTAATGCGAAGGTCGCCAGTTCGATTCCGGCCAGCGGCACCAGGACATGCAGTAAGAGAAAAGGGTTGCAGGCGAAAGCGTGCAACCCTTTTTTCATGCCTGCTCAAAGCAGCACGATGCCGAAGCGTTTCAGCACGAGCGCGAATGCGCCGAAACAGGCCACCGTGATCAGGGCGCAGGCCCCGAAGGTCCACCAGAATCCCAGGCGCGGCAGCAGCCAGGGAAAGGCCAGGAACATCGGCAGGGTCGGCACGACATACCAGAACGTGTACCAGGCATGGTTGGCCAGCCTGGCCTCGCTCTGGTGTTCCAGGTGCAGCCAGACCAGGGTCAGGAGCGTCACCAGCGGCAGCGCGGCGATGAAGCCGCCGAGGCGGTCGCTGCGCTTGGCCGCCTCCGATATCAGCACGACCAGCGCCGCCGTGATCAGGTATTTCGTGATGAGCCACTTCATAGTCTCTCCCTCGATCAGCCGATGGCGGCCGGGGCGGCCACCGGCGCCGTCCTGGCCCGGTTCATTTGATCGAGAAGCGCACGCTGACGGCCTTCGCGTCCGCAAACGTGATGGCGGCGACCGCCTTGCTGCCCGCGGCCAGGTTGGCGCCGCCCTTGACGACCAGCGTGTTGCCGCCGCCGGCCGCGAGCGGCAGCGCGGTCTTTTGCTTACCCTTGAGTACGGTCAGGGTGCCCGTCGCGCCAGCGGTCGGCAAGGCCTTGCCGTGGTCGTCGACGTAGATCGTGGCGGTGCCGTCCTTGGCCACCAGCTCGAAGGCCAGGTCGCCCGCGCTTTGCACGATGCCGCCGTGCTTGGGCTTGGCGCCATGGGCGAACACGTTGCCAGAGAAGGCGATACTGGCCGCGAGGGCGGCGGCCGCGAAGAGGTTTTTCATTTCAAACTCCAGAAAATTGGGGCGGCTCGCAATGGGCGCCGCCACGGTGCCCGTGTCATTCAATAAGCGTCGCCGCCTTGTTCCGCCAGCAGCCGCTCCAGGGGGCGGCGGCCGACTTTCCAGAAGATGAGCGGCGTGAGCAGCGAGTCCAGCAGTGTCGAACTGATCAGCCCCCCGAAGATCACGACCGCGACCGGATGCAGGATCTCCTTGCCGGGCGCGTCCGCGGCCAGCAGCAGCGGCGTCAGTGCGAACGCGGCGACCAGCGCCGTCATCAGCACCGGCGTCAGGCGTTCGATCGAGCCGCGCACGATCATCGGCCAGCCGAAGGTTTCGCCCTCGAACTTGCACAAGTTGATGTAATGGCTGACCTTGAGGATGCCGTTGCGGGTCGCGATGCCGGCCAGGGTGATGAAGCCGACCATCGAGGCGACCGACAGCGAGACGCCGGCGATCCACATGGCCGCCACGCTGCCGACCAGGGCGAACGGGATGTTGCCCATGATGACCAGCGCCAGCGTCGACGACCGGTAGCGCGAGTACAGCACCAGGAAGATCAGCACGAGCGAGGCCAGCGACAGGCCGACGATGCGCTGCTGCGCCTGTTCCTGGGCCTGGAACTGTCCTTCGACGCTGACAAAATAGCCGCCTGGAAGCCGGCTGGTGCCGACCGTCCTGCGCACGTCCTCGATGATGCGCGACATGTTCGAGCCGTCGGTATTGGCATACACGACGATGCGGCGGCGGCCGTTTTCGCGGCCGATCTGGTTCGGCCCGTCGCCTTCTTCCACCGTGGCGACGCTCGACAGGGGAATCGGTCCGGCCGGGCTGGCGAGCATCACCCGCGCCAGGTCCTGGGGCGAGCGGTCGACGTCGGCCAGGCGCACCACCAGGTCGAAGCGGCGCGCGCCGTCGATGACCTGGGTCACGCGCGTGCCTTCGGCCAGCGCCTGCAGCGCCTGCAGCACGTCGCCCGCCGCCAGGCCATGCTGCGCCGCCTTGCGGTAGTCGATGCGCACCTTGATTTGCGGGATCAGGACCTGGCGCTCGACCGACAGGTCGACCAGGCCCGGCACCGCGCGCAGGCGTCCCTGCAGGCCGTCGGCCAGGCCGCGCAGGGTGTCGAGGTCGTCGCCATAGATCTTCAGGGCGATCTGCGCGCGCACGCCCGAGAGCAGGTGGTCGAGCCGGTGCGAGATCGGCTGGCCGATCGCGATCGAGGCCGGAATCGCGGCAAGCCGGGCGCGGATGGCCGCCATGACCGCTTCGCGCGAGCGCCCGGACGGTTCCAGGTCGATGTCGAGCTCGGACGAATGCACGCCTTCGGCATGTTCGTCCAGCTCGGCGCGGCCGGTGCGGCGGCCGACCCGGGTCACTTCCGGCACCTGGGCGATCAGCGTCTCGGCCAGGGCGCCCATGCGGTTCGCTTCCGCCAGCGAGGTGCCCGGCGTGAAGGTCATGCCCATTACCAGCGAGCCCTCGTTGAATGCCGGCAGGAAGGCGCGCGGGAAGAAGGGCACCGATGCCGCCGCCGCCAGCACCGCGATCAGGGCCACGGCCAGCAGCATGCGGATGCGCGGGAAGGTCCAGTGCAGGGCGGCCGTGTCCCAGGCCTTCATGCGGCGCACGATCGGACTGTCGCCGCGGTGCAGGCTCTTCATGCGCGGCAGCAGGTAGTAGGCCAGGGCCGGCGTGACGGTCATGGAGACCAGCATCGACGCCAGGATCGACGCGATGTAGGCGATCCCCAGCGGCGCGAACAGCCGGCCTTCGATGCCCGGCAGGGCGAACAGGGGCACGAACACGAGCACCACGATGACGGTGGCGTAGACGATGCCCGAGCGTACCTCGACCGAGGCATGCCAGATCACCTCCAGCACCGACTGGCCGTGTTCCCGGCGCTGCTTGAGCCTGCGCACGATGTTTTCCACGTCCACGACCGCGTCGTCGACCAGTTCGCCGATGGCGATCGCCAGGCCGCCCAGGGTCATCACGTTGATCGACTGGCCGAGCAGATGAAAGGCCAGCGCCGTCACCGCCAGCGAGAGCGGGATGGCGATCAGCGAGATCAGCGTCGTGCGCAGGCTCAGCAGGAAGGCGAACAGCACGATCGCCACCAGGATGGCGCCGTCGCGCAGGGCCTCGACGACGTTGCCGATCGCGTTATCGATGAAATCGGCCTGGCGGAACAGGACCACCGGCTGCGCGATGCCGGCCGGGAGTCCCTGTTTCAGTTCCGCCAGCGCGGCCTCGATGTCGCGCGTCAGGCGCACCGTGTCGCCGGCCGGCTGCTTCTGGACGCTGACGATGACCGCCGGCTTGCCGTTCAGGCCGGCGTCGCCGCGCTTGAAGGCAGGCGCATAGCGCACGCTGGCCACCTGTTCGAGCAGCACCGGCGTGCCGTTGCGGTAGCCGACCGCCAGGCCCTGGATGTCGTCGAGGCGATTCGTGCGGCCCAGGTTGCGGATCAGGTATTCGCGGTTGTTCAGGTCGACGAAGCCGCCGCTGGTGTTGGCCGCGAAGCCGCGCAGCGCCGCCGTCACCTGGTCGAGCGAGACGCCGAACTGCGCCATGCGCGCCGTGTCCGGCTCGATCCGCAGCTGGCGCACCTCGCCGCCGATCGGGATCACCTGCGACACGCCCGGAATCGACAGCAGGCGCGGGCGCAGCACGAAGTCGGCATACTCGCGCGCCTGCATCGGGTCGGTCCGGGCGACGTCGATCGGCAGCGCGATCAGCATGATCTCGCCCATGATCGAGGACACCGGTCCCATCACGGGCGAAATGGCGCCCGGCAGCTGCTCCTTGACCAGCGTGATGCGTTCCGAGACCAGCTGGCGGTTGCGGTAGACATCGGTGCCCCAGTCGAACTCGGCATACACGATCGACAGGCCGACGCCCGAGACCGAGCGCACCCGCGTCACGCCCGGCATGCCGTTGAGTGCCGTCTCGATCGGAAATGAGACGAGTTGTTCCACTTCCTCCGGCGCCATGCCTCCCGCTTCGGCCAGCACCGTCACGACCGGCTTGTTCAGGTCGGGGAAGACGTCCACCGGCGTACGCCATGCCGTCATGGCGCCGTAAACCATCAGCATCAGCGCCGCCGCCAGGACGAACAGGCGGTTGCGCAGGCTGAAGCGCACTATCGAATCAAACATGAATGGTCACCTGGTCCGCGTATCTGATCTGCTCATCTGATCTGCTCATCTGATCTGCTCATCTAATCTGATTAATCAGGGAAGTCCCGCCGACCACCACCCTGTTGTCGGGGCTGAGCCCCTTGGTCACGACGACGGTGCGGGCGTCGAGCGCGCTCGCTTCCACCGGCAGGGCGATGAAGCGCTCGGCGCCCGACTTGATCCAGACCACCGTCTCGTTGGCCGGGTTGCGCGCCAGCGCCGCCGCCGGCAGGGCGATGCCCTTGACGGTGGTATCGAGCCTGGCCAGCACCGTCACCGGCTGGCCCAACGCCAGGTCGAGGTGCGCGCCGCGCGCACGGAAGCTGACCGGCACGGCGCCGTCGCGCAGGCTGCGCCCGCCCCCGAGCAGGGTCAGCGCGACATCCGGCATGCCGGCGAGCGTCGCCGCGCTGATCCTGCGGGCGACACCCGCGTCCGTCGACAAGGCCTCGATCAGCATGCGCTGCGGATCGACGATCTCGAACAGCACGTCGCGCGGCTCGACGATCTGGCCGTTGAGCACCGACGCGCTGGCGATGACGCCGCTGGCAGGGGCAAGGATGGCCTGGCTGCCGCCAATCGAGGCGGCGACCGCGCGCTCCTGGCCGATATTGGCCTTCAGCTCGGCCCGGGCGGCCTCGATTTCCTTGGCCGGCACCACGCCTTCGAGCGATGCCAGGCGTTCGACCCGTTTCGCCAGCAGGCCGCGCTGGGCGCGCAACTGCGCCAGCTGCGCCGCCTGGTTGCCGCGCTCGATGGCGTCGCCCGCCGGGCGCAGGCGGGCCAGCACCTGGCCCTGGACCACGCGCTGGCCCGCGACCGGCAGCCCGTTCGGCCCCGGCGCGATCTGTCCCGCGAAAGGCGCCTGCACCCGGCCGCCCGCGTTCGGATCGATGCTGACCCGGCCGTTCAGGGCGACCGTGCGCGCGTGCTCGCCTTCCCCGGCCAGCAGCGTGCGCACGCCCATGCGGCGCTGGGCCAGCTTCGGTACATTCACGCTGCCGTCGGGCAGGCGCGCCAGGCCGCCGCCGGCGGCCGGCTGGCCGTCCAGGTGCTCGCCGTTCGGGCCGTGCGCGCCGGGCGCGGCGAACAATGCGGTCGCGTATATGCCTGCGGCAAGGCCGGCAAGGATGTGTCGGATCATGGTCATGCCGGGCTCCCTTGTCCCTGGCGCCGGCGGCGCACGATGAATGCCGCTGCGCCGGCCAGGACGGCGGCGCCGCCCCCTGCCAGCAGCCAGCGGCGGCTTTCCGGATGCGCGTGCCCGTGCTCGTCGGCGGCCTGCGCGACCGTCAGCGTGCCTTCGAGCAGGTCGCTTTCCTCGCCGGCCACCAGGGTGAACAACAAGGCGTGAGCGCCCGGCTTCGAGATGGCTGCCAGGAACGCCGGATCGTCGACGGCGTAGTCGCCCTGGTCGGCATGGAAGGCCGCCTTGGCCTTCAAATCCTTGTACTGGACCTCGAGCGAGGCGCCCAGCACCGGCTCGTTGGTCTCGTAGCGGTCGACCATGATCGAGAGCTCGCCGCCGGACAGGTGGCCGAGCAGTTCGAACGCTTCGGTAAAGGTCTCGATGCGGGGCGCCGACGCGCCGTCGCCGGCGGCGCCCGCCTGGGCGTCGAGGTGTTCGCCGTTCGGGCCGTGGGCGCCGGGGCTGGCGAATGCCGGCGGCATGACGAGCATGGCGGCCAACAACAGGTTCAGGTAGGTCATGGAAGAATTCCTAGGGCTTGATTGAGCAGGGCATGCGCGAGCCCGAGCGCGACTTGTTGCTGGGCCACGGCGACATCGGCCTCGTGGGTGAGGGCGCGCGAACGCAGCAGGTCGGCCAGCCCGCGCTCGCCCGCGCGGAAGGCTTTTTCGAACAGCGCGGTATGTTCGTGCAGGGCGGTGGCGCGCTCGCTGGCGGCGCCGAGCGCGGCGCGCGCATTGGCCAGCCTTTCCCGCGCGATCTCGATCCCGGCGTCGGCGTCGGCCTGGATCTCGGCCGCCTCGGCGGCGGCCGTCGCGATCGCGGTGCGCGCCTGGGCTTCGGCGCCGCGGTTGCGCGCGGCGCTCCCGAGCGGAATCTGGAGCCTGACGCCGATGCTGTCGACGGGGGCGCGCAGCAAGCGCTCTTCTTCCCGGCGCAGCGCCAGTTCGACCGTTGGCGGCGCCCTGCGCGTGGCCGCGGCCAGGCGCAGGGCGGCGTGCGCCCGCTGTTCGGAAGCCTGGGCGGCCGCCAGGCGCGGGTTCGCGGAAGCGCCCGTATCGTGCAGCGCTTCGGGTTCGAGGGCCGGCAGGCTGGCGAAACCGGTCGTGCTCCGGTAGCGCGCGAGCGCCTCGGTGTGCGCGGTGCGGGCCTGCGTGACCTCGACGCGCGCGGCCAGCACTTCCTGCCGCGCGAGCAGGGCGTCGCTGCGTGCCAGGTCGCCGGCCTTCACGCGCCGCTCGACCTCGTCGGCGAGTCCCTCGAGGTGGTGCAGGTGGTCCTGCTTTTCCTGGAGCCCGACCTGGGCCGCGGCGGCTTCCCACAGGCGGTTGCGCACCACGCCGGCCACGGCCAGCCGCGTGGCGCCGATGTGGGCGGCGACTTCCTCGCCGCCGCGCGCGGCCAGCGCTTCGCGGGCGCTTTTCTGGCCCGGCAGCCAGAACGAGGAGCCGATCGAGATCTCGGATTCGCGCTGGCCGCGCTCGGACGCGCCGCGGTCGCTTCGCCGCGACACGCCGAGCGCCGGGTTCGCGGCCAGCCAGGAACGCGCGCTGTCGCGTGCGGCCAGCACTTCATCCTGGCGTGCTTCGAGCGTGCGGGCGGCCGGCGCGCGCCGCCACGCACTCTCGACGGCTTGCTGCAAGGTGGCGCCGCTCGCGTCCGGCGCTGCCAGGATCGGGCAGGGCAGGGCCAGGAGGGCACCGGTCAGGTACAGGGACAGGCGGCAAATGCGCATGTGTTCTCCATCGGATGATAGTCAGGATCACCGAGGGCGAGCACGCCGGCGCGGCAGTGGCCGCGTCCGAATGGTTGATTATGCGTGCAGCGCTCCCCCGGCAGCATGGCCGGGGGCGAAGGCAGGGGGTCTGTGCGGTCCGTCCAGGAAGGGTTCGGGCACGGCCTGGACAAGGTAGGCGCCGGTTGCGGACGCGGCCCGTTCGGGCGCGATCGTCAGGCGCGGAAAACCGCAGCCGGCCGGCTGGCAGGAAGACGAATGCTCCTGGGCGTGATCGAGGGATGCATCCGATTCGTCGTAGTGGACCGAGCCGTCCTGCTCGTGGTGATGGTGGATGCCCTCGTCGTGCGCCAGCGCGTGCGCGAGCGGCGCCGCGCCGGCGACGGGCGGCAGGCTGCCCTGCATGGCGAAACCATACAAGGGCAAGCAGAACAGCAGGAGGATGTGGACAATCCGGCGCACGGGCATCACCAAGCGAATGTTGCGCGATTATATCAGCTGCGCCCGCCGCGCCGCATGCGTCCTACCCGGTCCGGCAGCGCGTATCGACCAGAAGATGCGCACCAGGGCGCTATTGCGTCCGTCAGGAAACACATCGAAGCGGTTGCCAACATATCGCGCCATGTTCCGGGACCTTTCTCAGCTTTTAGCCTCCGAAGCCGCAGCTCTGTTAGTCAACGCACGGTCCGGCTAGCTCATTCGTTATATTTTTTGTATCGCGACACGGTAACCCGACAGCTGCAATCGTGCGGTACGCCGGATCGGCGTACTCTTGCAAAACGGGATGCGAAAGTGACGTGGCTGGTTGAAGGAACTTTTGATCTTTCCTGAGGTCGTCGATGTAATTCATTGACCGAGGGCATGATCCGAACGATCCATTGATGTAGCGCAGTTCATTTTCGCGCCTCCGTTTTGTTTCGAGCGGAATCGAGGAAGAATGTGGGTCGGGTACCGGTCTACTCCGCGTTGGTCTACATTTTACAAGGACAAAAGTCATGGATAATCAGAAGTCGAGCGAGGGAAAAGGCGTTGATGCCGGTAAGCAGGGCAACGGCAGCAGCATGGGTAAGGACCAGTCGGGCTTCGGCAAGGACGACAAGTCGGGCAGCCTGAACAAGAGCATGCCGGGTTCGTCGGCCAGCGCCGGTTCGTCGGGCAGCCTGTCGGGCAGCGCATCGTCGAGCTCCAGCCCGTCGACGGGTTCGAGCATCAGCGGTTCCGGCAATGCCGGCTCCACCGGCAGCATGGGTTCGAGCGGCTCGTCGAGCGGCTCGTCGATGGGCTCGACCGGCGGTTCGTCGTCGACCGGCTCGTCCGGTTCGTCGTTGTCGGGCACCGCCGGCACGTCGGGCGTGGGCTCCTCGAGCACGGGTTCGAGCACGAGCTCGTCGGGTGCGATGGGTTCGTCGTCGTCGGGCACCGGTTCGCTGGGCAGCCCGTCGGTCACCGATTCGTCGGGCTCGGCCGGCGGTTCGTCGTCGGGCGCCATGGGCGGCGCGACCGGCGCCAGCACCGGCACCGGCGATACTTCGTCGAAATCGGGCATGATGGCTTCGATCAAGCCTGAAGAAATGCACAAGACGATCGACAGGGCTGCCGAAGCGGCCCAGCCGGTGGTCGAGCGCGTGGTGAGCAGCGCTCACGCCGGCGTCGACAAGCTGAGCGGCCTGCTCAGCGGCGCATCGGAAACCTTCAGCGCCCGTTCCGCACAAATGAACGACACCTACCAGCAACTGGCTGACTCGGGTCGCGAATACGTGCGCACCAAGCCGGGTACCGCCGTGGCCATCGCCCTCGGCGCCGGCTACATCCTGGCCAAGCTGCTTGGCGGCAGCCGCCGCCGCGACTACTAATCAGTAGCGCTCCACTGGACCTGTCCCGGCCGGCATCATGCCCGGCCGGGCGTCCGGTTTTCGAACGGAATAATCCAGGCGTATCCGTACCAGCTCGATCAACGGGCACGACGACGCACGTCCTACGCAGGCCATGCCGTCGCAAGGGTGACGGGTTCACTTCGCCGCCGTCACTTCGCCACCGCGCACCGGCTCCTTTGGCTGGCGCCGCATCTTGCGCACCCCCCGGTCCAGCAGCAGCTTGACATCGTCCACATAGGTAAATACCGCCGGCACCACCAGAAGGCTCAGCAGCGTGGAAGTGATCAATCCCCCGATCACGGCAATCGCCATCGGCGAGCGGAAACTCGGGTCGCCTGAGAAGCCCAGCGCCAGCGGCAGCATGCCCGCGCCCATCGCGATGGTGGTCATGATGATCGGCCGGCTGCGCTTGTGGCAGGCGTCGACCAGGGCATCGAAGCGGTTCATGCCCGCCGCGCGCGCCAGGATCGCGTAGTCGACCAGCAGGATCGAGTTCTTGGTCACGATCCCCATCAGCATGATCAGGCCGATCATGGTCGGCATCGACAGCGCGCTGCCGGTCAGGAGCAGGGCGATGAAGGCGCCGCCGATCGACAGCGGCAGCGCCGCCAGGATCGTGAGCGGCTGCATGAAGTCGTGGAACAGCAGCACCAGCACCCCGTAGATGCACAGCACGCCGATCGCCATCGCCACGCCGAAGCTGGCGAACAGCGCCTGCATTTCCTGGGCGTCGCCCAGTTCGGCGATCTGTACCGAAGCCGGCAGCGAAGTCAACGCGGGCAGGGCGCGCGCTTCGCTGTTGACGTCGCCGAGCGAGCGGCCGCCCAGTTCGACGTCGAGCGTGACGTTGCGGCTGCGGTTCAGGCGGTCGATCTGGGCCGGGCCGCTTTCCATCGTGATGTCGGCCACGCTCGACAGCAGCACCGGTCCCTTCGATCCCGGCACCGTCAGGCGGCCGATGGCGTCGAGGTCGGCGCGCACGCTGTCGGGCAGCTTGACGCGGATCGGTACCTGGCGCTCCGACAGGTTCATTTTCGCGAGCGCCTGCTCGTAATCGCCGGCCGTGGCCACGCGCACGGTCTCGCCGATGGCGGCGGCGGTCACGCCCAGGTCGGCGGCGCGCGCGAAGTCCGGGCGCACGATGATCTCGGGGCGCACCAGCGAGGCGCTCGAGCTGACGTTGCCGATGCCGGACAGCGTGCGCAGTTCGCGCTCGGCGCGCTGGGCGGCGGCGGTCAGGGCGGCCGGGTCTTCGCTGCGCAGCACCAGTTGCAGCTTGCCGCCGGTGTCGGCCTGGCCGACGGAAAAGCGTGCGCCGGGAATGCCGGAGAGCTGCGTGCGTATCTGGCGCTCAAGGTCGGAGAGCGACTCGTCGCGGTCGCTGCGGTGCGTGGTGGTCACCGTCAGCACCGCGCGCCGCGCTTCGGCCGAGGCGCCGGGCGCGAAGGCGTCGCCGCTGGAGCCGCCGCCGATCGAGCTGAAGACGCTTTTGACGCCGGGCACGCGCATGGCCGCCAGGCGCGCCTGCTCGGCCACGCTCCGGGTCTGCGCGAGCGTCGAGCCGGGCGCCAGTTCGACGTTGACGATGGTCTGGCCGCGGTCGGCGGCCGGCACGAAGCCGGTCGGCAGCAGCGGCACCAGCGCGAGCGAGCCGGCAAAGAACAGCAGCGAGGCGAGCGCCGTGACGCGGCGGTGGCGCAGGCACCACTGCATGCTGCTCATGTAGCGACGCATGATGGCCCCATCCTTTTCCACCTGCGGCTTGGCCGGTTTCATGATGTAGGCCGCCATCATCGGCGTGAGCAGGCGCGCCACCACCAGCGAGGCCAGGATCGCCAGCACCGCCGTCCAGCCGAACTGCTTGAAGAAGCGCCCCGGGATGCCGCCCATGAAGGCGGTCGGCAGGAACACGGCCACCAGCGAGAAGGTCGTCGCGATGACCGCCATCCCGATTTCGTCGGCCGCTTCCAGCGCCGCCTGCATCGGGCTCTTTCCCATGTGCAGGTGGCGCGCGATGTTTTCGATCTCGACGATGGCGTCGTCGACCAGCACGCCGACCACCAGCGCCAGCGACAGCAGGGTGACCATGTTGAGCGTGTAGCCGAACAGGTACTGGCCAAGGAAGGCGGGAATCACCGATAGCGGCAGGGCGGCGGCGGCCACGAAGGTGGCGCGCCAGTCGCGCAGGAACCACCACACCACCAGTACGGCCAGCACCGCGCCTTCGTAGAGCATCTCCATCGAGGCGTCGAAGTTTTCCTGCACCGGCGCGGCATTGTCGACCACCTCTTCCAGCACCAGGTTCGGGTGCGCCTTCTGCAGTTCGGCGACGGCCGCGCGCGCGCCGTCGGCGACTTCGGTCTCGCTGGCGCCGCGGGTACGGAAGACTTCGAAGCCGACCACCTTGCGCCCGTCCCGCTCGGCCAGCGAGCGCGGCTCGGAGACGGTGTCGATCACGGTCGCCACTTCGTCCAGGCGCACGCGGCGCCCGTCCGGCAGCGGGATGTCCATGCGGGCGAGTTCCTGCGCGCTGGCGACGGTGGCCAGGGTGCGGACCGACTGTTCGGCGCCGCTGACGTCGCCGCGTCCGCCCGGCGCCTCGCGCTGCACGTTGCGCAACTGGCGCGACACGTCCAGCGCCGACACCCGCAGCGCGGCCATGCGCGCCTCGTTGAGTTCGACCCGCACTTCGCGGTCGGCGCCGCCCACGCGCTTCACCGCGCCCAGGCCCGGTACGCTCAGCAGGCGCTTGGCGACGGTATTGTCGACGAACCAGGACAGCTCCTGGTCGTCGAGTCCGGCGCCGCCCGGCCTGGCCACGGCGGTAAAGGTGAGGATCGAACGGCCGGCGGTGGCGGCCTTGGTCACGCTCGGCTCGCGCATCTCGGGCGGCAGGTCGGAGCGCACCTGCGAGACGGCGTCGCGCACGTCGTTGACGGCGTCCGACAGGTTCTTCTCTAGGATGAACTCGACGGTGACGGTGGCCACGCCGTCGAGCACCTTGGTATAGATGTTCTTCACCCCTTGCAGCGTGGCGACCGAATTCTCGATCTTGCGCGCGACCTCGGTTTCGAGCTGGGCGGGCGCGGCGCCCTCGAGCGTGGCGGTGACGGTCACGATCGGCAGTTCGATATCGGGGAAGAACTGGACCTTGTTGGCCTTGAAGGCCAGCAGGCCGGCCAGCGTGAGCAGGGCGAACAGCAGGATCGCCGGGATCGGATTACGGATCGAAAGAGCGGAAAAATTCATGGCCCGTCCTTCAGCGCGCCGCGACCTTGGCCGGCGCGGCAGGCGCCGCCGGCGCATTCCTCGCCGGATCCGCTACCTGGCGTACCAGATCCCCATCGTTGAGGAAGCCGGCGCCGGTGACGACGATCTGCGCCTCGGGCGCGAGGCCCTTGACTACTTCGATGCGCTCGCCCAGGCGGCGTCCGGTGTCGATCTTCACCTGGCTCACGCGGCTGTCCGGATTCAGGCGGAACACATAGCTGAAACCGTCGCGCACGGCGATCGCCTGCTGCGGCACGGTCAGCGCGTTCGAGGCGCCCAGTTCGAATTCGCCGCCGGCGAACATGCCGGCCTTTAGCGGCGCGTTCGACGACAGGCTGGGGGGCAGGTCGACATAGACCAGCGTGGTACGCGTTTGCGGATCGACCGTCGGCGCGACCGTGCGCACCTTGCCCACGACCTCGCTGCCGTTGGCGCCCTTGACGCGCACGCGCGTGCCCGGCTTGACGCGGCCGATGTCGGAGGCCGGCAGCTCGGCGCGCCATTCCAGGCGGCCCTGGCGGATCAGGCGAAACAGTTCGGTGCCCACGCCGACCACGGCGCCGACGGTGGCGCTGCGCGCCGAGATGACGCCGCCGTCGGGCGCGATCACCCGGGTGTATTTCAGGCGCAGCTGCTGCTGGGTGAGCGTGGCCTTGGCGGCGGCCACGCGCGCCTGGGCCGTGCGCGCGGCGGTGGCCCATTGCGTCGCTTGCTGCTCGCTGACGGCGCCGGAACTCTTGAGGTCCTGGCCGCGTTTCGCGTTGGCCGCGGCCTCGGCGGCATTGGCCTGCGCTTCCTGCACGGCGGCGCGCGCCTGCTCGACATCGGCATTGACCGTATCGGCCGAGAACACGGCCAGCACGTCGCCCTTGCGGACGATGTCGCCCACGTTCACCCGCACCTCCAGCAGGCGCAAGCCGCCCGACTCGCTGCCGATGACCGCTTCCTGCCAGGCGGCGACGTTGCCATTGGCGCCGAGCTTGAGCGGCAGGCTGGCCGTGGCCGGACGCGCCGTGGTGACAGTCAGGGCCGGCGTCGCGGGCGCGGTCCCCTTCCTCGCCTCGTCCTCGTCCTTGCCGCATCCGGCCAGTACGAAACAGAGCAGGGCGGCCGAGCCGAGGAGGAAAATACGTGGTGTCGGTAAAGGCATGGGCTTGGTTCCGGGTCCGTGATCAGGCGGGATGCCGTGGCATGATCGGCAATGAAACAGTTTATCAAAGGGACGGCAAGTTGACGCGAACTCACGTGCCGCGTGCGGGCGCCATTCCACCGAAAGCCTCGCTACAATAGCTTTTTTAACCTATCCCGGCAGGGAATGCGTCGTTGCCGACGCGCCTGACAGGCGGGTGCCGCGTTGCGCCCGCTCGCCATGCATCGTCGCCACCTTCGTCGTTCTGGCCGAGATCGGTTTTCAGAGGGAGTCTTCCATGAACAAGCCGGGATTGCTTGCCGTTCTGTCCGTCATTGCGCCGCTGTGCGCCGCTGCGCCGCAGGAGCCGGCGCCTCCTACGCCGCCGCCCGACTGCGGCGGCGCCGACGACACCTGGCGCGCATCGGGCGCCCTGCCGGCGCGCGCCAGCGTCGCGCCCGCGCCGCACCTGGGCAGTGTGGCGCCGGCCAACCGGGTGCTGTCGCATACCGAGACGCCATCGATGCGTGCGATGCGCGCGGCGCGCGAGAAAGAGGCGGCACGGGAGGGCGGCCGCGCACCGGAGGCGCAGTCCCAGTCCGGCACCCCATGTGTCCCGAAAACCGGACCGCAGGACGACAAACAGCGGTGACTTGCACCAATCTGGTGCATTTTTTGGCGCATGCTGCACGCGCATGATGCGGTGCGTCAAATCCGCCCCGCGATGCAGGTCGAAGCTCTCCGTCGTCCAGCGTATTGCAGAGCCAAGCTACGGCAGGCGTACCGTAGTTCTACCGTATTGCGATGCACAATGAACTGCAGTATATTAGAACTGTCTCCTCCAGTTTTTCTCCGAAATTCTGGATTACCGCCCGCTACCGTCAGGTACGCGGGCGTTTTTTTGCCTGACGCGAGGACGGCGCCGAAGCGGCGGGTGGCAAGGCCGGGCGGGTGCGTTCATGCGTCCTCGCCCTGGAACGACTGCGCGCGCCAGGTCAGCACCAGCGTATCGCGGTAACCGTGCCCGGCCAGCGGCTGGATCGGCGTCGACTCATGGATCACCGCCGCATCGTCGAGCAGCAGCAGGGTCCACGGTTGCGTCATCGTGAAGCGCTGGCCGCGCGGACCGTGAGCGTCGAACACGCGCGTCTCGCCGCCCTTGATGCCGGTGCGCCCGACCAGGATCACGGCCACGAAATCGACGCCGTCGCGGTGCGCGCCCTCCGGGGTCGGGCGGCCGATGCCGTCGGCGGTGTCGATGCGGAACTGGTGCGCTTCCACATACCAGGGACGCGCGTCTTTCACCTGCGAGCAGATGGCGCCGAGCGAACGCACCAGTTGCTGCCAGGCCGGCCGGGCGACGGTATCGCCGTCGATCGGTTCGAACATCCGGTGCATGCCGCCGTGCAGGGCGTTGTACTCGACCGGCTGCCAGTGCGCGCGGTGCGGCGTCGGGATCAGCGCCTTGCCGTCATCGACGAAGCAGGAATGGCGCCGGCGGCGGTAGCGGCCGCCGTCCTTCAGGTAGTGGTCGAGTGCCAAATGGTCCCAGCTCGGCGCCAGCGCATCGAGGTCGGCCAGCGTGCAGCCGGCAAGGCGCGCGACCTCGAGAGGACGCAGCAGCGCATAGCCGTTGCCGACCAGGGCTTGGGCCAGGCGGGAAGGATCGGTGTAGGGCAGTTCGGATGGTGTCATGCCCCGCAGCCTAGCATTTTTTGCCGGGGCCGGTGAAGACCGGCTCCGCGCGGGCGTCCACCTACCAGGTCCTGGTGAGCGTCAGGCGCAGCGAGCGCGGCTCGATCGGATGCAAGTGGATATCGTCGCGCGCCGTCGGCTCCCCGGCCAGCTGCGACGCATAATAGTAGTCGATCGCCGAATCGCGCCGGTTGGTGAGGTTGAAGGCTTCCAGCTCGAGCTGCCAGTCCTTGCCGGCCTTGTAGCCGATACGCCCGTTGAGCGTGGTGCTGGCGCTGGAGCGCACGCTGTTGTCTTCGACCAGCGGACGCGGGCCGAAATAGCGCAGGCGCAGCGCGCCCGACCACGGCCCCAGCTTGTCCGCGGTCAGCGCCAGCTGGCCCACGCCTTCCACGGCGCCGGGAATGTGGTCGCCGTTCCGCGACCGCGCACGCGCATAGGCCGCGTCGAAGTCGACCGACAGCCATTTCATGGGCCGCCAGTAATGCGACAACTCGACGCCGTAGCGCCGGCTGGCGCCGCCCGCTTCGGTCGTGCCCGCATCGCCGATATAGGTCAGCTCCGAATCGAAGTCGAGCCGGTAGAGCGAGACGGCCGTCTGCATCTTCCGCACGGCTTCCGTGCGCATCCCCAGTTCCATGCCGCGCGCGCGCGCCAGGCCCGGCGCGCGCTCCAACGGATCGCGCGTCTTGGGGTCGATGCTTGCCACCGTGCCGCGCGCGTCGTTGCTGTGGAAGCCGTGGCCGTAGTTCACATAAAACTCGGTCGAGGCCAGCGGCGCGAAGATCAGGCTGAACGAGGGACTTGCCTGCGTATCGTAGGCCCGCCCGGTGTTGACGGCCAGGTCGCTCTCGACATCGAAGCGGAAGCGGTCGACACGCACGCCGGCCACGCCGCGCAGGGCCTCGCCCCAGCGCATGGCGCTTTCGACGAACAGGCCGCCGCTGGTCTCGACGATATGGTCTTCACGGGTGGTGGCGAGGCGCCGGCGCGCGCGGGTGTCGTACAAGCCGTTGAAGATGTTGTCGTTCTGGAGCCGCGCGCCGACCGTCAGGTCCGAGGCCATGCGCGTGCCGCGGTGCAGGTGGAAGGTGTGGGCCGCGTCCAGGCCGCTCGTGACGCGCCGGTCGGGCTGGGCAAACTGGTCGCCGTTGACCGGGTCGTTCATGAAATAGGTGAAATTCGAGTACAGGTCGAGCTGGTTGCGGATCACATACGCGCTTGCTTTGGAAGTCGAATCGGTCCCGCTCTGGCGCCAGTTGCCCGACAGGCTGTAGCGGCGCGCACTACCGCCGCTGCTGCCGTCGACCGCGTCGAAGCGTCCCAGGCTGCCATCCTCGAGCGCGCGCAACGGAATCTGGTCGGTCGCGTTCCAGGTGCCGCGATAGGCCATCGCCGTCACGCTCCAGCCGTTGTTGGCATAGCCGCGGCTGTAGCGCAGCACGCCGTTGCGCTTGCGGTAGTCATCGGGCCGGGTCCAGGGACCGTCGTTGTTCATCAGCTCGAGCGCGTAGAGCAGGGTGCCGCCGGCGACGTCGGGCGAACCGGCCAGCACGGTACGCGCGAAGCCGTGCTGGCCCGCGGTAACGCCTGCGACGCTCTTGACCAGGCGGTTCACATAGCTGATCTCGGCGCTGCCGGCCGCGGCGAAGTCGCCGTCGTGCGACGCGTACGGCCCCTTGCGGTAGTCGAGGCGGCCGACCACTTCCGGAATCAGGAAGTTCACGTCGGTCCATCCCTGGCCGTGCGCATGGCTGCGCTGGTTGACCGGCATGCCGTCGACCCAGGTGGCCAGGTCGGTGCCGTGGTCGAGATTGAAGCCGCGCAGGTAGAACTGGTTCGCCTTGCCCTCGCCGCTGTGCTGGCTGGCGATCAGGCCGGGCATCGCTTCCAGCATCTCGCCCGGGCGGTAAGTGGTGCGCGCTGCCAGCTCCTTCTGCCCGACCGAGCCGGCATTGGCCGATTCGGCGATGCCGAGCTGGCTCAGGCGCGAGCCTTCGACCAGCACGCGCTGCAGCACCAGGTCATCGGCGAGCGCGGGGGAGACGGAAAACAGCGCGGCCAGCGCGCAGGGCAGGGGACGGATAGTCGGCATGAAGTATTCAGCGCGTCGGCTGTTCCAGTTGATGGCGGTCGAAAGTGAGCGTGCGTACGGCATTGTCCTCGCTCAGGTTGACCGTATTGACCTGCTCGGGAATGAAATCGATCAGCACGCTATCGTGGATGGCGCCGGCCTTCGACAGCGGGGTCTGCTCAATCTCCTGGAACACGGTGACCTTCTCGGCATCGGCCCTGATGCCGACCCAGCGCAGCGGCAGGCGCGCCTGATCCGGGCCCAGCACGCGGAAGCGCTCCTCGACATACGTGCGCAGCACCTGCTGGTCGTCCGCGTCGGCGAGGTCGAGCGCACGCCCGTACAGGTTCGCCAGCAAGGCCTCGACATCGTGCGCCATGTAGGTGTGGACGATCTCGGTATTGCCGGTGCGGACATTGAAGGCGATGTCGGTGATCCCCGCATGGAAGCGGTGCGCGCAGGCCATCGCGCTGCACAGCAGCAGCGCGGCGGCGAGCAGCGTCTTCAGGCCGCGCATCTACTGTCCCGCCTTCGCTGCAGGCTCGGATTTCTTCAGGGGCGTATTAAAATCCTTCATCATGTCGTTGCCGCCGCGTTCGGTCTTGAACAGCTCCAGGCGCGATGGCGCCGGCTTGCGCGGCCAGGCGTTGTTGTCCTGGTCGATGTCGGCCGTCTCCCAGAACGGATCCTGGGTCAGGCCGGTCATCGGTTCGTCGGTGACGACCAGTTTCGTGATCTTCCTCGGCGAGTAGCGCCACACTTCGGCCGGAATGCGCTCGATGTACTTCTTGCCGCTGGCCAGCGTGATTTCCAGCACCAGCGGCGTCACCAGCCCGCCGACGTTGCTGAAGTCGACCAGGTACAGGTGCTTGCCCGACGAGAGCAGCGCCTTTTCCCAGTCTTCCAGCTTTTCCTGCGACTCGGCGAACTTGTTGCGATCGGCGTTGGTGACGGTGAAGTCGTCGTACCGGTTATAGAAATCCTTCAGCTCGGGATGGGCGTCGACGCGGCGCGGCATGCCCTTGTTGCGCTGGTCGGTCAGCGAGACCGGCTCGGCCTGTTTCATCTTGCGGCGCCAGGCCTTTTCGGTTTCCGGATTCTGCGAGCTGATCGTGTACTCGCTGATGCCGTCCACGCGCACGTCGACGGCGTCGGTGGTATAGAACCAGCCGCGCCAGAACCAGTCGAGGTCGGTGCCGGACGCGTCTTCCATGGTGCGGAAGAAGTCGGCCGGGGTCGGGCGCTTGAACTTCCAGCGGCGTCCATATTCCTTGAAGGCGAAGTCGAACAGTTCACGCCCCAGCACCGTTTCACGCAGGATGTTCAGGGCGGTCGCCGGCTTGCCGTAGGCGTTCGGACCGCGCTGCAAGACCGATTCCGAATTCGTCATGACCGGCACCTGGTTGCGGCTCTTCATGTAGTCGACGATGTCGCGCGGCTCGCCGCGCCGCGCCGGGTAGTTGTCTTCCCAGGCCTCCTCGGCCAGGAACTGGAGGAAGGAGTTCAGGCCCTCGTCCATCCAGGTCCATTGGCGCTCGTCAGAGTTGACGATCATCGGATAATAGTTGTGGCCGACCTCGTGGATGATCACGCTGATCAGGCCATATTTGGTCGCCTTCGAATAGGTCGGCTCGCCCGTTTTCTTGTCTTTCGTCGGACGCGGGCCGTTGAACGAGATCATCGGGTATTCCATGCCGCCGATAGGACCGTTCACGGAAATCGCGGTCGGGTACGGATAGTCGAACGAATACCTGTTGTACTGCTCGATGGTGTGGACGATCGCCTGCGTGGAGTATTTCTCCCACAGCGGATTGCCTTCCTTCGGATAGTAGGACATCGCCATCACATCGAGCTCGCCGCTTTTCAATCCCTGCGCGTCCCAGATGAACTTGCGGCTCGACGCGAACGCGAAGTCGCGCACGTTGTTGGCCTTGAAGCGCCAGGTCTTCATGGTGCTCGCACGCGTCTTCTCGGCCTGCTCGGCTTCCGCCTGGGTGACGATGAGCACCGGCTTGTTCGACTTCCTCGCGCGTTCCAGGCGCTCGCGCTGGGCGGCGCTTAATACTTCGCGCGGATTTTGCAGCACGCCGGTCGAGGCGACGATGTGGTCGGCCGGGACCGTGATGGCGACATCGTAGTCGCCGAATTCGAGCGTGAATTCGCCGTCGCCGAGATACTGCTTGTTCTGCCAGCCGTAGGTGTCGTAATAGGCGGCCATGCGCGGGAACCACTGGGCGATCTCGAACAGGTCGTTCCGGTCTTCCTGGTCGAAGCGCTCGTAGCCCATGCGGCGCCCGAGCACGCTGGCCTCGGGGATGTTGAATCTCCACTCCAGCGCGAACGAGAAGCGCTGGCCCGGTTTCAGCGGCTGCGGCAGGTCGACGCGCATCATCGTCTTGTTGATCGTGTGGCGCAACGGGCGCCCGTCGGCATTCTTGACGCTCTTGAGCTGGAAGCCGCCTTCGAAGACGCGGCTCTCGAAGGCGAAGCGGATCGCGTCGAACTTCACGCCTTCGGGGCCGCCTTTTTGCCAGGATTCGCGTGAGGGAATGGTCGAGATGTTGCGGTTGTCCGAGTCGCCGCGGAACATGTTCTGGTCCAGCTGCACCCACAGGTAGTGCAGGGTGTCGGGTGAATTGTTGTGGTAGGTGATGGTGCCGGCGCCGGTGATGGCGCGGTTCGCCTCGTCGAGCGTGGCGCGCAGCTTGTAGTCGGCGCGCTGCTGCCAGTAGGCGTGGCCCGGCGCGCCCGAGGCGCTGCGGGTGCTCGATGCCGTCGGCAGCAGCTCGTCGAGCTGGCGGAACTTGTCGTCGAACTTGTCGGCGGCGCGGGCGCCCGCGCACAAGGCCAGGGTCAGCGCCAGGGTCAGCGGCACGGTCAGCAAAGAAAGGCGGGCGAGGTGAATCATGGTCATGGGTATTCTGGTTGGTTCCAAACGAAGCGACGGTGGCCGCGCTTATCATGCGCGGCCACCGGCTTCAATCCGGGCGGACGGCGCTGCCGTCCGCCCGGCGAGCGTGCAAAAACCGCCGTGGCGACCTCTCGCACGCTGGGCCGCATCGTCACTGTATCTTCGGCACCGTGTCCTTCTCTTTCTTTGCGTCCTCGGCCGCTCTTTCTTCCTTGGTCTTCAGCTTGGCATTGAAGTCCTTCATCATGTCGTTGCCGCCGCGTTCGGTCTTGAACAGCTCCAGGCGCGATGGCGCCGGCTTGCGCGGCCAGGCGTTGTTGTCCTGGTCGATGTCGGCCGTCTCCCAGAACGGATCCTGGGTCAGGCCGGTCATCGGTTCGTCGGTGACGACCAGTTTCGTGATCTTCTTCGGCGAGTAGCGCCACACTTCGGCCGGGATGCGCTCGATGTACTTCTTGCCGCTGGCCAGCGTGATTTCCAGCACCAGCGGCGTCACTAGCCCGCCGACGTTGCTGAAGTCGACCAGGTACAGGTGCTTGCCCGACGAGAGCAGCGCCTTTTCCCAGTCTTCCAGCTTTTCCTGCGACTCGGCGAACTTGTTGCGGTCCGCGTTGGTGACGGTGAAGTCGTCGTACCGGTTATAGAAATCCTTCAGCTCGGGATGGGCGTCGACGCGGCGCGGCATGCCCTTGTTGCGCTGGTCGGTCAGCGAGACCGGCTCGGCCTGTTTCATCCTGCGGCGCCAGGCCTTTTCGGTTTCGGGATTCTGCGAGCTGATCGTGTACTCGCTGATGCCGTCCACGCTCACGTCGACGGCGTCGGTGGTGTAGAACCAGCCGCGCCAGAACCAGTCGAGGTCGGTGCCGGACGCGTCTTCCATGGTGCGGAAGAAGTCGGCCGGGGTCGGGCGCTTGAACTTCCAGCGCCGGGCGTATTCGCGGAAGGCGAAGTCGAACAGTTCGCGCCCCAGCACCGTCTCGCGCAGCACCGTCAGGGCGGCGGCCGGCTTGGCATAGGCGTTGTTGCCGAACTGGAGCAGCGACTCCGAATTGGTCATGATCGGCACCTGGTTGCGGCTCTTCATGTAGTCGGTGATCAAGCGCGGCTCGCCGCGCATTTCCGGCCAGTTTTCTTCCCAGGCTTCTTGGGCCAGCGTCTGCACGAAGGAGTTCAGGCCCTCGTCCATCCAGGTCCACTGGCGCTCGTCCGAGTTGACGATCATCGGGAAGTAGTTGTGGCCCACTTCGTGGATGATCACGCCGATCAGGCCGTACTTGGTGCGCTTCGAATAGGTCAGCTCGCCCGTCTTCTTGTCTTTCGTCGGACGCGGGCCGTTGAACGAGATCATCGGATATTCCATGCCGCCCACCGGGCCGTTCACGGAAATCGCGGTCGGGTACGGATAGTCGAACGAATACTTGTTGTACTGCTCGATGGTGTGGACGATCGCGTGCGTGGAGTATTTCTCCCACAGCGGATTGCCTTCCTTCGGATAGTAGGACATCGCCATCACATCGAGCTCGCCGCTTTTCAATCCCTGCGCGTCCCAGATGAACTTGCGGCTCGACGCGAACGCGAAGTCGCGCACGTTGTTCGCCTTGAAGCGCCAGGTCTTCATGGTGCTCGCACGCGTCTTCTCGGCCTGCTCGGCTTCCGCCTGGGTGACGATGAGCACCGGCTTGTTCGACTTCTTCGCGCGTTCCAGGCGCTCGCGCTGGGCGGCGCTCAATACTTCGCGCGGATTTTGCAGCACGCCGGTCGAGGCGACGATGTGGTCGGCCGGGACCGTGATGGCGACATCGTAGTCGCCGAATTCGAGCGTGAATTCGCCGGCGCCGAGGAACTGCTTGTGCTGCCAGCCGTAGGTGTCGTAATAGGCGGCCATGCGCGGGAAGAACTGGGCGATCTCGAACAGGTCGTTCTTGTCGTCGAATTTCTCGAAGCCCGAACGCCCTCCCAGCACCTTCTGCTCGTTGATCCGGTAGTTCCATTCGACGTCGAACGAGAAGCGCTGGCCCGGCTTGAGGGGCTGCGGCAGGTCGATGCGCATCATCGTGCGGTTGATGACGTGGGCCAGCTGGCGCCCGCCCGACTTCACGCTCGTGATGTTGAAGCCGCCCTCGAAGGTGAAGCCCTCGAAGGTCGCGCGCAGGGCGTCGAATTTCAGGCCTTCTTCCGGATTGCGCGGCTTGGCCCAGGCTTCGCGGGCGACCGTCGTCGACATGCGGGCGTCCGAATTCGGCTTGTAGATGTTCTGGTCGAGCTGCACCCACAGGTAGTGCAGGGTGTCGGGGGAATTGTTATGGTAGGTGACCGTCCCGGCGCCGCGGATCGAACGGTTCGCTTCGTCGAGCGTGGCGCGGATCGTGTAGTCCGCGCGCTGCTGCCAATAGGCCTGGCCAGGCGCACCGGAGGCGGTGCGGATGGTCGACGCCGGCGGCAGCAATTCGTCGAGCTGGCGGAACTTGTCGTCGAATGGGTCGGCTGCGAAAGTGGAGACGCTGAGGCACAGCGCAGCCAGGGCGAATGGCAAACGGATCATGTTTCCCTGTTTTTATCATTAATTTTGGAGAAACCATTCTAATGGTATCTTTCAGGCAAGCATTCTCTCTATTTGTAAAAAAGCTGATACATGGTGCATATGCACCACGCATCCTTGCGCCCCCGATACCGCTTCACGCCAGCAGCTTCAGGTCGAAGGCGCGCTCGGTGAACCACACCGCGGCAAGCAGCGCGATCAGCGCCGAGCCGCCGGTAAATACCACGCGCCGGTAGAATCGCCCGTGCCGCAGGGCGTAGGCCAGCGGCAGGAACACGGCGACGATCGCCAGCTGCCCCAGTTCGACCCCGACATTGAAGCCCACCAGCGACACCACCAGCGCGTCCTGCGGCAGGCCCAGGTCGGCCAGCACGCTGGCAAAGCCGAAGCCGTGGATCAGGCCGAAAACGAAAGCGACCAGCGCGCGCCAGCGGTGCACCAGCGGCCACAGGTTGTTCAGGGCCGCCAGCACCACGGAGGCGGCGATCGCCGACTCCACCAGGCGCGAGGGCAGGCTCAAGGCGCCCAGCGCGGCCAGGCTCAAGGTCAGCGAGTGCGCCAGCGTAAAGGCGGTCACGATCTTCAGCACATCGATCGCCGAGGCCTTCAGGGTCTCGCGGCCTTGCCACTGGCCGCTGCTTCTCACCAGCACGGCCGGCAGCAGCAGCGAAACCAGGAACAGGATGTGGTCGAAGCCGATCCAGATATGCCAGACCCCGTGGCGCACATAGTCGGCGAACTGGCGCCAGCGCGCCGGCGCCGCCACCTGCAGCGCCTGCGCGCGCGCATCTGGGGCGAAGATGGCGCTGCTGGTGGCCGCGCCATGGGTCAGGCGCAGCAAGCCCTTGTGCTGCGGGTCGATCTCGAACAGCAGGTTGTAGCCGACGTCCAGGGTGCTCACCGGCGCGGCGCAGGCGCCCTGCAGGCGCAGCACCGCGTAGGCGCCATCGGTATGGTTGTCGATCAGGTGCTGCGTCACGTTCAAGGCGCAGGGCTGCCCGCCGCTGGCGAGCGTCAGGCGCGCCAGCGCATAGGCGGCGATGGCTTCATGGCGGGTGCGCACCTCGTCCCAGGTGATCGCGGCGTCGCCATTGGCGTCGAGCCCGATCGCCATCTCGAGGTCGCGCAGGGCGATGTCCCACTGGCCGTCGATGCGCTCGCCCTGTACCGTCAAGCTCAGGTAGCTGTCGCTCGCCTTGTGCGCCTGCGCGGGGAGCGCGCAGGAAAACACCAGCGCCAGCAGGAGCAGGCAGCGGCGCATCATGCCTTGTCTCCGAGCCGTGCGGCGATGGAGGCGATGGCCGCGTCCTCGATCCGGCTGGTTTTCAGCCAGTCGCGCACCAGGGTACGCGCTTCCTTATCCCCGCTGTCGACGGCCGCCTGGGCCAGGATGCGCAAGTCCGCCGGTTCCTTCTGCACCGCCCAGTTCAGCTTGGCCAGGCGGACCGCGGCGCGCGCGTCGCCGCGCACGGCCAGTTCGTAGCGCGCCTGTTCGCGCTGGTGCACGTTATCGCGGCGGCGCAGGGCGGCGTCGAAGCGCGCGGCCAGTTCGGCGCTGGCCTGCGCCGCTTGCGGCTGGCCCGCCTGCTTCAGGGCGATGGCATAACGCAGCAGCAGCGCATCGGCCGCGGTCTTGTCTTTCAGGAGCTGGACGACCTGCGCCGCGCGGCCGCGGTCGAGCAGCAGGTCGGCATAGGCGCCCAGCAGGTAGCTGTCGAGCGGATCGAGCGCGAGCGCTTCGCGGAAATGGGCTTCGGCCGCATCGAGGCGGCCCAGGCGGGCAGCCATTTCGCCGAGCAGGGTGGCGACCCAGGCGCGGATGTCCGCGCCGGACTCGGGGCGTGCGGCGTAGGTCTGGCGCAGGCGCTCGTAGCTGCCGGCGGCCTGGCCGCTGACGCTGCCGACGCTCGAGAGGCAGGCCTGCACCACCAGTTCGGGCGCGCGCGAATACAGGCGCATGCAACTGGCGCGCGCGCCGGCGAAGTCGCCGGTGATGGTTTGCACGGTGGCGCGCGTGAGCCAGGCCTGGCTATTGCCGCTGTCGCGTTGGAGAACCGTGTCGAGGTCCGCCAGCGCGGCCCCGAACTGGTGCGTGCTCTGGCGCAGCGTGGCGCGCAGCACGAGCACGGGGGAGGGGGGCTGGGGCTGCGCATACCAGGGCGCAAGCGCCGCCTGGGCGTAGCCGAGATAGCGCGGGTCGCCGTCGCGCCGGCTTTGTTCGATATAGCGTTGGGCCAGCGTGGTGGCCAGGTTCAGGTCCTGCGGGTTGGCGCTGACGGCGCTACGCAGGCCTTGCAGTTCGCGCTGGACGGGATTGGCGCCGCCGGGGAGGCGCTCCAGCACCTGGGCGCCGTTGGCCGGGAGATACGGCGCCGCGTTCGCGGTCGAGAGAATGCAGGCGCACGAAAGCAAACAGAAAGTCTTGCCAAACATGAAAACTCCGAAAGGAGAAAACGCGGGGACGGTAGACCGTCCCCGCGCGAGACGTGGCAAAAGCGCCGGATCAGCCGAGCGGTTTCGGCTCGGTGTCTTCTGGCTTGGTCTCGGTGACGCCGTCGATCGCGGCCGGTTCCTCGTTGTCGAGCAGCGCGTTCACACGTGCCAGCACGTAGTCAAAGAACGAGTCGCTGGCCGCCGGTGGGGTCGGCGAGCCGCCCGTCGGCGGCGGCTCGGGTAAGCGCGTCTTGTTGTCGCCGCCGCAAGCGCTCAGGGCCAGCGCCGTGCACAGGGCCGCCGCACGGAGCGCGCCGCGTGGCAGGCGGGGAAGGAGATGGTTGGACATGGATGCTCTCCTCGCTTACTGGTTGCCTGGCAGCGGCGTGTTCATGTAAGGGAAGGCGGCCTTGTAGCTGTTCGCATCCTTGCGCACGCCATCGGTCAGCGGCAGGCCGCCGGCCGGCGCATCGGCGGGCTTGCAACCGACGCCGAGCGCATCGTTGGCGCCGGTCAGCACGCACAGGGCGCCCATCGCAACGCGCAGCGAGACGTCGACGATATCGTCGGCCGGACGGCGTCCGTTCGGGAAGCCCGCATTGTCGCCGGCGGCCACGCCCAGCGGATTTTGCGATGCCTGCGCGGTCGGCTCGATGCTGGTGTTCAGGCGCAGCATCTCGGAAGCGACGACGTTCTTAGGCTGGTTCAGGCCGGGAATGCCCTTGAGGAAGGCGGTGACCAGGTCGGTACGCGGGAAGTTGGTCGGCGCCTTGGCCGATGGGAACAGCGATTCGACGACCGCCGGCAGCACCGGATTGGTCACGTAGTTGAGCCACTGCGTATCGTCCTTCGGCTTGGAGGTATTGAAGCGGTCCTTGTCGTCCATGCCGATGATGACTTCGTTCACGAGCGGCATGCCGAGGCGCGACACCTGGGCCCAGGCGCCGCCTTCCTTGACGGCGCTGTTGATGCCGGAGGCAGGGTTCGGATTGATCAGGCGTGCCTGGCGCATGCTGGCCGTGGCATAGGCGCCGATCACCGGTTCGCCGGCGACCGCCAGGCAGCCGACCGGCAGTTCCATGGCGATCGAGCTGACGTTCTTGTTTTCCAGGTCGTTCTTGTTACCGCCCGATTCTGCGCCCAGCGGGTTCAGGTTGAACAGGTCGAAGATCTTGCCGACCGCGATATAGAAGGATTCCTTGCGCTGGCCGACGAACACGCGGCCGGTGCCGCAGCCGGGCACGTTGACGTCGAAGATGTGCTGGTTGGCATAGGTTTCATAGCCGCCGGCGCCGCCGAAGACCTTGTCGCCGATGTTGTCGACCGGCTTGTCGAATTCGGTGGCGCCGTTGGCGGCGGCCAGGCGGGTGCGGGTGCCGCTGCGGCGGTCGCCCTTGACCATGTCGATGGTGTAGGTCTCGCGCACGTTCAGCGAAGCCGGGTTGACGCCGCTGATTGTCGACGAATTGATCAGCGGGATCAGTACCTGCTTGCCGCCGATGGTGAGCGCGGTGCGCTTGGAGGTGTTCTTGAAGCGGATCTGGAAGGTGATGTCTTCCTTGGCGTCGCCGTTGTTATCGACGTGGATTTCGTAGAGCGCGTTCTGGTCGAACTGGTAGAAGTTCGGTCCACCCTGCGGGTCCTGGAAGGGCGTGAAGTTGGCGATCATCGTCACGAAGCCGGCACGGCCCGGGGCATAGCTGCGGAACATGTAGAAGTCGGTACCGTCTACTTTCGGCGCATTCGTCAAAAACGGTGCTTCGCGGTGGCTCGATGCACTTGCCGGGCTCGACAGCGCCATGAGCGCCGTTCCCGTCACAATTGCCGCCGTCCATAGGGATTTCTTCTGCATTATTCTCATCATGCTCTCCGGGTAAAAAGGGTGGTTTGATTTTTTGTTCACGTTCGAATTCGATGATATTGATTATCATACAAGCCCGTCGCACGTTTGTTCGGGCACGCGAGTCATCCCGTGCAAGCAAGCCGTATCGATATATACGCGGCGGCAGGCCGATCGGATTCAAAATATTTTTGTTGGGTTGTACAGTGCTTAATTATGGTATTTTCCTCCGCGACATGACTTCGACCTCAACCATGACTTTCACTGCGAGCGCAACTTGAACACGGCAGCAACCCATTCCGACCCCGCCCAGTTGCGGGCCTGGCTGCACGGCGCGGCCCACCGCGACCGGGCGGCATTTCGCGCGTTGTACGACGCCAGTTCACCCCGGCTCTATGGCCTGGCGCTGCGTATCCTCGGCCGGCGCGAACTGGCCGAAGAGGTGCTGCAAGAGAGTTTTGTCGCGATCTGGCACCACGCCGTCGACTACGAAAGCGCGCTCTCGGCGCCGATGACCTGGATGACGACGATCGTGCGCAACCGCGCCTTCGACCTGTTGCGCCGCGCCCGCCACGACGGCGAGGCCGACGCGGCCGACAGCCACGCGATGGAGTCGCTGGTCGACATGGCGGCCACGCCGGCCGAGCGCCTGCAGATGAGCAGCGAAGCGCAGGCCCTGGCCGACTGCATGGCCGCGCTCGAGGAAAAGCACCGCGAAGTGGTCGGCATGGCCTTCTTCCATGACCTGTCGCACAGCGACGTCGCCGAGAAACTGACGCTGCCGCTCGGTACCGTGAAAACCTGGATCCGGCGCAGCCTGGCGCGCCTGCATGCCTGCCTGAGCGCGCGGGGTGCCGCATGAATTTGCGCGGCAACGAACCCCTGCGCGAGCGCCTCGCCGCCGAATATGTGCTGGGCACACTGCGCGGACGCGCACGGCGCCGCTTCGAGGGCTTGATGCACCAGGACGCGGCCCTGCGCCGCACCACCCGTGAATGGAACGAGCGCCTCGGCGCGATGGCCGAATTCGCGCCGCCCGTGGCGCCCGACCGGCAGGCCTGGCACGCGATCGAGCGCCGCCTCGGCTTGCAGCCGGAGGCGCCGCGCTGGCAATTCTGGCGCCACGGCTCGCTCGGTCTGTGGCGCGGCTTCGGCCTGGCCTCGTCGGCGCTGGCGGCCCTGCTGCTGGTGACGGTGTCCGTCGAGCGTCCCGGCACGGCGCGCACCAGCGACATCGCCAGCCTGACGGACGAACAGGCGCGTCCGGCACTGGTGGTGACGGCCGACCGCGCGCGCGGCGTGATGACGGTGAAGGTGGTGGCCCAGGCACCGCTGACGGCCGGACAGGCCTTGCAGCTGTGGGCGGTGCCGCGTGCCGGCAAGCCGCGTTCGCTGGGCGTGCTGGGCGCGCGGCGGACGTTGACGCTGCCGCTGCCGGCCAGCGCGATCGGCGACGACGTGGCGGTGTTGGCGGTCAGTCTCGAGCCGGAAGGCGGCTCGCCCAATCCGGACGGCCCGAGCGGGCCGATCCTCTACAAGGGAAGCTGGGCACACGTGCTGTAACGGTGGAGGGCGCTGCCGCGCCAGCTTGCGGCAGCGCCTCCCGTCAAGGCGTCAGGATGCCTTGCGCACGGCGCGCCTGCGTACGCCCGCCAGCATGCCGATCCCGAGCAGCAGCGTCGCGATCGATGCCGGTTCCGGCACCTGCGCGGCGTCGAGGCCGATGTCGTCGAGCACCAGGTCGCCGTCGGCCGTGAAGCGCAGTTCGGTCAATCCCGTCCACATCGGCAGCGTGGCCGTGCCCAGGTCCGCCAGCGCCAGCATGGTGTCGCGCCGGCTGCTGTCGCCGAAGATGCCGGTGATGCTCAGCGTCGCGCCGGCCTCGGGGTCGAGCGCTCCCGCGACCAGGCTGGAAAAGCTGAACGGGCCGCCGCCGTCGGCCCTCAGGCTGACCGTGCTGCCGTCGATCAGGACCAGCGCGCCCGAGAACGCGCTGCCCAAGCCGTCGATCGTCAGGAAGCCGGCTGCCTCGCCGTCCAGCCGGAAACCGGCCTCGCGGTAGACGGCGCGGCCGCTGCCGTTATCGATGTCGATGAGGGAGGGATTGTCGAAGTTGACGACGGCGGCGCCGGCGACCGGGCTTGCGCCCAGGACCAGCGCCGCTGCCAGTGCACCTAATAGTTTTTTCATGTCGGTCTCCGTGAGCGGGCGCTTACTGCGCGCCCGGCAGTGGCGTGTTCAGGTAGGGGAAGCCGGCCAGGAAGGGCTGGACCGCCTGGTCGACCGCGTCGTGCAGGCGGAAGGCGGTGCTACCCAGCGGCACGGCCGACGGGTTGCAGGCTGCGCCGAAACCGAGCGCATTATTGTTCCCGTTGGCCATGCACAGGCCGCCCATGGCCACCACCAGCGAGATGTCGACCACGTCGTCCTTTGGACGGCGCCCATTCGGATAGCCCGCATTGTCGGAACCGCCGGCAAGGAGGTTGCCGACGATGCCGAGCCGGTTTTGCCGGGCAAACGGCACGGCGGCAATCGAGGTGTTCAGGCGCAGCATTTCCGAGGGCGTGGGATTGAGCGGGCGGTTGACGCCGGCGATCCCGGTCAGGAACGCCGTCACCAGGTCCTGGCGCGGCAGGTTGCGGGGCATGGCGCTGCCGGCCTGCAGGCCGAGGCCGATCTCCACCACTTTCGGCAGCGTCGGGTTGGTGACGTAGGTGGCGAACTGCCCGTCATTCTGCGGCAGCGAGCTGTTGAAGCGGTCCTTGTCGGGCAAGCCGATGATCACTTCGTTCACGAGCGGCATGCCAAGGCGCGACACCTGGACGAAAGCGCCGCCGTAGCTGACCGTGGTCTGGTGCCCGGAAGGCGGATTGGCATTGACCAGCTGGCTCTGGCGGACGCTGGCCGTGGTCCAGGTGCCGATGACCGGGTCGGCCGTGGTCTTCGACAGCAGGCAGCTCTTGTGGACTTCGACCGCGAGCGAGGTGACGTTCTTGTTGGCCAGCGGGTTCGGCGCGGCGTTGATGAGGGCCGGATCGGTGATCACGTTCAGGGGCGCGTTGATCAGGTCGAACAGCGTGCCGAGGTTGACGGCGAAGCCTTCGCGCCGCTGTCCCACGAAGACGCGTCCCGGGACCGAGCAGCCCGGAATGGCGACCGGGTGGATATGTTGGGCCGCATAGGCGGCATACTGCGGAATGGTCTTGGTGCCGATGTTGTCGACCGGCTTGTCGAAACTGGTGGCGCCGCTGCCCACGCGCGCGAGCGCGGCCGACTGGCCGCTACGGCGGTCGCCCCGGATCAGGTTCACGGTAAAGCGCTCGTTGACGTTCAGGACCGGCGAATTCGGGCCCTGCACCTGGCCCGCCTGGGTCAGTGGAATCGGTACGTTCTGGGTGCCGATCTGCAGCGCGATGCGGTTGAAGATGTTCTGGAAGCGGAACTGGAAGGTCAAGTCCTCCTTCGCATCGCCGTTGTTGTCGACGTGGATTTCGTAGATGGCATTCGGGTCCATCTTGAAATAGTTCGGCCCGCCGAACGGATCCTGCAAAGGCTGGTAGTTGGCGATCAGGGTGACATAGCCGGCGCGACCTTGTTCATAGCTGTTGAACGCATACAGATCGGTGCCGTCGACTTTCGGCTGGGTGGTGATGAACGGCGCCTCGCGGTGGCTCGAAGCCTGGGCGGGGAAGGCGGCCAGGACGGCCAGTAGGGGACAGCTTGCGGCAACGAGTAGTTCGCGGAACTTTGCACGGCGTACGGCGTGGTCAACCATGATGCGTCTCCTTGATGACTTGGTTATCAAAACAATCAAATATCGATGATGTACGCGCCCATAATGGGAAATCAGGCAGTTATATTTGCCAAATATGCGTCCTGGAGAACGTCAGGCATAAAGCATGCCACCGATGTGTTCGCCTATGAAATCGAGATCGGCATGCTAAAAAATGTAAGAATGTGTAAGATCCATCGACATGTTGCAGCAAGAAAATTTGCGCGGATCTGGAGGGAATCTATTCTTCCTGAGGGAAACTAGATGGGATGGCGCGCTTTGCCGGTTCGCGCATGGATTGCGTGTTTGAATAGGCGCAATGTCAATTTATGACACATTGCTTTTATTCATGTAGGATGCGCCGATGCTGAAAAAAGCCCTGATCGTCGACGATCTACCCTTCGATGCCGAACTAACATGCCGTGTCCTGCGCAGCTGTGACTTCGCGCATGAAGTCGTCGTTGTCTCGGACGGCGAACAAGCGCTGCGCGAACTGCACAAGACACACGACTACGATGTCGTCCTGCTCGACCTGGCGCTGCCCAAGGTCGACGGCTTCGAAGTGCTGAAAGAAATCTCTTCCAAACCCTTTCTGTCGGATATCCCCGTCATTGTCCTGTCGAGCTCGCGAAACGAGTCGGACCGCGTGCGCACGCGGGTGCTGGGGGCGGGCGATTTTGTCGAGAAAGCAATCGATTACGCCGTGTTCAAGGCCGACCTGACGCGCGCCTTGTCGCTGTATGGATTCGGCTTCGCCTGATCGAACGACGCCGCGCAAGGGCGCCGTCGTTCAGGTGCCCGCATCGCCGGCAAACGGCGAGACGATCAGCCCGCGCGCACGGGCCCCAGCCGGAACAGGAACACCGTCCTGCCGCCGCGCGAACTGACCTCGATCGATCCGTGATGCGCACGCGCGATCCGGTCGACGATGTACAGGCCCAGGCCCAGGCCTTCGCTGCCCGTACGCGAGGCCGCGCGCCAGTAAGGCTTGAACAGTCCATCGATCACGCCCTGTGCCAGTTCGCGTCCCTCGTTCGCCACCGACAGCACGAATTCCTCCCCGGCCAGCGCGGCCGCCACCTGGACCGGCGCCTGTTCGCTGCCGTGCACCAGCGCGTTCTTCAGCAGGTTCGACAGCAGCTGGGCGATGCGTTCGGGGTCGCAGCGCAAGTGCAGGCCGGGCGCGATCGCGGCCTTGATCGCGCGCTGCGGATACAGTCCGCGCATCTCGTCGACCACCTGTTCCAGCGTGGGTGTGAGGTCGGCTTCGCGCAGGCGCATCGGAATGCCGCTGCCCATACGTCCGCGCGTGAAGTCGAGCACGTCGTCGACCAGCGCGGCCATGCGGGTGGCACTGCGGCGGATGCGCTCGACGATGGTGCGCGCTTCGGGATTCGGGTGCTGGCGCGTGAGCAGGTCGGTGCCGAGCAGGATCGAGCCGAGCGGAGTGCGCAGGTCGTGGCCGAGGACGGCGATGAACTGCTCGCGCAGCTCCGCCGTCGCGCGCTCGCTCAGCAAGTCCGCCTGCGTGGTGACCAGCTTCTTGTCGGCTTCCAGCTGCTTCGACACCAGTTCGGCAAACAGGTGCATGGTCGATACCGTGACGTTGTCGGACAGGCGTGCCGGTTCCGGGTCGAGTCCGCACAGGGTGCCGAAATAGCTGCCGTCGTTGCGGAAGATGGGAATCGAAAAATAGCTCTGGAAACCGTTGATGCGCGGCGTGTCGTGTTCGCGGCAGGCCTCGCTTGCCTGCACGTTGTCGATGATGACGGCGCGGCCGCTGTCGCGCACCTCCTCGCACAAGGTGGTTTTCACATCGAGCCGGCTGCCCTGCGCGAGGCCGACGTTGAGCTTGTCGAGGACGGCGCAGGCGACCCAGTCCTCGTCGGTGACATGGGCAATGCAGACGAAACGCAGGCCCGTCATGGCGGCGACCGTTTCCAGAATCTTCGGCACCGCGCTGATTGCCTGGATCTCGTCCACGCGGCGCAAGAGGTCCTCGTCCATCCCATCCCCAACTGATTTTTATGAGCATTCAACTGCCTAGAATGCCATATTACCACCATGCAGTCATCAAATTCAACAAATTAAATGGTCCAGATTCCGTCCGCATACACCCGTTCGTCGCCCAGATACACCGCATCCGTCACGACGAACACATCGATGTGGTAGCGCGCATCCTTCCTCTTGAAGCCCGGCTTCGGATACACCCCGTGTTTCGCGCCCAGCGACAGGTGGATGCCGCACATCCGTTCATAGGTGCCGATGTCGTCGACCCGCAGCTCGCGCGTGAACGCGCGGTTCATGCCGAAGCCCAGTTCGCGCACCCAGACTTCGCCCTCGTCACGCCGGATGTTGTCGAGCACCTGCTGGAACTCGGGCGTCGCGTTTTCGGTACCGACCACGCGGCCACGCTCGACGACGATCGTCACCGGCATCAATGGCCGGTTCGACAGGTAGGAGGTATCGCCGAACACGTGGATCTGCGCGCGGCCATTGACCGCTTCCAGGTCGAGCGCCTCGGTAAACACTTCGCCGATCGGAAACTGGCCGCCGACGTTGTTCATCCCGCTGTAGTCGCCCACGTTCAGCTTGGCCGGCTCGAGGGGCGACGCGAATACCAGTTCCTCGCCGCCGCCGCAGACGCGCGCGTGCGGGGTGGCGTCGATCCGGCTTTTAAGGGCGCGGCCGACGCCGCGGAAGTAGCTCGGGTCATAGGCCAGCGCGGCGATGTAGTGCTCGCCCTGGATGCCCGGCATGCGCGACAGGTGCACGTGCTCGACCACCTTCAGGCCCAGTTTGAAAAGTTCGACGCGGATGCGGAAGGCCTCGAGCCGGAAATTGGTCGACTGCACCAGCACCACCAGGTCTTGCGGCGCCAGCGCGCGAAAGCGCGCCAGCACCCCGGCGGCGTCGGCGCGGTCGAAGTCGATGAATTCGGCCTGCGGCAAGTTGCGCCGGTAAGCCTCGACCAGGGCGCGCGCCAGGCCCGTGCGCTGGTCGAAGACCACCAGCGCGCGCTGCGCCGGGCCGTGTTCGATGGCGATCGCAAGCACGTTCGCCAGGTGCGCGGCGGCGGCGTCGACGGCATGCGCGGGCAGGTCGGGCGTGGGGGGCAGGGCAAGAACGGTCATGGGGAGGCAAGGGCGCGGATGAGGCCGACATTATACGGTCCTGTATTGGAATTGCCTCTAAAGGCGCGGATTCCGATCCCAACAGTGCCGCAGCGCGCTACCGGCCGAACGGCGCGCCGCAAACGGGCCGGGGCAGTTATGATTTAGACAGCTATGACGATCCGCGCCACGAGCGCGGCAAGCCGATTTCAATCAATTGCGGAGCACGATGACCTACCAATGGGAGACGCCGACCAGCACCTGGCTGGAAGACGACACGAGCGGACAGTTTGCACTCCAGGCGACCGAAGGCCTGGGACGCATCGACTGGCAGGCGCATGCGCGCGGCCGGCTGCCCGATTGCGCCCACTTGCTCGGCGCCTCGCTGCCGACGGCCTGCGCCTGCGCGGCCATCTATCCCGAAGGGTTTGCGTTTTGCCCGACCTGCGGCGCGCCGCTCGAACGCCTGCTTGGCCGCGCCCGGCACCAGCCCGACTGGTGGGGCGCCCCTAACGACCAGGCACTGCCGCGCCACGTGCCGCACGGCCTGCCCGTCACCTCGCTGGCGCTGGGCGACCGCCTCGAAGGCCGTCCCGCCGCGCCCCATGTCAACCGTGCCGAGCTGGCCATGCCGGCGCCGCCGAATGCCCATTGCGAATTCATCGCCGGCAGCTACGGCTTTCCCGAGCAGCGCCTGCTCGCCTTGGCGCCGGCGCGCGGCGTGCTGCAATACTGGGATCCGCTGGCCCAGCTCTGGCATGTGATGGGCGCCGAGGAAGCGGGCAGCGAACTGCGCTTTTCCGCGGGTGGCTACGGCTGGCTCCCGGCCGTCAATCCTGCGCGCGGCGAAGTCGGCATCGTGCCGCTCGATAGCGGCCTGTCGCGCCTGTGGATCAATCCGCTCAACGAAAGCTACCGCCTGGAAGTGCTGTTTGGCGGGCGCCTGGCCTCGAGCCCGGGCGTGATGCGGCGCCAGGTCGGCTGCCTGTACGTGGAGGACGGCGTACTCAACCTGCTCGATGCGCAGCTCGACTTCGTCAACGGCACCACTTTCGAATGCGCGGATGCGCCGACCACCGGCTGGATGCGTCCGATCGGCTACGACAACCGCCTGTTCTGGCTGCACGCGCAGGGCCAGCTGGTCTGGCGGCCGGGCGAATCGCCGCGCTGGACGCCGTGGCCGCGCGGCTGGACGCCGAAGCTCGATTTCGGCGGCCCCACCCAAAGCCGGGACGGGCGCCTGTGGCATATCGGCCATGACGGCCAGGCCTATTCCTTCCTCGAGCTCGGGGCCGACAATCCGCAGGTCGAGCCGATCGACGGCGCGCGCCTGGGCTTTGCCAACTTCCTGTTCCGGCGCGGCCATCCGGTGCTGGACCAGCCCTGGTCGGCCGAGCACATCGAAGACGCGGTTGCCGACGATTCCCTGGTCTTGCCGCTGCTGCGCAGTTTCAATAACAACCGCGCCCAGCCCAGCGGCCTGGTGCTGCGCTTTCACGCCTACACGGGCCGCGCCGAGGAAGCCCTGGCCGGCCGCACGATCGCGAAGACGACGATCGAATGGATCGGCAAGCGCAACGTGATCCTCGACGAGGTGGCGCGCCTGGCGCGGCCGCTCGACTGCGTGCCCTTCGTCTACGACGGCGCCCTATGGCTGCACCACCCGGACTGGAACGCGGTGCGCGGCTGGCGCCTGGAAGCGCTGTCGTGACGGCCGTGCCGGTGCGTTGCCTGTGCGCCCTCGCGCTGCTGTGCGGCTCCGGTGGCGCCGCGGCCGCGCCGCACGTGTTCCTGGTCCAGAACTCGGGCTGGATGGAACCCTTCTACAGCGATCCGGCTTCTCCATTCAAGCCGCTGGTGACCGAACTGGCGCTGGCCGTGGCGCGGCCGGGCGAGGCGCTGGTGCTGGCCGCGTTCAACCAGTCGCAGCCGAACGCGCCGTCGCCGCGGGCGCTGGTCTCGACCACGGTCGGTGGGGACACGCGCGCTGCCGTCACGCGCGCGCTGGCAGGACTCGATACCGCGCGCAAGCCGGGCGGCGCACTGGCCGACACCGACCTCGGCGAAGCGGTCGGTGCCGCCATGACGCAGGCACTGGGCGGCAGGGACGGCATCGTCTGGCTGGTCACGAACAACCGCAACAGCCCGAACAACGACCAGGCCACCGCCGCGCGCAACCGCGAGTTCTATCGTCTGATCCACGACGGCGGCAAGATCCGCACCGCGCTGGCCTTCCCGCTGCGCATGCCGGTCAAGGGCGAGCATTTCCGCGCCAACGGCCTGATGGTGTATGCGTTCGCGATCGGAGAGGGCGGGGCGCGCGCGCTGGACGGCTTGCTGGCCTCGGGCGCCGTGCGCAAGATCATCACCGGGCCGCCGGCGCGCCTCAAGCCCCTGGACCGCGACACCGTGCGCCTGGTGCCGAGAAAAGTCGAGAACGCGCCTGGCGTCACCTTCGCCATGGGCAGCAACGGCGTGCTGCGCGCCGACGTGGCGCCGCACGCGAGCTCGCCGACGGCGAAGATCGGCTGGAACATCGAAAACACGATGTACCCGTACACGATCGTCAGCGCTTCCTTGAGCGCGCGTTCCAGGCTCGGCGGCGAGAACCGCACCGTCACGCTGGGCAGCACGCGCGTGCACGGACTTGCCCCGAACCAGCCGCAGCCGCTGGGCTCGACCCTGCAGCTGCCGGTGGCCCAGCTACCCGGCAAATGGTCGGTGGCGGCCCTGCAATCCGCCGGCTCGGCCTATGTGCTGCCGGGGACGATCGAAGTGCACCTGGCCGAGCAGAAGCTGGCCTTGTCGAGCGGCTTTCGCGAGCGCATGGCGGAACTGTTCCCGGGCGACCCGCTGCCCGATATCTTCACGCCGCCCGCGCGGATCGCCGCCTCGACCGCCGTGCTGCCGATCGAGGTGCGCGTGCATTACGGCAGCGGCCCGCTGCTGGCGGCCGGCGCCGGCTTGCTGGCGCTGCTGGCGGCCGGCCTGGGCGCGGCCTACGGCTGGATGCGCCCGCGGCGCGCGCTCGTCACCGTCGAGGACGAGCAGCGCACCATGCATGCGCGCACCGGCACCGTGCAACCGATTTACGACAAGGCGGGCAATGAAGTGGCCCGCCTGAAGACCACCCTGTTCGGCCACCAGCTGATTGACCTGCGCGAAGGCGCGCAGGTCCGTCTCGGCCGCTGACCCCAAGGAAAACATATGCAAGCCCAAAACACCGCCCAGGCCGACCCGGGCTTCAAGCTCCCCGCCGACAAGGCCGCGCCCGACGATCCGCTGCCGAAAACCAGGCCCGAGACGGCGAGCAACCCGGTCGAAGTCATGCCCGGCGCGCCGGTCCCGGCCACCGACACCTCCACGCGCGACCTCGCCATCGGCGGCGCCGTCTTCCTGGTGCTGCTGGTCGTGTACTTCTTCGTCCGCAACGCCTACGTGCACCACATGGTCGTGCGCCGCGTGGCGCCGTCCACCGCCGGAAGCGCCGGCTGGCTGCTGTTCGTCGGCCTGAGCTTCCTGTCGGCAGCCGTGGTACTGGCGGTCATCAATGCCAGCAGATACCTGACCCTGGGCGTCACCGCGCCCCTGGTCGCGGTCGGCCTGGTCGCACTCGTTGCCGCCCTGGTCGTCGGCCGCCGCTAGGCGCAGCTCACAGAACTCGAAAGAACCACCATGGCAGATTTTCCCACGCTCGATCAAATGAACCGCAAATCCGAACTCAAGGTCGACCTGCGCCCGACGCTGTTCATCGGCGCCGGCGGCACCGGCATGGAAGTGATGATGCGCATCCGGCGCCGTATCCTGTCGGCGGTCTGGAACCGGCACCACCCGACCCGCGTCGAATCGATCGCCGATTTTCCGGTGGCGCGCTTCCTGCACTTCGACCTCGATTCGAATTCGATCATCGACGAAGGCAAGTCGCAGCGCACCGATCCCTGGTACGAGCTGGTCAAGCTCACCGACGAGGAGCGCCTGGTCGAGCCGCTCGACCTGCCGCAATACCACGAGTCCGACGACAGCCTGGCGCGCTTTCCCCTGATCGAAAAATGGATGCCGCTGCGTCCGAAGAAACTGCGCTCGCTCGGCATCGATCCCTCGAAAGGCGCGGGCCAGATCCGCGCGGTGGCGCGCCTGTACCTGTTCGACAAATACCCGAAGCTGCGCGGCCGCATCAAGGGCGCGCTGAACTACCTGGGCAGCAACGCCGGCATCGAGCGCAAGGAGAATTACCAGCGCCTCGGCCTGCAGGTGGACACCTCGAAGTTCCGCATCGTCGTCATCGCCTCGAACGCGGGCGGCACCGGCGCCGGCAGCGCCATCGACCTGGGCTGGATGGCGAAAGCCATCGCGCGCCAGGAAGTGGCCGACAGCCAGGTCGACCTGGTGATGTTCATGCCGTCGGGTTTCGCCAAGGCGAACAAGGAGCGCACCGAGGCCAACGCCTACGCCACCATGATGGAGCTGGAAACGACCATGCGCGACATGAACGCGCAGGTCAAGTGGATGGACCCGGACAGCATCACCGGGCGCGGCGCGCCGTTCGACGACGTCTATTTCGTCGACACCGCGAACCTGGCCAACAAGGCCACCCAGGACGTCAAGGACGTGTACCAGATGGTGGCCGACACCTTGTTCGAGGATTTCGCCTCGGCCGACTTTGCCAACCGCAAGCGCTCGGTGGCGGTGAACCAGCAGCAGCACAAGCTCGGACCGTACAACCCGCGCGTGCCGGAAGGGCGCTTCGGCGACATGCGGCTGTCGTACTCGAAGGTATATTCGGCCTTCGGCCAGGCGGTGCTCGATACCCAGCAAAGCCTGCGCGAAGACATCCGCGCCTACGAGCTGGCGGCATTGATGGTCAAGGAATTCTTCGGCCTCGTCGGGCGCGACGGCGCCCTGGCGCGCCGTGCGGGAGACCAGGAGCGCGACGCCTTCATGCGCGAGCACATGGACATGCGCGAACTGCCCTTCGACGAATTCCCCGATTTCAAGAAGGGGACGGTGGACGTGGCGCCGTTCCAGGAATACGCGCTCACGGGCCTGCTCCTGCGCGACAAGGAAGGACGCTCGCTGCTCGAACGCGTCGAAAGTAAAGTGCAGCTCGAGATGGACCGCATCATGGCCGCCTTCGACGTGCCGCAGTGGCGCGAGCGCGTGGCCGAGCTGCTGCCGAACCTGGAGCGCGACGCGATCCGCGAAGCCGGCGCCAGCGCCGAGACCAGCGAGGACCGCATCAAGCGCCACACGATCGAACTGACCGGGCGCCTGAAGACGCGGGTGCGCGAGCGCCTGTATGCGCTGCTCGACGACCGCAAGCAGGGCGGGCTCGAATTCGTGCTCTCCCTGCTCGAGCAGGTGAAGGCGCGCCTGCTGCAGCGCGATCTCGCCAATGCCGAGCGCAACGGCCGCCGCTACCGCGACATCCGCGACGCGCTGCGCACGCGCCAGGTCGAGGAGTCGCTGGGCAACCTGTCGCAGGCGTCGAGCCGCCTGTTCGGGAAAGACGCGCAGGCGCGCGAAGTGATGGCGCACCTCAAGCGCGACATCGCCGACTACCTGCGCTTCCACCTGCTGGCGGTGGCCGCCGGCCAGTCGATCGAAGTCATGCGCGGCATGTCGGCCTGGCTGGGCGAGCCGCAGTCGACCGACGAGCAGGGCAATGCGCAATGGAGCGGCATCGCCGGCGAATTCCAGGAAGGCAGGAAGCATGTGCAGGAGATCCTGCGCGCGGTCGACGGGCGCATCAGCCAGCTGCGTGCCGACGCGCGCCAGGAGCACGCCACCTACATCAAGCTGGCCGGCGACATGCAGCCGGCGCCGGTACGCCTGACAAGCGACGTCAGTGAATGGAGCGAGGAAGTGCTGCTCGAATTCGGCGGCTCCGGCAAACTGTTCCCGCAACTGGGCGACGAGCGCACCCGCGCGGACTTGTTGTTAAAGCTGTTCCGCCGCGCCCAGACCCAGCTGTCGAACACCGAGCTGCAGGGCGAGCCGGGCGACCCGTTATTGGACCGCCTGAACGCGATGACGCCGCAGGAGCGCCAGCGCGTCTTCGCCGAATGGCTGCGCAGCGCCATGCCGTGGGTGAACGCGCGCTTCTCGGCCGAGTTCACGCCCAATGCCGACCAGTTCAAGTGCTTCATCGGCGTCGGCGACGCGGCCGCCTGGCGCAAGATGGAAGGCGAGATCCGCGCCTCGGTGCCGACCGGGTATTTTCACGGCGACCTGGTCTCGGTCGTGAACACCGGCATTCCCGGGCGCGCGGTCTGCTATATCGAATTGTCGGGCTTTCCGATGACGATCCTGCGCGGCCTGCCGACCTGGCGCGCCTCGTACCAGATCGAGAACCCGAAGATCCCGACCCACCTGCACTTCGATTCGACCCGCTTTCGCCATCCGATTTCACCGTCGATGGACGAACTGAACCGCCTGGCGGACGATTACGAATGGTTCCTGCAGGCGATCGCGCTGGGCGTCATCCGCCGCAAGGCCGACCAGGGCGACCGCGAGGCGGCCTTCCAGCCGCGCGGCCAGTACCTGTTCGAGGTCGAGCCGGGTTCCGGCGAATGGCTGCAGATCGGGAATGAATATGCGATCCGCTCGAACGGCTTGCCGCCGTATTACCGCGAGCAGGTGATCGCGGCCGTGCGCAACCGTTTGACGGCGCTCGGTCCGCACCAGCTGTTGCTGCTCGCCGCGCTGATGCGCCACTACCAGCTGCGCGTCTACGAGCCGCGCCTTGAAACGGACGAGACCGGCGCCCAGCTGCCCTCGCCCTCGCTGCCGAACATTACCGCGCGCCGCCTGTACGAAGCCTGGCTGCGGCGCGCCATGGCGGCGGACCCGACGCTGTCGAACGGCGCCGTGGACGCGGCCCTGGCCGGGATCGCCGCCTGGACCGAACCGGTGCCCGATTCCGCGCTGGACGCCTATGCCTGGGAAGTCGAGCGCCCGATCGACAAGCGCGTCGTCAAGCCCGAGATCCTCGCGAACGAGGCGCGCGCCGCGGCGGCGCTGGAGGTGCGCGCGCTCGGCACGCCGGCCACCCCGGCGCCGGCCGCGATCCCCGACCCGGCGCCGGCGCCGCTGTACAAGCTCTTCGTGGCGGGCGTCCAGCGCGGGCCATTCACGCTCGACGAGGTGGCCCGGCAACTGGCGCGCGGCGAGATCGAAGCCGCCACGCGCGCCTGGGACATGGCGCAGGACCCGAAATACGGCAAATGGGGCCTGGTGTCGGACATTGCCGGCCTCCAGCCCCGGGCGCCATCGATTCCCGATCCGGACGACGGCGTCCCGGATCCGCAATAACAGGGGCGCTTCGTGCAAGAGAACCCGATGGTCCGCTGCATCCACGCCGCGTGCGGGCACGCTTTGCCGCGCCGCGTGAACTTTTGTCCGTATTGCGGGACTGCCCAGGCAGCAGGAAACACCCGGGCGCAAGCGGCGCCGCTGCCGGCGCCGTCGGCTGGCATCGCGGTCGACAGGCAGGTGCCTGCCGAAGCGGTCGTCGCGGTCGCGTCGGAAGCCAGGGCAGCGATACCGGCGCCGGCGGCGCGTGCCGAGACGGTGCCTCCTTCCACCGCCGAGCGAACGCCGGCCGCCGACCAGGCCACGCCGGCGCCAGCGCCACCGCCGCCACGTCCGCAATCGCCATTGCCCGGGGCCACGCCCGCGGCTGGCGCGCCGCGGCCGGCGCGCCGGCCGGTGCGCCTGCGCTGGTGGCTGCTGGCGCTGGCGGCGCTGTGGGCGATCTGGCTGATTGCCAAGCCGTCGAACCGGCGCATCGAGGCGCATATGGCGAAGGCGATCGCGCTGGCCGCCGAGTGCAAACCGCGCGAGGCACAGAGCGAACTGATCGCGCTGCGCGGTACGAAGGCCACGCCTGAGCAACTGCGGAAAGTGCAGACATCGCTCAACGAAGCCAGCGCCGCCTGCACCCGCAAGCGCCAGCGCGACAAGGCCTGGCGCGAAGCGAAGAGCGCGGTCGAGTCGGCGATGTCGGCTTCCGCGTTCGAGCGGGCCCGCTCGCGCCTGCGCGCCTTTACCAAACGCTGGGGCGAGGACGACGCCACGCGCGCGATGAAGGAAGATATCGACGCTCGCCAGCCTGAACATCCGCGCGCCGACGAGGTCGAAGCGGGGATGACGTACTGATTCGGGCAAGCACGCCGGCAGACAGGCGCCGCGCACACGGTGTATGCTTTCGGAAACACAATCGTAGGAGCCAAGCATGAAAACGATGACCATGTTCAGTGCGCTGCTGGTACTGGCCCTGGCCGCCGGCTGTACGCGCGACGAGGATGCGGTGGGGCCGGCGCAAAAGGCCGGCAAGGCGATCGACGAGGCCGGCGAAAAGGTCGCCGAGGGCCTGCGCGCACCGCTGGAGAAGGCCGACGAGGCTGCGAGAAAGCTGGCCGAGCGCGCCGAGCAGGAGCGCCGCGCGCTCGCCGAACGCACCGAGCAGGCACGCGAGCAGATCAAGGACGCCACCGAGGAAGCCGGCCGCGGCCTGGAAAAGGCCGCCGGCAAGGTCGGCGAGAAGGTCGAGCAGGCCGGCGAGAAGATGCAGGAAGCGGCGCGCTGAGGCGCCGTCGATGCTACGGCTCAGCGCAGATGTTCACGCGCTGGCCCGCAAATCCGGATATCCTCCCGTCACGATCGACAGGTCCACGAAGCCCGCGCGCCAGGCCTGCTCCAGGTTCTGCTCGATCTCTTCCATCGACGTGCGCCCGAAGTTGGCAAAGCCGCGCACGCCATAGGCGCGGTTGCGCCCATGTCCCTTGGCCATGTATAGCGCCATGTCGACCAGGTTGACCGCGCGTTCCCAGGGCAACGCCTCGCCGTCCGGCGCGAGCGGGTAGGGCGCGAAGCCGATCGACACGTTCACCGACAGCGTCGTGCCCTGGAATTCGATGCTGGTCTCGCTGATACCGCCCAGCAGGCGGCGCGCGACCTCGTCCAGGCCGGCGCGCGGGATCGCCGGCAGGAAGGCCAGGAATTCCTCGCCGCCCCAGCGCACGATCATGTCGGTCTCGCGCAGGATCTCGCGCAGGCTGGCGGCGATCTTGATCAGCACCGCGTCGCCGGCGCCATGGCCCCAGGTGTCGTTGATGTGCTTGAAATGGTCGACGTCCATCAGGAACAGCGCGCTGACCATTTCCTCGCCCGAGGTGCCGGCGCCGCGCTTCTCGTCGACGCGGTGCCCGCGCATGAACTCCTGGAAGTGGCGGCGGTTGTACAGGGAGGTGAGCGGATCGCGCACGCTCTGCTGCTTGAGTTCCTGGTTTTTCAGGAACAGCTGCGCATTCGCGTGGCGCACCTTGCGGTAGAGGAGGCCGACCACGAGCGATGCCAGTCCGAAGACGACGGCCAGCAGCCACCAGATGCGCTGCTGCAGGCGGCGGTTGTCGATCTCGGCCGACTTGACCTGGTTCTCGCGCTCGAGCAGCACGATCTGGCGCTGCTTCTTGTCGGCGTTGTATTTTTCCTGGAGTTCGAGCAGCGCCTGCTGGCGGCGCTTTTCGAACAGTTCATTCGACAGCGTGCGTTCGCGGTGATAGGCCACGACCGCGCCGGCATAGTCGCCCGCGCGTTCGAGCGCGCTGCCGTATTCGGCCAGGACTGCCTGCAGCTCGGGTTTGTCGCCCGTTGCCTGGAACACGTCGAGGCCGGCCTCGAAGCTGCGCTTGCCTTCCAGCAGATTGCCGGTCGACAGGTAGGCCTGGCCCAGGTTCACGCGCGCCGTGGCCAGCGCCACGTTATCGAAAATTTCCTGCGCCGCTACGATCGCCTGCAGCGAATACAGCTTCGCATTGCGGTAGTCGCGCATCTTGAGGTAGCAATCCGACAGGTTGACCAGCGAGCGCGCCACCAGCGAGCGGGCACCGATCTTGCGCTGCAGTTGGAGCGCCATCGACTGCGCCGCGAGGGCCCGGTCGAGCTGGCCAGTGTCGACCGCCAGGCCGTATTCGGTGCTTTTCAGCGTCGCCATGCGGCCCGGCGAATCGATCTGCCTGGCCGCCTCGGTCGCTTCCGCCAGGGCCTCGAAGCCCTTGTCGAATTCGCGCATCTGGCCATACAGGCGCGCCAGCGAATTGAGCACGATGACCAGGTGCACTGGCTCGCCGTGCTGGCGCGCGTAGGCCAGGATGGCCTCGGTCTTTTCGAGGGCGCGCGGAAAATTGCCATCCTCGGCGAACGACTCGGCCGACGACACGCCGGCGCGCACGCGCAGTTCGACGTCGGTGGTGGTGTCGGCCAGGCGCTCGGCTTCCCAGATCAGCGCATGCGACAGGGCCAGCTCTTTTTGCGCGTATTTGATATAGCCCTTGCGCAGCAGGCCCTTGGCCAGCGCGCCGTTGTCCTTCGCGGCGCGGCCGAATTCGATCAGCTCGTCGCAGGTGGCGAGCGCCTTTTCCTGGCGGCCGACGCCCTGGTAGGACATGCACAGCTGCGCCAGCATCTCGCCCTTGTCCTCGACGCTCGACGCACGCGCCTCGCGCTCGACGGCCAGCAGCATCGGCAGCGCGCGCTCGGGAATGAAGCGGTTGATTTCGCGGATCTCGGCCAGGCGCTCGCCCAGGGGCGCGGCAGCCTGTCCCCAGGCACAGGAGGCCGGCAGCATGGCCGCCGCCAGCAATAGCGAGGCCAGCAGCGTCGGCGTGCGACGGCGTGGCTGTCTGATCGTGCTTGCTGCCGGCATAAATGATCTTTCGAGGGAGTGGTCGGTATCGCGTGTCAACGCGCGCCCATCTGTCATTATATTCTTGTTGCAAGAAAGAAATTCCCTTTTTTTCTAACGGCTATCGCAAAAAGCGACCGCGAAACGGCGCTGTTAGCGGTCAGTTATTGTCTGTTTGCATGCATATGAGGGCTGCCCGCCTGACGGCTTCATCGCAAGCGCCTGGCGCGCGCATGGTAAGCTGACCGCCTATATAAAAAGGCAAGCTATAAGGGCAAGATGATGAACGGATTGGTAAAGACCGGCATTGCCGGACTCGACGAGGTACTGCACGGCGGCATCCCACGCAACAATAACCTGATCGTCGAGGGTCCGCCGGGTTCCGGCAAGACCACGCTGGGCCTGGGCTTCATTTATCACGGCGCACTCGATCACGACGAGCCGGGCGCCATCGTCTCGTTCGAACTCGACCCGGCCAAGCTGCTGCGCGACGCCGCCGGCTTCGACTGGGACCTGCAGGGCATGATCGACCAGGGCAAGATCAAGATCATCCAGACCAGTCCGGCCGTGCTGCTGAGCGAGTTCCGCAGCGCCGACGGCGCTTTCGCCGCTTCGCTGGTGGAGATGGGCGCCAAGCGCCTGCTGATCGACGGCCTCACGCCGCTGCGCCTGTACGCGGAGGTGAACGACATGCCCTTCCGCGAAGACGTGCACCTGCTGATCGAAGGCTTGACGCGCCTGGGCGTGACCACCATGGTCACCGCCGAAAAGGACGAGTCGATCACCGGCGTGCTGGCGCACGAGCGCTTCGTGTTCGACACCATCATCTCGCTCACGCGCGAAGAGCAGCGCCGGCGCGTGCAGCGCCGGCTGACGGTGATGAAGTCGCGCGGCCAGGACTTCATCGGCGGCAGCCACACGATGCGCATCGAGCCGGGCGTGGGCGTGCACGTCTACCGCCGCGCCCAGTCGCGCCCGCTCACCTCCGAGATCCAGCCGACCTCCGAAGAGCGCCTGTCGACCGGTTCCCCGGCCATCGACAAGATGATGGACGGCGGTATTTATAAAGGGTCCGTGACGCTGGTGAGCGGTATTTCCGGCACCGGCAAGACGGTGCTGAGCGTGCAGTTCCTGACCAACGCCATCCGTGAAGGCCACAAGACGCTGCTGGTGAGCCTCGACGAGCACCAGGCCCAGCTCACGCGCAACGCCAAGTCGCTCGGCTTCGATATCCAGGCCGCGGTCGACGCCGGCGACATGTTCATCCATTACGAGTCGCCGCTGGAACTGGAACTCGATGTCCACTTCGACCGCATCGTCAAGCTGGTCGAGGAGCACGGGATCGACTGCGTCGTCTTCGACTCGATCGCCGTCTACGAGATGACCAGCCGCAACGAAGTGGCCGACTACCTGTACGCGCTGGCGACTTTCTTCAAGAACCGCCTGGCGACGACCCTGTTCAACTACGAAAGCCCGGAACTGCTGGGCGTCTCGCAGATCAGCGAGGAACTTAAGGGCTCGCACCTGGTCGACAACATCGTGCTGCTGAACTACGTGGAGGTGTCGACCATCCTGCGCCGCGCGATCGCCGTGCCCAAGGTACGCGGCAGCCGCAACCTGCAGGTCACGCGCGAGTACACCATCGGCGTGGGCGGCCTGCTGCTGATCGACGAGAGCGACAGCGAACAGTCGGGCGCCGTCCCGCAACTGCCGTTCTCCTCGTATTACGGCCTGCTGTCGCGTTCCCCGTCGCGCCAGAGTCCCCTGATCGAGGAAGCGATGGTCAAGGGCGATCCCTTGCCGGAATCGCAGGACCTCCCGCTCGAGCAGCCCCGGTGATCACAGCCAAGCTGCCGGGCAACGCCCCGGTCGACTGGGATGACTGGGAAACGCCCTTGCGGCAGTTTACCGAAGCGACCGGGCTCGTGACCTCGGCCTACGACATCGCCGGCGTACGCCGCATCGGGCCGCAGACGGCCTCGCGCCTGGCCGGCCTGCTGGCCGGTTCGACGCTGTGGGCCGACGACGGTCCCGGCACGGCGCTCGAGCGCACGCTGGTCGCGTCCAGCTGCGCCGACGCCAGGCCCGCCTCGGCGCAGTTCGGCGGACTGCGCGTGTGCTCGCTGCCGCTGCAGCTGCGCGACCAGGTGTACGGCGTGCTGGTGTTCGGCTGGCGCTTTGCCGACTTCAGTTCACCGCTCGAATGCGAACGCATCGCCAAGCAGATCGGCCTGCCCGGGCACCTGCTGTGGAACGAGGTGCGTCTCGACGCGCCCGTGTCCGAGCAAAGGATGGGCACCTATGCCGGGCTGCTCGAAACGCTGGCCGGCACGCTCGATCGCCAGCGCGAAACCATCGACGACCTCACGCGCGTGAACCGCACGCGAGAGCTGTTCCTGGCAACCGTTTCGCACGAGATGCGTACGCCGCTGTCGGCGCTGTCGATGCGCATCGAGATGATGCTGCGCACGATCCCCGACCTGCCGCCGCAAGCCGTCAGCGGCCTGGAATCGATGCGCGTGCACGTGCGCCAGGAAGCGGCCATGGTCGATGACTTGATCGACGCCGCGCGCACGCTGACCGGCCAGATGTCGGTCAACCGCACCCAGGTCAACCTGGGCCAGGTGCTGCGCGACGCCATCTCGACGGTCGAAACCTTCGCCCACACCAAGAACATCTCGCTGCGCGTGACGCCGAGCGATTACGGCGACCGCATCCGCCTGGATGCCGACGGCCGCCGCCTGCAGCAGGTGTTCTGGAATCTGCTCTTCAATGCGACCAAGTTTACGCCCGAGGGCGGCGTGATCCGCATCGCGATCGGGCGCAGCCAGGACGTGGTGTCGATCGACATCGCCGACTCCGGCCAGGGCATCGAGCCCGAAGACCTGCCGCACGTGTTCGGCGCCTTCAACCTGCAGCAGCAAAACAACGCCACCGGCCTCGGGTTGGGCCTGTACATCGCGCGCCGCATCGTCGAGCTGCACGAAGGGACGCTGAGCGTCACCAGTGGCGGCCGCGGCCAGGGTGCGACCTTCGAAATCAGGTTGCCCGTCGGCGCCGCATAAAAACTGGTAAAAACTGGTGTCAGGTCTGACATCCGGACACGAGCTCTTCCTTAATTTCTGACGCCGTCTTCTCAAAAGCAGCCACTGCCCGGCTGACTGTTTTGGCCGACACGCCGAAAGCGTCTGCTATTTGGCCCATCGTGAACGCTGTCGACAGGTAGGCACGCGCCATTGCTTCGCTTCGGTTCGGATACCGTGACCGGTAGGCAGGAAGGGAAAGTGCCACTGCACGGCGCTCGGTCCTGACAGTCTCTACGAGGCCCTCCGAGCGCTGCAAGCGCTGGTATCCAGCAACGAACGCGTCGTCGCCCAACAGGATCTGGTGGCGGGTAGCGGCAAGCGGGCTGGCCTCGTTCATGCCCGCCAGGATAAACGCTTTATAAGCTGAAACAGCCGTCGATGGCCCGTTGCCGAACTGGCTCAGGAGCCAATCGCGATCGAACCAGCTGGGCGGGCTTTCTTGATTGACAAAGTGATGGCTGCTCCATTGCCAGTCGTCCAAGGACGATACGATTTTCGCGCGCAGTGGATTCAATACGATATAACGGGACAGTTCTAAGAGATAACGTTCTTTCTGCACCAAAATCGCTTTGTACCGGCCTTGAAACAAGTGTCCAACGAGCCTGTGTCGCCAGTTGAAATGCTGGGTGTACAAGCCGTTGAGTTGCCGCATGCCTTGCGAAAGATTCGCTTCCACGGTCTCGATCAGCAGATGGTAGTGATTGGTCATCTGGCAAAAGCTATGGATGACGAAGTGGTGGCGTTCGCATACCCGTCCAAGCACGTCGAGCCAGGCACGCCGATCGGCCTCGTTCCGATAGATCGGATTGCGCCGGTTGCCGCGTGAAGTGACATGGTAAAGGGCGCCGGGAAACTCAAGTCGAAGTGGTCGCGTCATACCGGCAACGGTACTTGATGAGCGCTTGGCGGCGCTGAGATTGCGCAGGCGTTTCTATCTTACTGCCGGGCTGCATCGGATGCGGGCCGGCAGGGCTAGAAGGCTGACGGCTGGACGGCTGGGTAATGACGGCTGGGGTCACGTCTGACATTCAGACACGAGCTCTGCCTTGCGGTCATTGCACCTTCTTCATCGCAGACTGCCTGTTTGGCTGAAATTACATACCGCTTGCACAGGTTCAATTTACGGTTGAGGCCGTGTCTGAATGTCAGACCTGACACCAGCCGTTTGACACCAGCCGTCTCAGCCATTCACACGGCCAGTTGCTGCAACAGATACAACCTCTGATACAAGCCACCCTCGATGCGCATCAGATCCGCATGCGCCCCCGATTCCGCGATGCGCCCGTGGTTCAGGACCACGATCCGGTCGGCGTCGCGAATCGTCGATAGCCGGTGCGCGATCGCGATGATCGTCACGTGGCCGCGCAACTCGTCCAGCGCTTCCTGCACGATCTGTTCGGTCGCGCTGTCGATGCGCGAGGTCGCTTCGTCCAGCAGCAGGATGCGCGGCTCGCCGGCAAGCGCCCGCGCGATCGCGATCAGCTGCTTCTGGCCCGAGGACAGGCGCGAGCCGCCTTCGCCGAGCGAAGTCTCGTAGCCTTCTTCCAGCGCCGCGATGAAGTCGTGCGCGTGCGCCGCGCGTGCGGCCGTCTCGATCCGCTCCAGCGGCAGGCCACGCCCCATGTCGATGTTCTCGCGCGCCGACGCCGCCAGGATGAACGGGTCCTGCGGCACCAGCCCGACTTCGTCGCGGAAGTGTTCGTTGTCGATGCCGGCGATCGGTTCGCCGCAGATCTCGATGCGCCCGGTCCCCGCCGGGTAGTAGCGCAGCAGCAGCGACAGCAAGGTCGACTTGCCGCTGCCGGTATGGCCGACGATGCCGAAGAAGGCGCCTTGCGGGATGTCGAGCGAGATGTCGTGCAGGACGTTCTGGCCCGCGACATAGGCAAAGCTCACGCCTTGCACCCGCACGGCCGGGGCGTCGGGTCGCGCCTGCAAGCGCGTGCCGAGGGCGCGGCCGGCCGCGTGTTCGGCCGCGCCGGCTTCGTCGAGCAGGGTCGAGACGCGTGCCGTGGCGACGATTGCCTGCTGCAGGCCGCTGAACTGCATCGTGATCTGGATGAGCGGCTCGACCACGCGCGCGATATAGCTGATGAAGGCGTACAGCACGCCGACTTCGACCGCGCCAATTTCGCGCCGGCCGAAAGAGAAGATGACGACCGCCAGCAGGATCACGTTGAGCATGTCCAGCGCGGGACGCAAGAGAAATGCGTTGGCCTTCAGCTCGGACAGGCGCGCGCGGTAGTGCCTGTCGTTGGTGGCGGCGAAGCGCTCGCCGAAGCGGCCGGCCGCATTGCTGGCCTGGAGCACGGCCATGCCGCCGATCGATTCGGCCATCTGGCCGTTGATCTCGCTTCTCAGCCCCCGTGCGCGCGTCACCGCGGGGGCCGAGAGGCGCTGATACAGCCAGACGATGACCAGCACGGCCGGCAACAGGGCCAGCACGATCAGCATCAGGCGCCAGTCGAGCCAGGCCATGGCGATCATGGTGCCGACCAGGACGATGCTCGAGTCGAGCAGGACGAACAGCACCTGGATATACAGGGTCTTCACCGCTTCGGTGTCGTTCGTCACGCGGCTCACCAGCTGGCCCGTGATGGCGCGATCGAAAAAAGCCATCGGCAGGCGCATCACATGGCCGTAGACCCATTCGCGCAGGCGGCGCACCGAGCGCATCGCCATGCCGGACAGGCGGATCAGCTGCAGGTAGCGCAGCCACGAAGCGGCCCAGCCGGAGACGAGCACGCCGCCCAGCAGCAGCGCCATGCGCGTCCAGTCCGCATTGCGCGGCAGCAGGTGGTCGTCGATCAGGGCCTTGCCCAGGATCGGCCCGATCACTTCCAGGCCGGCGGCCAGCATCAGCCACAGCGTCGCCAGCACGAGCTGGCGCCGGTCCGGCCAGGCGGCGCGGCGCAGCAGCGAGGCCGCTTGCGTGAGCTGGGCACGGCCGGCTTTGTCGGGTTGGTTAGCTTGCGTCAAGGCTGGCCTCCAGCTGTTGGTAGCGCCACTGGCTGGCGTACCAGCCGTCCAGGGCGAGCAGGGTGTCGTGGTCGCCCGATTCGACGATCCGGCCGTCTTTCAGCACCACGATCTGGTCGGCATCGGCGACCGCAGACAGGCGGTGGCTGGCGATGATGGCCATCAGCCCTGGCCGCGCGGCGCGCAGCGCGGCCAGGTGTTCGAGGATGCGCGTCTCGGTGCCGGTATCGACCGCGGACAACGCGTCATCGAGCAGCAGCAGCGAACTCTCGGCCAGCAGCGAACGGGCGATGGCCACGCGCTGGCGCTGGCCGCCCGAGAGCGTGATGCCTTTCTCGCCGACCGGCGTGTCGTAGCCCTGCGGGAAACGCAGGATGTCGTCGTGGATCGCGGCCATGTCGGCCGCCCTTTCGATGTCGGCGCGGCTTGCGCCGGGGCGGGCGAGGGCGATGTTCTCGGCGATGCTGGCCGAGAACAGGAACGATTCCTGCGGCACCCAGCTGGTCGCGGCGCGCAGCGCATCGAGCTTGTAGGCGCTCAAGGAATGCCCGCCCCAGCTCACACTGCCCGATTGCGGCGTGGCCTGGCGCAGCAGCAGGCGCAAGAGCGTCGACTTGCCGGCGCCGGTCGGGCCGACCAGGCCGAGCGTCATGCCGGGCCGCAGCACGACCGAGACGCCGTCGAGCGCCGGACGTGCGGCTTCCCCGTCCAGGAGGCCGTAGGCGTAGCGCACGTCGCGCAGCACCAGCGAGCCGTCCTCGATGCGCGTGAGCGCGCCTTCGTCGCGCACCGTCAGCGGCGCGTCGAGCATCGGCTGCAGGCGCGCCAGGCCCGCGCGGCCGCGTTCGATCAGCGAGAGCACCCAGCCGGCCGCGAACATCGGCCAGATCAGCTGGCCGAGGTACATCGTAAAGCTGGTCAGCGCGCCGATGGTCAGCTGGTTGTTCCAGACCAGGTAGCCGCCCAGGCCCAAGGTGAGCGTGCTGGCGGCGGTGAGCGTCAGGCCGACCGCCGGCTCGTAAGCCGCTTCCCATTTCTGGGCGTCGAGGCTGGCCTCGGCGGCCTTGCCGGCCAGGACCGAGAACTGGTTTGCGCTGCGGGTTTCCAGGCCGAGGGCGCGCACGGTGCGCACGCCCGAGAGCGATTCCTGCACATGGTCGTTCAGGGCCGAGAATCGCTTCAGGGAATCCGTCTCGGCCGTGTGGATGTGGCGCGAGATGGTCCAGAAGGCCAGGCCCATGAGCGGGAAGGGCAGCAACGCGATCAGCGCCAGGCGGTAATCGACGCCGAGCAGCATCACGCCCAGCACCATCACCAGCGTCAGGGTGCCGTCGAAGCCGGCCAGCATGGCTTCGCCAGCGGCCATCTCGATGGCGTCGATGTCGTTGGTGGCCAGTGCCATCAGGTCGCCGGTGCGCTGTTTGTGATAAAAAGCCGGGCCTTGCGCCGACAGGCGCGCGTACAGGCGCATGCGCAGTTCGACGCCGAGGCGATACGCCGCGCCATACAGGCGGATGCGCCAGCTCACGCGCAGCACGTAGATCGCCACGCCCAGGCCCAGCAGCTGCATGATCTGCACCATGAGCTCCTGGCCCGACAAGCTGTGCGCGGCCAGGCCGTCGATCATGGCGCCGACTTTTCTGGGCACCCAGACCGTGCACACGGCCACGCCGACGAGCATCACCGCCGACGAGGCATAGGCTTTCCAGTGGCGCAGGACGAAGCTGCCGACCAGGCTTGCTAGAAGCATGACATTCCTTGGATTGGCGCCCGCGGAAATAAAAAAGCGGGCCGAAGCCCGCTAGTTTACTTTTTTTACGCTCCAGGCGCAGCGCGCCTCGAGAACCGGATCAGTTCTGCTTGCGGCGGCCCTTGGTGCCGCGGATTTCCGTGACCCTGGTCGTCGTGGTGGTGTTGGCCACCGGCGGCGCGGCGTCGACCGGCTCGACCTTCGGCAGTTCGATCTCGACCGAGACTTCGACCGGCACGCTGGCGGCGACCGGATGCGGCGGCGTATCCGGCATGTCGGCCATTTCGCGCGCGGCCTGGGCGATCGCCGTCTGCGCCGAGCCTGGCTCGATGTCGGAGGTAACGATCGAGAAGCCGGCCGGCGCGCTCTGCGCTGCGCTCTCCGGTTCAGCGGCGGAAGCAGGGGCAGCAGCAGCAGGAGCAGGAGCAGGAGCAGGAGCAGCAGCAGCAGCAGGAGCAGGAGCAGCGACGGCAGCCGCCTCTTGCGCCGCCGCCGCCGGCGCTGCTTCAGGAGCGTCAGGCGTGATGCTGGCCACCGCCGCCTGCACGGTTTGCTGCGCCGCGGCGGCATTCGACGTGGCGATGGCGTTCAGGGCGTCGACGCTATAGCTGCGCAGCGGCGTGACGCTGGCGCCGGCGGCGATCGAAAACAGCTCGCGGCTATAGTCGAACATCGATTGCAGGTGTTGCTGCGACTGCGAGCCGAGCGCGAGCAGGTCGCGCGGGTCGCGCAAGGCCAGCAACTGGTGCGCGGCGGCGGTCGACTTTTCGATGGCGGTTCGCGACGCGTTGAGCTGGAGTGCAATCAAGCGGCCGGTCTGGTCGAGCGCCTGGTCGCTGAGATTGCGGATCAGGTTGAATCCATTGTCGATCTGGGTCAGGCGAGCTGCGGAGAACTGTTCTGGAAGTGAAGTCATCGTGATTCCCTATTCGTTCGGTTATGGCGCACTGCAACATAACTAGTGTAGTCCCGATGTTGAGCGCTGCCAATCGAATTCTACGAAATCAGTGTCAGCGCAATATTGCAATGCAGCATGAATATCTTCGAACGCCAGAAACTGGTTCGTGCGCGTTGGAAATCGTACAATCATCCGATCTGAACAGGAGTTTCCATGGACCTAGTCATCCGCAATGCCAGCCTGGCCGACGGCCGCCGCGGGATCGATATCGGCGTGCTCGGCGAGCGCATCGCCGCCGTCGAACCGTGCCTGTCCGTACAGGGCGCACGCGAAATCGATGCCGCCGGGGACCTCGTCACGCCGCCCTTCGTCGATGCCCATTTCCACATGGACGCGACACTCAGTTACGGCTTGCCGCGCGTTAACGAATCAGGAACTTTGCTTGAGGGAATCGCTCTTTGGGGCGAACTCAAGCCGCAGCTGGCGCAAGAAGCCTTGGTCGAACGGGCGTTGCATTATTGCGACTGGGCAGTTGCGCGCGGCTTGCTGGCGATCCGCACCCACGTCGATATCTGCGACGACCGCCTGCTTGCGGTCGAGGCCCTGCTGGAAGTAAAGCGCCGGGTGGCGCCGTATATCGACATGCAGCTGGTCGCCTTTCCACAAGACGGCCTGCTGCGCAGCCCCGGCGCCTTCGACAACCTCAAGCGCGCGGTCGGCATGGGCGTGGACGTGGTCGGCGGCATCCCCCACTTCGAGCGCACGATGGCGCAGGGGGCGGAATCGGTGCGGCTGCTGTGCGAATTCGCGGCCGAGCGTGGCTTGCGCGTGGACATGCATTGCGACGAGACCGACGACCCGCTGTCGCGCCACATCGAGACGCTGGCCTATGAAACCTGGCGCCTCGGGCTGCAGGGCAGGGTGGCCGGTTCGCACCTGACCTCGATGCATTCGATGGACAATTATTATGTGAGCAAACTGCTGCCGCTGATCAAGGAGTCGGGCGTGGCGGCGATCGCCAATCCGCTGATCAACATCACCCTGCAGGGCCGTCACGACACCTATCCCCGGCGGCGCGGCATGACGCGCGTGCCCGAATTGCTGGCGGCCGGCGTCGACGTCGCCTTCGGCCACGACTGCGTGATGGACCCCTGGTACGGTCTCGGTTCGGGCGACATGCTGGAAGTGGCGCACATGGGCTTGCACGTGGCCCAGATGACGGGGCAGGAGGCCATGCGCCAGTGCTTCCTTGCCGTTACCGAGACGCCGGCGCGCATCCTCGGGATCGAGGGCTACGGCATCCGCCCCGGCTGCAATGCGGACCTGGTGCTGCTTGACGCATCCGGCCCGGTCGAGGCAATCCGCCTGCGCGCCGCGCGCCGCGCCGTGGTGCGCCGCGGGCGGATCGTGGCCGAGGCGCCGCGTGCAGCGGTGCGCCTGCACCTGGAAGGACGTCCGGCGGCGGTCGATTTTCGTATGGAGCGCTGAGCGCGGCGGCGCGAATGCTAGAATCGCCAGCTTGTTTATTCAGCCATCCGCATCGAGCAGCCGTGAAAGATATCCAGATCCGCCCCGCCACCAGCGCCGACTTCGAGGCCATGTGGAACATCTTCAGTGCCCACGTGGGCGCCGGGGAGTCCTACCCGTTCGAGCTCGATACCACGCGCGAGGCGGTCCAGCTCTACTGGTTCGGCAACGGCGTCACGAGCCGCGTCGCGGCGCTGGGCGAGCGCATCGTCGGCATGTACCGCGTGGTGCCGAACCAGCTCGGGCGCGGACGCCACATCGCCAACGCCTCCTACATGGTCAGCCCGACCGCGCAGGGCGTCGGCGTGGGCCGCCTGCTGGGCGAGCACAGCCTGCTCGAGGCGCGCAGCCAGGGCTACCTGGCGATGCAGTTCAACTATGTGGTCAGCACCAACGTCGCCGCCGTCATGCTATGGAAGAAGCTGGGCTTTTCCATTGTCGGCACACTGCCCAAGGCCTTCCGCCACAGGCGGCTGGGGTATGTCGATGCCTACATCATGTATCAGTTATTGCAGGATCCGGACCATTGGCCGACGGCCGACGAGTAAGCTTTCCGGCGCCGGCCAGCGGTGCAGCACCCGGCTGCGCGCGATGGTAGGATGATTGTCAGTTCGATCACCCACGAAAGCAGCCTCTCCTCCATGCAACCCGCCGAACCTGGTCCGACCGCAGCCTTCTACGTCGTCCTGAACGCCGGCTCCGGCCATTCCGAAACCGCCCTGCGCGAATCCACGATCCGCGACGGGTTGCAGGAGGCAGGCCGCACCTGCCATCTCGAGATCGTCGACGATCCCGCCAGGCTGTGCGACATCGCACGGCGCATGGCGGTGCTGGCCAAGGAAAACGGCGGCGTCGTGGTCGCGGCCGGCGGCGACGGCACCATCAATACGGTCGCGCACGAGGCGGTGCGCCAGGGCTGCCTGTTCGGCGTGCTGCCGCAAGGGACATTCAACTATTTCGGCCGCACCCACGGGATTCCCGAAGACCTGACCGATGCCGTGCGCGCGCTGCTGGGTGCCCGCGTCACGCCGGTCCAGATCGGCATGGTCAACGACCGCATCTTCCTCGTCAACGCCAGCGTCGGCCTGTATCCGCAGCTGCTCGAGGCGCGCGAGCACGACAAGCGCCAGTACGGCCGCAGCCGCATGGTCGCCATCTATTCGGCGCTCAAGACCGCGCTCGGACGTTACCGCCCGCTGCGCATCTCGATGGAGGCCGAAGGCATCACGCGCAAGATCCGCACGCCGACCCTGTTTATCGGGAACAACCGGCTGCAGATGGAGCAGGTCGGCATGGAACCGCTGACCGTGGCGGTCGAGGAGGGCGAACTGGCGGCGATCGCGCCGCGCTCGGTCGGCAAACTCGGCATGATCGGCCTGTTGCTGCGCGGCGCGCTCGGGCGCCTGGGCGAGGCCGAGAACGTGGTCGCCTTTTCGTTCAAGCGCCTGACGGTGAAACACGCCGCGCTATCGCCGCGCCGGCGCATCAAGGTCGCTACCGACGGCGAGGTGACGCGCATGCGCATGCCGCTCGAGTTTCGCGTGGTCGAAGGGCGCCTGCTATTGCTCAAGCCAGTGGCCGGGTCCGCATCCGGCGCGCCGGCGAACGCACGCGCGCAGGCGGATCCGGCCTGAAGGCCCCCGTGCGGCTTGTGTGGGAAAATGCACAATGCCTACCCGACCGGATTTCGCGGCGCTGTTCGCGGCCTCGCCCTACCCCTGCCTGCCGATCGATGCCGGTTTCACGCTCCTCGCCGCCAATCCCGCCTACCTGCGCGCGCAGCCCGCGACTGCCGGCGCGGTACTGATCGCCGTGACCGGCTACGGCCTGGAAGGCGACCGCCAGCGCACGCTGGCGGCAGGCTCCGGTCATCACCTGGTCAAGCCGCTCGATACCAGGCAGCTGTTCCGGATACTCGAGCAGGTGTCAGGCGCGACGCCACGGCCGGGCGGAGCCTGGCACCGATCCCGCTGCGGAAGACCTCCATCCCGCCGAGCGTAGTTCCCACCCCTTGAAACCGCCACGCAGGCCAGGACGGCCGCAAGCGAGGGTGAGCAGGGAAGACTGCATCAGGCGCCCGGCAGTTCGATGACGAGCGTCGCCTTCGGCGCCAGGCGCAGTTCGCGCCCCAGGTCGACCGTCTTGCCGCTCAGGATGTCGACGCCGGAAGGGGTTCCCTTCAGCATCTCCTGGAAGCGCGCGGTCGGCAAGACCATCTCTGTTGGATTGTTGTTCATCGCGACCATGATGCGCTTGTTGTCGCTATAGCGGAAATAGACCCAGGTGTTGTCCTGCGGGCCGAAATGCATCAGCTTGCCGGTGTGGATGACCGGCTCGCCCTTGCGCCAGGTAGCCAGCTTGCGCACCAGCGCCTGCGCTTCGCGCTGGCGCGCGCCCAGGCCCCTGCCGCTGAAGGCATCGACCTTGTCGCCGGCCCAGCCGCCGGGAAAATCGATGCGGTAGGCGGCGTCGTCGCGCTCCTTCGTCGGGCTCGTCATCAGGATTTCGTCGCCGGTGTAGAACTGCGGGATGCGCGGCATCGTCATCAGGAACACCATGTTCATGCGGTAGCGGTCGAAGTCTTCGCCGACGACGCTGTACATGCGCGCCATGTCGTGGTTGCCGCCGAAGAGGACAAGTTTGTCCGGCTCCGGATACAGGTGGTCGAGCGAGAGCATCTCGTAGACGCCGGTGAACCCCTTGCCGGGGCTGCCGAGGGCGCCGCGCATGGTTTCCACCAACGGGAAATCCATCAGGCTCGGGAGCGAGGAGGTATAGCCGTCGAAATTGACCTTGCCGCGCTGCCAGCGCGCCACCACCGGGGGCAGCGTGCTCCATTCCTCGCCCACCATGTTCAGGTTCGGGTACTCGCGCATCAGGCGCCTGGTGTACTCGGTCAGGAAGGCGCCGTCGGAATAGCCGTAGGTATCGATCCGCAGGCCCGACAGGCCGGCGTATTCGATCCACCAGATGTTGTTCTGGATGAGGTAATTGGCCACCAGCGGGTTGGTCTGGTTCAGGTCCGGCATCGATTCGACGAACCAGCCGGCCGTGAAGTTGCGGCTGTCGGCCTGCGCGGCGTACTTGTCCTGCACCGCGACGCGGTGGTGGGCGGTGGGTACGAACTGGCCGCCGTAGTTGATCCAGTCGGGCGTGGGCAGGTCCTTCATCCACCAGTGGTGCTTGCCGATGTGCGAGAGCACCACGTCCTGGATCAGGCCGATGCCGCGCTTCCTGGCCTCGTTCGACAGGCGCACGAAGTCTTCGTTGCTGCCGTAGCGCGGGTCGATCCGGTAGTGGTTCGTGGCCGCATAGCCGTGGTACGAGTAGGCCGGCATGTCGTTCTCGACCAGGGGCGTGGGCCAGAGCTGGGTGAAGCCGAGACCGGCGATGTAGTCGAGGCGGCCGATCGCGCCCTGGATGTCGCCGCCATGGCGTCCGCCCGGGTTCTTGCGGTCGGCCCTTTCCAGCATGCCGGGCACGCTGTCGTTGGATGGATCGCCGTTGGCGAAGCGGTCCGGCATGATCTGGTAGATGGCGTCGCCGTTGGAGAAGCCCCGGCGCGCGCCGGAGCCGGGCGCGCGGGCGCGCAACTGGTAGGGATGGCGCAGGCTGGCGCCGCCGCCCTCGAACACGATGTCGAAGCTGCCCGCTTGCGCATCCGGCGCGATCTCGAGGTCGATGAACAGGTAGTTCGCATTCGGCACCCGCGTGCTCGACGCGATGCGCACGCCGGGATAGTCGACGGCCGGCTGCATGCGGCCGATCCCGGCGCCATGCACCATCAGCTGCACGCTTTTATGCTGCATGCCGGTCCACCAGAAGGGCGGTTCGAGGTGCTCGATGGCCGGCGCGGCCAGGGCACGGTGAAGAAAGACGGTCGCGAGGAAAAGTGTTGCAAAACAGCGTCGCATGGCAGGCTTCGGCTAAAAAGAGGTAACAAAAATCCCAATCGGGACCGCAAAGTAGTCTCGCTACATATCGAATGACGGTGAAGGCAACACTTCATTCTATGACGAGGCAAGAATACTATACACAACCCCACATATCAATTCATCGATATTGCTAGTTTAAGTACATATCTCGGTTTGGACGCGCGTGTTGCCCAAGCCGTTCGACGCAGGCGATTCAGGCGATGCGTCGAGCCTCCACGCCGCCCGAACACGCCGCGATACCAATGACATCGATACCATCCGGAAAACCGCACCAAAATAGTGCATTTACGCACTAACTTGGTGAAATGCAAGCTGCATGTAGTCCAACTACACATGCATACCGAAAGGTTTGTAGCCGCGATACAACGCCCGGGCGTTTCACTCTATGTAAACGAGAGTAAAACGTGGGAATCAGGTAGTGTGATTGAACTCCCGTTGACAGTGCATCTAGTTTTAGTACAGAATTCTTGCCAGAACGTCTAAAAAGACGTTGAATCTGGATCCCGTGCCGTGGCTGTTGCTGTTTTTCGGGAAATTACATAGTTTGATCTGAGGGGACACATGAAATTCTTCGCAAACAAGCGCGCCGCGAACACGGCCGGCCTTGCATTCCCGCTGAGCCCAGTTGCGGCCGGCTGCACCATCTTCCTGATGGCCCTGGGCAGCGCCCAGGCGCAACAGGCCACCACGACCGACGTTGCGCCGAACACGGCCGTCGCCACCGGCGAGAACGCCACCGTCAGCACGACCGCGACCCCGGTCACGACGGTGCGCGTCACCGGTATCCGCAAGGGTATCGAAGCGGCGATCTCGATTAAGAAAAATTCGACCTCGATCGTCGAGGCCATTTCGGCCGAAGACATCGGCAAGCTGCCTGACCAGAGCGTCGCCGAATCGATCTCGCGCCTGCCTGGCGTGTCCGCCCAGCGCGGCCGCAGCTCCGGCAAGGCCGCCGAAATCTCGGTGCGCGGCCTGTCGCCAAGCTTCAACGGCACCCTGCTCAACGGCCGCGAAATGGCCTCGACCGGCAACGCCCGCTCGCCCGAGTTCGACCTGTTCCCGGCCGAACTGATGGGTTCCATCGTCATCTACAAGACTCCGGACGCTTCCGTCATCGGCCAGGGCCTGGCCTCGACCATCGACCTGCGCACGGTGCAGCCGCTCGACTTTGGCAAGCGCACCGTCGCCGTCAGCTACAAGAAGAGCCGCCTCGGCGTGAAACAGCGCGACGGCCTGCCGGAAGGCGACGGCGACCGCTACACCCTGTCCTATATCGACCAGTTCGCGAACCGCACCATCGGCGTGGCCATGGGCTTTACCCGCTATGAAGAAATGGGGGGCGGCCAGACCACGTTCAACTCGTGGGGCACCGGCAACCTGAAGTACAACGGCGCCGACGTCAAGGTTCCTGGCGGCTTCGGTTACGACACCGTCGTCGATTCGCATAACCGCGACGGCGCCTTCGCTTCGCTGCAGTTCCGCCCCAACAAAAACTTCAAGTCGACCGTCGACCTGTTCTATTCGGCTGGCGAAACCGGCCAGAAGAAGACTGGCTTCGAAGGCGGCGTGGCCTTCAACGGCGGCGGCGCCTACGAGCGCCAGCACGTGCTGAGCACCGCCACCGTGTCGAACGGCGTCGCCACCAGCGGCACCCTGACCGACTGGAAAGGTGTCGTCCGTAACCATTACGAAGGCGCGGAAGACGACCTCAAGTCGATCGGCTGGAGCAATGAACTGAAATTCGGCGAGTGGACCACGGTGGCCGACCTGACCTGGTCGAAGGCGACCAAGCAGAGCTCGCGCTACGAGACCTATGCCGGCCTGGCCGGCACTGCCCAGGATACCCTGCGCTTCAGCGGCTTCGACGGCGGCAATGTCACACAGGTGCGCTACACCCCGGGCTCGAACTATGCCGACCGTAACGTCGCTCGCCTGACCGACGTCATGGGCTGGTCCGGCGGCGCGAGCTCGCCGCAGGCCGGCTACCTCGCGCAGCCGTATGTCGAAGACGAGCTCAAGGCGATTCGCCTGACGGCCAGGAAGGCGGTCGAATGGGGCCCGGTTGTCGCTACGACCTACGGCTTCAACCACACCGCGCGCGACAAGACGCGTACCGGCGCCGAAGGCCGTCTGATGATCAAGGGCGGCAACCCGTTCGGCGCCGTGACGATGCCAGGCAACGACACGGCGCAGGCGGGTTCCTCGGGCATCACGGTGGCATCGTGGGACCCACGCGGCTCGCTCGGTTCTATCTATGAGCTGGCCGACAAGGTCGATGCGGACATCTACAACAAGTTCTGGGACGTCCAGGAGCGCATCAACACCGCCTATGCGATGGGCGACCTGAATGGCGAGCTGTTCGGCCTGTCCTACCGTGGTAACGTCGGTGTGCAGGCAGTGCACACCGACCAGCGCGGCGGCGGCTACGAAGTCGACAAGGGCCGTTGCGTCGGCAACACGGCGCAAACCTGCCCGGCGCAGCGTGTAACCGGAGGCGACAAGTACTGGGACGTACTGCCAAGCCTGAACATGTCGTTCGACCTGCGCGACGACCAGGTGCTGCGCCTGGGCGTGGCGAAGACGCTCTCGCGCGCCGGCCTGGACCAATTGCGCGCCGGCCAGAACTTCGGTCTCGCCACCAACGGCTTGTCGATTCTTACCGGCAGCGGCGGCAATCCAGTGCTCAAGCCGTACCGCGCCAAGTCCGCCGACGTGTCGTACGAAAAGTACTTCGGCAACAAGGGCTATGTCAGCGCCGCTGCGTTCTACAAGAAGCTCGACACCTACATCTACACGTCGGGCCGCGACTTCGACTTCGCGTCGTTGGTGACGCCATCGACGCCGTTGCCGAAAAACGGCAGCACGCTGGGCCGGTTCAGCCAGCCGCGCAATGGCACAGGCGGCAACATCTACGGCTACGAGCTGGCAGTGAACCTGCCGTTCTCGATGGCCACGTCTTACCTGGATGGGTTCGGCGTAATGGTCAACCACTCGGACACCAAGAGCGGCATCGACCTGCCGCGTGACGGCTTCCCGAACGTGACGGGCAACTCGGTGCGCATCCCTCTGCCGGGACTGTCGCGCAAGGTGACCAACCTGCGCCTGTACTACGAAAAGGCCGGCTTCCAGGTTGCAGCCGCAGCGCGCAAGCGTTCCAGCTTCCTGGGCAGCGTGCCGGACTTCCAGGACAACGCGCAACTGACCTTCATCAAGGGCGAGACCGTCGTCGACCTCCAGGCATCGTACGAAATCCAGCGCGGCTGGCTCAAGGGCACGAGCCTGTTCGTGCAAGCCCAGAACTGGAACAACGCACCGTTCCTCGAGTACACCGACGACGAGAACAATCCGTCCAACCGTCGCGACTACGGCCGTACCTACCACTTCGGCGCAAGCTACAAGTTCTGATGTAAGTAGGGCTACAATGCAACCCCTGACGGCTCGCGCCTCAGGGGTTGTTTTTACTTGCGGACCCGGGTCCGCTCACGGGGCAGGGATATGCAACAACACGAACCAATCAAGGACATCGTCATCGTCGGCGGCGGCACGGCCGGCTGGATGACGGCCACCGCGCTGGCCACCATTCTCAACGGCCGCTACAACATCCGCCTGGTCGAGTCGGACGAGATCGGCATCGTCGGCGTCGGCGAAGCGACCATCCCGATGATCCAGCGCTTCAACCGGATCGTCGGCATCGACGAGCAGGAATTCATGCGCGCGACCCAGGGCAGCTTCAAGCTCGGCGTCGAGTTCGTCAACTGGGGCCGCGTGGGCGAGCGCTACATGCACGGCTTCGGGCGCCTCGGGCAGGACCTGGCGACCGTCCCCTTCGAGCAGTACTGGCTCAAGATGCGCCGCCTCGGCAAGGCCGCCGCGCTGGAAGAGTATTCGATCGCGCGCATGGCGGCCAAGGCGGGCAAGTTCATGCCGGCGCGCCATGACGTGCCCAATTCCCCATTGGCCGACATCGCCTACGCCTACCATTTCGACGCCAGCCTGTACGCGCGCTACCTGCGCAAGATCTCCGAGTCGCGCGGCGTCACGCGCATCGAAGGCAAGATCGTGCGCACCACCCGGCGCGAGGGGGACGGCTTCGTCACCGCGGTCGAGCTCGAAGACGGCACCAGCGTCGGTGGCGAACTCTTCATCGACTGCTCGGGCTTTCGCGGCATCCTGATCGAGCAGGCCCTGGAAACGGGCTACGAGGACTGGACCGGTTGGCTGCCGGCCGACCGCGCGCTGGCCGTGCCCTGCGAAGCGGTGCCGGCGATGACGCCGTTCACGCGCGCGACCGCCCACAAATCGGGCTGGCAGTGGCGCATTCCGCTGCAGCACCGTACCGGCAATGGCCACGTCTATTGCAGCCGCTTCATCAGCGACGACGAGGCGGCGAGCACGCTGCTTGCCAACCTGGACGGCAAGGCGCTGGCCGAGCCGCGCCTGATCAAGTTCCAGACCGGGATGAGGAAGCAGGCCTGGAACCGCAACGTGGTCGCCATCGGCCTGGCCGGCGGCTTCCTCGAGCCGATCGAATCGACCAGCATCCACCTGATCCAGTCGGCGATCCAGCGCCTGATCGACTTCTTCCCGGACCGCAGCTTCAACGCGACCGAGCGCAGCGAATTCAATCGGCAGTCGCGTTTCGAGTACGAGCGCATCCGCGACTTCATCGTGCTGCACTACCACCTGAACCAGCGCACCGATTCGCCCTACTGGCTCGAGTGCGCCAATATGGCCATTCCCGAGACGCTGCGCCAGAAGATGGACCAGTACCGCGCCGGCGGGCGCGTGGTCCGGGTCGACAACGAGCTGTTCTCGGAAGTCGGCTGGGCCCAGGTGTTCGAAGGGCAGAACATGCCGGTCGAGCGCTATCACCCGCTGGTCGACGTCCAGTCGGAAGCCGACATCGCCGAGTATCTCGACAGCGTGCGCGGGGTGATCGCCAAGTGCGTCGCCGTCATGCCCACGCACGAGGAATACATCAAGCGCCACTGCGCGGCGCCCAGGCTGTAAACAGCGTTCTTTCAAGCAGCCCCATGCGTCGATGGCGCATGGGGCTGCGTTTTTTTTTTCGGCAGTCCGCCGGCAGGTTTGCCGGGCTGTTTTTCAAATTATGCCCGCCCGTCCCCGACGAGGGAGTAAACTGGCGGTTTAGTATCGTTTTTCGAAAGTCATCCATGTCCGACACCCCACTCCCAACGTTTTCCGAACTGAACATCCCGGCGCCGATCCTGAAGGCGCTCAAGGACGTCGGCTACGAGACGCCGTCGCCGATCCAGGCCGCCACGATTCCCCTGTTGATGGAAGGCCGCGACGTACTGGGACAGGCGCAGACGGGAACCGGCAAGACCGCGGCTTTCGCGCTGCCGGTCCTGGCGCGCATCGACACCAAGCAGTCCACGCCGCAGGCGCTGGTGCTGGCCCCGACGCGCGAACTGGCGATCCAGGTCGCCGAGGCGTTCCAGAGCTACGCCGCGCATATGAAGAATTTCGCCGTGCTGCCGATCTACGGCGGCCAGAGCTATGGCCCGCAGCTGCAGGCGCTGCGCCGCGGCGTGCAGGTCATCGTCGGTACGCCAGGCCGGGTGATCGACCACATCCAGAAGGGCTCGCTCGACCTCTCCCAGCTCAAGACGCTGGTCCTGGACGAAGCCGACGAGATGCTGCGCATGGGCTTCATCGACGACGTCGAGCAGATCCTGCAGCAGATTCCGGGAGAGCGCCAGATCGCGCTGTTCTCGGCCACCATGCCGTCCGCGATCAAGCGCATCGCCAAGACCTACCTGCGCGACCCGGCCGAAGTCACCGTCGCCGCCAAGACCGGCACCGCCGACAACATCACCCAGCGCTACTGGCTGGTATCGGGCATGCAGAAGCTCGAGGCGCTCACCCGCATCCTGGAGGCCGAGCCTTTCGACGGCATGATCATCTTCGCGCGCACCAAGCTCGGTACCGAGGAACTGGCGACCAAGCTCCAGGCGCGCGGTTTCGCCGCCGTCGCCATCAACGGCGACATGGCCCAGCAGGCGCGCGAACGCACCATCGAGCAGCTCAAGAACGGCAAGATCGACATCCTGGTCGCCACCGACGTCGCCGCGCGCGGCCTGGATGTCGAGCGTATCAGCCACGTCATCAACTACGACGTGCCGTCGGACCCGGAAAGCTACACCCACCGCATCGGCCGCACCGGGCGCGCGGGCCGCAGCGGCGACGCCATCCTGTTCATCACGCCGCGCGAGCGCAGCCTTCTGAAAGCCATCGAGCGCGCCACGCGCCAGCCGGTCGCGCAGCTGACCCTGCCGACCATCAAGGCCGTCAACGACGTGCGCATCGCCAAGTTCAAGGACCAGATTGCCGAGACGCTCGCCGCCGGCGGCCTGGAACAGTTCCGTTCCCTGATCGAGGAATTCGAGCAGGAGCAGAACGTGCCGGCGGTCGACATCGCCGCCGCCCTGGCCAAGCTGGGCCGTGGCGACGTGCCGCTGCTGCTGGAAAAGCAGGATCGCGAGCCCAAGGCGGCCACCTGGGAGGAGCGTCCTGCGCGCACCGACTTCGTCGAGCGCCTGCCGCGTGCGCCGCGTGACGACGGTCCCGCGCGCGCGCCGCGCGAGGCCGGCTTCAAGAAGGAGCGCGTCGCACGCGCGCCGGACGAAGGCATGGCCACCTTCCGCATCGAAGTGGGCCACGCCAACGGGGTCAAGCCGGGCAATATCGTCGGTGCGATCGCCAACGAAGCCAATATCGATGCCAAGCACATCGGCCGCATCGAGATCTACGACGACTTCAGCACCCTGGACCTGCCGGCCGACTTGCCGCCGGACCTGCTCGACCACCTGAAGACCGTGTGGGTCGCCGGCCAGCAGCTCAACATCACGCGCGACGGCGAAACGCCGCCGCCGAAGAAGACGGCCGGCGCCAGGAAGCCTTTTGCGGGCGGCGACCGTCGCGTCGGCGAGAAGCCGGGATTCAAGGCGGACAAGCCGCCGTTCAAGAAGGCCAGGCCGAAGGCGCCGTGATTGCTGCCCGGGCCGCGACGAGGCCCGGCGCGTGCCGGTGTGCGCCGCGCGTGCCGCGCTACCGGCGCGGTCCGAACATCCACAACAGTGCCGCGCGCAGCTCGCCGCTCCAGAACCCCTCGTCGTGCTTCGCTTCCGGCACGATCCTGAGCACGGTGGCGTCCACGGGATGGCCGCTGGCGCGCACCACGCCCGCCATGCGTTCGGCGTCCGGCACCATCGACTCGCCTTCCATCCCGCCCATCAGCATGTACACGCGTGCGTCCTTCGGCAACGGGCGGCTGGCGACGAAGTCGAAGGAAGCCGGCGCCGTCCAGTAGGCGGGCGAGAACACGCCGGCCTTGCCGAATACCTGCGGGTACCGGACGATCGCGTAGTGCGAGGCCAGGCCGCCCATCGAGCTGCCCATGATGGCGGTGTCGAGCCGGCCGGGCAGGGTGCGGTAGCGGGCGTCGATCAGGGGCTTGAGCGTCTTGACGATGAAGTCCGTGTACTGCCGGCCTTCGGCCCGACCGAAGCGCGGGTGGTCCCAGGCGTTCAGTTCGGTCATGCGCTTGTCGGCGCCGTTATCGATGCCGACCACGATCAGCTCCAGCTTGCCTTCCCGGCTCAGGGCGTCGAGCGTCTCGTCGACCTTCCACTCGGCGGCATAGGCCGTGGCCTCGTCGAACAGGTTCTGGCCGTCGTGCATGTACAGCACCGGGTAGCGTTTCTTCGAGGTGGCGTAACCAGGCGGCAGGTACAGGCGCAGCTGGCGCTTGCGGTCCAGGCCCGGGATTGCGATCTGCTCGGGCGGCCGGTGCACGCCGGGCAGGGCGGTCGACGCCTTGGCCGCCGGAGCGGCATCGGCCGCGACGGCCGGCGCGGCGAGCAGCGCGGCCAGGAGCAGGAGGGAGGTACGCATGTTCACGGTTTCCTTTGTCGTAGTGCGCTATTTAGTGGGAAGCGGCCGGCGCCGGCGCTGCATGTCGAGCATCTCGTCCCCGTGTCCTTATCTGTTATTTGACTACAAAGCGCGCCACGAATGCGGCGAACGTGGCGATTTTACTATGCCCCTTTCGAATTGACACTCGGAATGCGGCATGTTATTTTGCTACAAATTCACTACGCAACAGCCCGTTCTCATGGCCTCCGGACGGGAACGCTCCCCAGCCACTTACCCGACCCCTGCAGCGCGCCGGGCGTCGACGGCGGCACGCGGCGCGTTTGCCACATATACAAAGCCCGCTGAATCCGGGCCATTGGGGACATACATGGACATGCATACCAAGGCGCTCAAACCGCGCCTGTCGTTCTGGCAGTTATGGAACATGAGCTTCGGCTTCTTCGGCATCCAGTTCGGCTTCGCGCTGCAAAACGCCAATACCAGCCGCATCTTCTCGACGCTCGGGGCCAATCCCGACGACCTGGCGCTGTTCTGGCTGGCCGCGCCGGTCACGGGCCTGCTGGTACAGCCGATCATCGGCTATATGAGCGACAACACCTGGCACCCGAAATGGGGCCGCCGCCGTCCGTTCTTCTTCGTCGGCGCGCTGCTGGCGATGATCGCGATGTTCCTGATGCCCAATTCCTCGGTGCTGTGGATGGCCGTGGCGGTGCTGTGGCTGATGGATGCCGCGATCAACGTCTCGATGGAGCCGTTCCGCGCCTTTGTCGGCGACAAGCTCGATGTCTCGCAGCAGACCGCGGGCTATGCGATGCAAACCTTCTTCATCGGCTGCGGCGCGGTGATCGCCTCGCTGCTGCCGACCATCTTCACGAGCATGGGTGTCTCGAACGTGCCGCTCGACGGCAGCATTCCGGAAACCGTGCGCTACTCGTTCTACGCCGGCGCGCTGGTGTTCATGGCCGCCGTCAGCTGGACCGTGTTTACCGCCGACGAGCTGCCGCCCGCCGATATGGCCGCCTTCGACAGCGAGCGCAAACGTGCGCGCAACCTGGGCGTGGCCGTCGCCGAGATCCTGAGCGGCTTCGCCAGGATGCCGAAGACGATGGTGCAGCTCGCTTTCGTGCAGTTCTTCACCTGGATCGCCCTGTTCGCGATGTGGATCTACACCGGCAGCGCGATCGCCGACTCGGTCTACGGCACCCGCGACGCCCAGTCGGCCGCCTTCCAGGACGCCGGCAACTGGGTCGGCATCATGTTCGCGGTCTACAGCGGCGTCTCGGCACTGGCCGCCTTCATCCTGCCGGTCTTCGCGCGCGCCACCAGCCGCAAGACGGTGCACGCCACCTGCCTGGCCATCGGCGGCATCAGCCTGGCCAGCATCGTCTTCATCTCCAGCCGCGAGATGCTGATGCTGCCGATGGTCGGCGTCGGCATCGCCTGGGCCAGCATCCTGACGATGCCGTATGCGATCCTGGCGGGCGCGCTGCCGGCCAGGCGCATGGGTTATTTCATGGGCCTGTTTAACTTCTTCGTCGTCATTCCGCAGATCGTCAGCGGCCTGCTGCTCGGCTTCGTGACCCGCGAATTCTTCCAGGGTCATACCGTGCAGACGCTGGCGCTGGGCGGGGCCTGCATGCTGCTGGCCGCCGTGCTGACGCTGGCGGTGACGGACCAGGCGCCGAAAGCCACCGCCTGAGGCCTGCGCCATGCTTTCCGCTCCCGGCGTATCGTAACGTTTTATCAACAAACGATGCGCATTCATTACGGGAGCCAAGCATGACGATTCAGACCGTGGCAACGACGCCATTTGCCGGACAGCGTCCGGGCACCTCCGGCCTGCGCAAGAAGGTGAGCGAGTTCCAGCAGCCCGGCTACCTCGAGAATTTTGTCGAAGCGATTTTCCTGACCCTGGGCGACTGCGGCGGCCGCACCCTGGTGGTGGGCGGCGACGGCCGCTATTTCAACCGCGACGCGATCCAGACCATCCTGCGCATGGCCGCCGCCCACGGCGTGGCGCGCATACTGGTCGGGCAGGGCGGCATCCTCTCGACCCCGGCCGTGAGCTGTGTGATCCGCAAGCACGCCGCGTTCGGCGGCATCGTGCTCTCGGCCAGCCACAATCCGGGCGGCCCGAGCGGCGATTTCGGCATCAAGTACAACATCGAGAACGGCGGTCCCGCGCCCGAGAAATTCACCGAAGCGGTCTTCGCCATGACGCAATCGCTGTCGGCCTACCGCATCAGCGACATGCCGCCCGTGAACCTCGACGCCATCGGCACGTACCGGTTGGAAGGCATGCGGGTCGAGGTCATCGATCCGGTGGCGGACTACGCCGAGCTGATGGAGCGCCTGTTCGACTTCGACGCCATCCGCGCGCTGTTCAAGCGCGGTTTCAGGATGAAATTCGACGGCATGTGCGCCGTTTCCGGCCCTTACGCCAAGGCCATCGTCGAAGGCATGCTCGGCGCGCCCGCGGGCACCGTCATCAACGGCGAGCCGCTGGAAGACTTCGGCGGCCACCATCCCGACCCGAACCCGGTCAACGCGGCCGAACTGATCGCGCTGATGGATGGCCGCAACGCACCGGACTTCGGCGCCGCGTCCGACGGCGACGGCGACCGCAACATGATCGTCGGCCGCGGCCTGGCCGTCACGCCGTCCGACAGCCTGGCCATCATCGCGGCCAACGCCAGGCTGGCGCCCGGTTACGCGGCCGGCCTGCAGGGCATCGCCCGCTCGATGCCGACCTCGATGGCGGCCGACCGCGTGGCCGAGGCGCTCGGCATTGCCTGCTTCGAGACGCCCACCGGCTGGAAATACTTCGGCAACCTGATGGATGCCGGCATGGTCACGCTCTGCGGCGAGGAAAGCTACGGCACCGGATCGAGCCATGTGCGCGAGAAGGATGGGCTGTGGGCCGTGCTGTTCTGGCTGAACATGCTGGCCGCCACCGGCAAATCGGTCGAGCAGGTGGTGAGCGAACACTGGGCCCGCTTCGGGCGCAATTACTATTCGCGCCACGACTACGAAGCTGTCGACGCCGGCGCCGCCGACGCCATGATGACGGCGCTGCGCGAGGCGCTCCCGGCACTGGCCGGCCGGACCCTGGGCGCATACCGCGTGGCCCTGGCCGACGATTTCGTCTACACCGACCCGGTCGACGGCTCGGTCGCCGCGCGCCAGGGCGTGCGCATCGTCATGAGCGACGGTTCGCGCATCGTGTTCCGCTTGTCCGGCACCGGCACCGAAGGCGCCACCGTCCGTCTCTACCTTGAACGCTACGAAGCCGACCCGGCGCGCCACCATCTCGACACCCAGCAAGCGCTGGCCGGCCTGGCGGCGATCGCCGAAGACCTGTCCCAACTGCGCCGGCGCAGCGGCCGCCAGCAGCCGAGCGTCGTCACCTGATCCACCCTTACAGGAACCACCGCATGAAACCATCCGCACTTGCCGTTTCCCTCATGTTCGCCTTCGGCGCCGCGCACGCGGCGCCCGCGCCGTGGGCGGCGCCCAGCAAACCGTTCGTCTGGGAGAACGCGACCGTCTACTTCCTGCTGACGGACCGCTTCAACAACGGCAACCCGGATAACGATAACGCCTATGGCCGCAAGAACGATGCGGCCGTCCTGCGCGGCTTCATGGGCGGCGACTTCGCCGGCATCACGGCCAAGATCAAGGAGGGTTATTTCAAGGAGCTGGGCGTGACCGCCTTGTGGATCACGCCGCCGGTCGAGCAGATCCACGCCGGCACCGACGAGGGCACCGGCAAGAGCTACGGCTTCCACGGCTACTGGGCGCGCGATTTCACCGCGATCGACGCCAACCTCGGCACCGAGGAAGACTTGCGCACGCTGGTCGATACCGCCCACCAGAACGGCCTGCGCGTGCTGTTCGACGTCGTGCTCAATCACACCGGTCCGGTCACCGGCAGCGATCCGGTCTGGCCGGCCGAGTGGGTGCGTACCGGCCCGGCCTGCACCTACAAGGATGCGCGCACGACCATCGACTGCACGCTGGTGAAAAACCTGCCCGACATCCTGACGAACAGCGACAAGCCGGTGGCGCTGCCACCCGCGCTGGTGGCGAAATGGAAGAAGGAAGGGCGCTACGAGCGCGAAGTGAAAGAGCTTGACGCCTTCTTCAAGCGCACCGGCTACCCGCGCGCGCCGCGCTACTACCTGGTCAAATGGCATGCCGACTGGGTGCGCAAGTACGGCATCGACGGCTTTCGCGCCGACACCGTCAAGCACACCGAGCCGGGTGTGTGGAAAGACCTGAAAAAAGTCGCCAGCGGCGCCTTCGAGGACTGGAAGAAGGCCAATCCGTCGAAGAAGCTGGGCGATACGCCGTTCTACATGACGGCCGAAGTCTACGGCTACGGTATCGAGCATGGCCGCGCCTACGACTTGGGCGGCATGACGGTGGACTATCCGGCGCAGGGCTTCGACAGCCTGATCAACTTCGCGATGAAGACCGATGCGGCCGGGAGCTACGAGCAGCTCTTCAGCGCGTATTCGAAGGCGCTGCACGGCCCGCTGAAGGGCTATTCGGTGCTCAACTACCTCAGCTCGCACGACGACGGCCAGCCCTACGATGCGCTGCGCCAGCGGCCCTACGAGTCGGCCAACAAGCTGCTGCTCGCGCCCGGCGCGGTGCAGATCTACTACGGCGACGAGACGGCGCGCCTGCTGAAGGTGGACGGCGCCGAAGGCGATGCCACGCTGCGCTCGTTCATGAACTGGGACGAACTGGCGTCGAACGCCCAGCGCGGCCTGAACCGCGTGCGCGACGTGCGCGAGCACTGGGCCAGGCTCGGGAAATTCCGCGAGGCCCATCCCGCGGTCGGCGCCGGCGTGCACCGCATGATCCAGCACTACCCGTACATCTTCAAGCGCACCTGGGAACAGGGCGAGCTGACCGATCGCGTCGTCGTCGCGCTGGGCCTGCCGGTCGACAAGCCCACCGCCGTGCCGGTCACCGGCGTGTTCATGGATGGCCAGACCGTGCGCGACTGGTATTCGGGGAAGACGGCGATCGTCAAGGGGGGAAAGGTGCAGTTCGATGCGCGCAATCCGGTGGTGCTGATCGGGCAGGAGTAGCGTCCGCGGCCGGTTGCGAGGCCGGGGCGGCCACGTCGGCCCCGGCCAGGGGCAGGCACACCCTGAACGCGCTTCCGCTGCCCAGGCCCTGGCTGTGCGCGCCGATGGTCCCGCCGTGCAAATGCACCAGGCCCCGTGCGATCGACAATCCCAGTCCCAGTCCGCCCTGGGCGCGGTCGAGCGTGGTCGGCCCTTGCGTCAGCGAGTCGAAGATGAAAGGCATCACCTCCGGCTCGATGCCGGCGCCCGTATCGCTGACCTCGATCACGGCCGTGCTGCCGGCAACGGTGTTGCGGACCGTGATCGTGCCGCCGGCAGGCGTGTACTTCATCGCGTTCGTCAACAGGTTGTCGAACACTTGCTCGAGCCGGGTGCGGTCGCCCAGGACCCAGGCTTCCTGCGTGGCGACGGACCAGGCGTGCTGGCCGTTCTCCGACATCATGCGGGCCTGGCAGCACAATCCGAGGATCTCGCCGATGTCGACCGGCAGCCGTTGCAGCGTGACCTTGCCCGACATGACGCGCCTGACATCGAGCAGGTCGTCCAGGATATGCGTCAGGTGGCGCAGCTGGCGGTCGACGATTTCCCAGGCCTTTTCCTTGCGGGCGGGCGCGAGATTGGGCAAGCGGACCACCGACGCGGCGCCGCTGATGGCCGCCAGCGGATTGCGCAGCTCATGGCTGAGCATGGAAACGAAATGATCCTTCGCCTCGCTCTGCGCTTCGGCTTGCTGCCTGGCGGCGCGCTCGTTGGCCAGGAGTCGTTCGCGTTCCGCTTCGAGCGCGACACGGGCGGCGCTTTCCTGCGTGAGCGCCAGGCCCGTGTCGTGCAATACCGCCAGCAGCGTATTGACTTCCTTTAAACGGGAAGGCGCCACCGGCACCATCTTCTCGTGCGCCAGGGCTTGCGCGGCCGAGGTGGCGTCGCGCAGCGACTTGTCGATGCGGCGGCCGACAAACACGGCGATGCCGACCGCGCCGCCCAGCACGCTCAGCAAGGCCAGCGCGGCGTAGAACGTCGTCACCCGCGCGGCGTGCTCGACTTCGGCCACCGGCAGGCCGATCGCCACCGTCCAGCCGGTCAGCGCGGAACGCACGAACACGTCATAGACGTCGACGCCGTCGCGCGTCATGTGGCGCAACATGCCGCTGGTCCCCTGGCGCGACGCGCCGTACAGGGCAGGGTTGACCCTGCTGCCGACAAGCCTGTCCGCATTCACATTACGCGCGATCGATATGCCGTTGGCGTCGAATACGCCGATGATCCAGCCCGCCTGCAGCGTGTTCTTGTGAAAAATCCTGTTGAAATAGTGGGGATCGAAGATCTGCGTGATCACGTATTTTTTCCCCAGCGCCGCGGGCACGGGCACGTTGACCGAGACCACCCCGCGCTTCGACCTCGTCCCGAAGAAGTAGCCGCCGACGCTGGTCGCCTGGGCATCGTAGGCCTTGGCCGCCCAGCTTCCCGAGTTGACGGCCAGGGGCGTGCCATACGGGACGAGCGTGTTTACCACGCCTTTGCCGGCGTAGTCGGCGATCATGGTCCAGCTCAGCGGCGAGGTGCGCGTGGCCGACAGCAGCCGGTGCAGTTCGGCGAAATCTTCCGCCTGGATACTGGGCGAGTTCACCACGGTCCGGATCGATGCCTCGGCCGCCATGATTTCGCTGTCGATCAGCAGGGAGGTCGAATGCGCAATTTCGGCAACGCGCTGGATGCGCGATTCGCGCTCCGACTGCAGCAGCATGTACAAGCCTGACAACGACAGGAATGCGACCGGAACGACGATCGCGGCGAGCATCAGTAGCAAATAAGTTCGTGTCTTCATCGTGCTCCATCGCAGCTGGTGAGCAACCCAGCTGGCGATGGCTGAAATGTTGCGAAAGCGGGCATCGTATCACTCAACCGTGGTGCCGATCCGGCACCGGCGGCGAATGATTGGCCCCTCGACGGTTTCGTAACAATCAAACAATGCTATGCTGTGCGGCTTGGAGGTATCCCAGCCGCGAGCAGCGATGATCACTGAACCAGACACCGAACACAAATCCAGCCGTGCTTCCTACGCCGATGGCCCGCGCCTATTGGCCGATATCGGCGCGACGCACGCCCGCTTCACGCTCGAGACCGCGCCTGGCGTGTTCCGCCAGACGGCGGTCCTGCGCTGCGACGACTACAGCGGCATCGTGCAGCTGCTGAACACTTACCTGGCCGAGCAGAAGGGCGAGCGCATCACGCACGCGGCCTTTGCCATGGCCAACCCGGTCAGCGGCGACCTAGTGCGCATGACCAACCGCGACTGGCAGTTCTCGACCGACGAAGTACGGCGTGCGATGGGCTGGTCGACCCTGGTCGTGGTCAACGACTTCACGGCCCTGGCGATGGCGCTGCCGGGCCTGGGCGCTGGCGACGTGCTGCAGATCGGCGGCGGCAAGCCGGCGCCGCACGCGGTGGCGGGCGTGCTCGGCGCCGGCACCGGGCTAGGCGTCTCGGGCGTGATCCCGACGGCAGACGGTTTCGTCACCTTGGGGAGCGAAGGCGGCCACGTCAACTTCGCACCCAGCGACGAGCGCGAGTTCGCGATCCTGCAGTACGCCTGGCGCGAGTGGCCGCACGTGTCGAACGAGCGCATCCTGTCCGGCCCCGGCATGGAGCTGGTGTACCGCGCGCTGGCCGAGCGCAACGGCGTGGAAGCGCCCGCGCGCACGGCCGCCGAGATCGTCGCCTGCGCGATCGAAGACCGCGATGCGCTTTGCCTGGAAGTGCTCGAATGCTTCGCCGGCATGCTGGGTAGCGCCGCGGCGAATCTCGCGGTGACGCTGGGCGCCTTCGGCGGCATATTCATTGGCGGCGGCATCGTGCCGCGTATCGCCCAGTGGTTCGCCACGTCGCCGTTCCGGGCGCGCTTCGAAGCCAAGGGACGCTTCACCGACTACCTGGCGCAGATCCCGACCTATGTGATCATGACGCCCAATCCCGCCCTGCGCGGCGTGTCGACGATTTTGTCCGAGCACCTGCGCGGGCGCAGCGGCGCCAACACGCTGATGGAACGCGTGCAGCACCTGCAGCATGAGCTCTCGCCGGCCGAGCAGCGCGTTGCCGCGCTGGTGCTCGAACATCCGCGCAAGGTGCTGTCCGAGCCGATCGCCGAGATCGCGCGCCTGGCCGATGTCAGCCAGCCGACCGTGATCCGCTTTTGCCGTTCGCTCGGCTTCCAGGGACTGGCTGAATTCAAGCTGAAGTTCGCCGGCAGCCTGACCGGTTCGATCCCGGTGCGCCACAGCCAGGTGCGCATGAGCGACAGCACCCACGATCTGTCGGCCAAGGTAATCGACAACACCGTCTCGGCGATCCTGAAATTCCGCGACAGCCTGGACGTGCACGCGCTCGACCGCGCGATCGCGATGCTGAAAAATGCCGGCAAGGTCGAGTTCTACGCGATGGGCAATGCCCGCGTCGTCGCGCTCGACGGCCAGCACAAATTCTTCCGCTTCCGCATTCCGACCACGGCCCACGGCGACGCCCACCTGTTCCAGCTGGCCGCCGAACTGCTCAAGCCGAACGACGTCGTGATCGCGATTTCGACGGCCGGGCAGGCGCCCGAGCTGCTCGCCGCCGTCGACGCCGCACGCCGCGTGGGTGCGAGCGTGATCGCCATCACCAGCAGCAAGTCGGCGCTGGCGAAGCGGGCGGACGTGTGCCTGGCGGTCGACCATGCCGAAGACAGCACGATCTTCCTGTCGATGATTTCGCGCATCCTGCAGCTGCTCCTGATCGACATCATGGCGGTCGGCATTTCGCTGGGGGCGCAGGCGGAACAGGACGGCGATATCGAGGCGCGCAAGCTGCTCATTTCGCACCTGGACATGTGAAGAACGAGACTAACCGACCGCCGATCGTTCTATTCAAAAAAAGCTGGTGTCAGGTCTGACATTTGGACACGACCTCAACCGCAAGTCGCGAGCAACTAGCCAAGCCAATACCGAGATATTGTTGAGCTTGTGTCTAAATGTCAGACCTGGCCCCAGCTGCGCAGCTGCGTGGCCTGACATGTGGACCCACGACCTCAACCGCAAGTCGCGAGCGCCTAGCTAAGCTAATACCAAGATATTGTTGAGCTTGTGTCTGAATGTCAGACCTGGCCCCAGCTGTGGGCCTCAGCTGCGTGGCCCCAGCTGCGAGCACCTAGCCAAGCCAGCACCGAGATATTGTTGAGCTTGTGTCTAAATGTCAGACCTGGCCCCAGCTGTGCAGCTGTGCCAGCTGTTGCTTTCACGTTGTAGCAACCAGGAAACTGCAATATGATCCAGAGCCCAGGTGCGCCGCACCGACCGTTCATCCTATTGTGAGGATCTGATTGCATGAAGCGTTTCCCTTCGACCCTGTTGCTGGCCGCCTGTATCGCGTCGACCCTGCACGCTCACGCTCACGCACACGCCGCGACGCCGAGCCAGGCGGCCTCCAGGGCGGCGCTGAAAGTGGATTTCCAGAAGTTCACGCTGCCAAACGGGCTGGAAGTGATTTTCCATATCGACCGTTCCGATCCTGTCGTTGCCGTGAACCTGACGGCGCACGTGGGCTCGAGCAGGGAAAAGGCCGGACGCACCGGCTTCGCGCACCTGTTCGAACACCTGCTGTTCCTCGAGTCGGAAAACCTCGGCAAGGGCGGCCTCGATAAAATGAGCGCGCGCATCGGCGGCTCCGGCGCCAACGGGTCGACCTCGCAAGACCGCACCAATTACCTGCAAACGGTCCCCAAGGACGCGCTCGAAAAAATGATCTGGGCTGAAGCCGATAAACTCGGCTGGTTCATCAACACGGTCACCGATCCCGTGCTGGCCAAGGAAAAACAGGTCGTCAAGAACGAAAAGCGCCAGGGCGTGGACAATGCGCCTTACGGTCATACGCGCTACGTCATCAACAAGGCGCTGTATCCCGCCGACCATCCATACAACTGGCAAGTCATCGGCTCGCTGGAAGACTTGCAGAATGCGCAGCTGGAGGACGTCAAGGAATTCTTCCGCCTGTGGTACGTGCCGAACAATGTGACCCTGGTGCTGGCAGGCGACTTCGATCCGGTCCAGGCGCGCAAATGGGTCGAGAAGTATTTTTCCGAGATCAAGCGCGGCGATCCGATCAAGGCCATGGCAAAGCGCCCGGGTGTAGTCAAGCAAACCGTCAAACTGGCCCACGAAGACAATTTCGCGAAGTTACCCGAGCTGACGATGGCCTGGCCGACTGTCGAAGACCTGCACCCGGACGCCTATGCGCTCGAAGTGCTGGCCGAATACCTGTCCCAGACCAAGCGCGCGCCGTTCTACAAGGTGCTGGTCGAAGACGGCAAGCTGGCGCCCGCCGTCCAGATCGGCAACCAGACGTCCGAATTGGCGGGCCAGTTCATGCTGCGCATTCGCGCCTTCGAAGGCAAACCGCTCGACGAGGTGGCCGCCGCGGTCGACCAGGCCTTCGCCAAGTTCGAACAGGAAGGCATTTCCGAGAAAGACCTGAACAGGATCAAGGCCGGCCTCGAAACCCGTTTCTATAACGCGGTGTCGAGCGTGCTCGGCAAATCGGCGCTGCTCGCCGAATACAATTACCTGAACGGCAATCCGGGGTACGTCGCCGAAAGCGTCAAGAAAACCCTGGCGGTCACTTCAGCCGACGTGCGGCGCGTGTATGCCGCCTATATCAAGGGCAAACCTTTTGTGGCCACCAGCTTCGTCCCGAAAGGCAAGCTTTCGCTGGCCCTGTCCGGATCGGGCAAGGCCGAAGTTGTCGAAGAGAAGGTGGTGCAGGGGGCGGAGAATGCCATCGACGCCAGCGCGAACGCGGCCTATGCCAGGACCCCGTCCGCGTTCGACCGCAGCAAGGAGCCGGCCTATGGCGCAACGCCTGCCGTGAAGGTGCCGCAAGTGTGGCAAACCACGCTGTCGAACGGCATGCGCGTGGTGGGTATCGAAAACAAGGAAGTGCCGCTGGTGCAATTCGATATCGCCATCGACGGCGGCCTGCTGCTCGACCGCATCGACAAGGTGGGCGTGGCCAACCTGATGGCGCGCATGATGACGCAGGGCACTGCCAGCAAGACCCCGCAAGAGCTGGAAGAAGCGATCCTGCAATTGGGCGCGACGATCAATGTGGCCGCACGTACCGAGGATGTGCGCATCAGCGTGACGACCCTGGCGCGCAATTACGAGGCCACCCTGGCCCTGGTCCAGGAAATCCTGCTGCAGCCGCGCTGGGACGAGAAGGAATTCGCCCTCATCAAGCAAAGCGTGCTGAGCCAGATTCGCCAGCAGGAAGCCGATCCGAACGCGCTGGCCAGCAACAATTTCGCCAAGCTGATCTATGCGAAAGACGATCTCCGTTCGCGCAATATCCTCGGCACTGCCGAGACCGTCAATGCGATCAGCATCGACGACCTGAAGGGATACTACCGCGCTAACCTGTCGCCATCGGTGGCGCGCATGCACGTGGTCGGCGCCTTGCCGAAGGCCGCGATCGCGCGTTCGCTCGCCGGACTCAGCCGCGAGTGGAAGGCAAAGGAAGTCGCGCTGCCGGCGGCGTCCGGCGCGGCCGGCCAGGCGCCCGGCAAAGTCTATTTCGTCGACGTGCCGGATGCCAAGCAATCGGTGCTGCAGGTCGGCTACCGCGCGCTGGCGGTCACCGACCCGGACTACTATCCGGCCACGGTGATGAACTACATCCTGGGCGGCGGTGGTTTCGCTTCGCGCCTGACCCAGCAGTTGCGCGAAGGGCAGGGCTACACCTATGGAATCAATTCGAATTTCTCGGGCAGCAAGAGCGCCGGACCCTTCATCATCGCCAGCGGCGTGCGCAGCAATGTCACGCTCGAGTCGACCCAGCTGGTGAAAAAGATCCTGCAGGACTACCCGGCGACCTATTCGGCGGCCGACCTGGAAACGACCAAGAACTTCCTCGTCAAGAGTAATGCGCGCGCCTTCGAGACGTCGGCGGCCAAGCTGGCCATGCTCGACAACATCAGCAAGTACGGCTGGCGTGCCGACTACGTCAAGGAACGTGAGCAGATCGTCAAGGCCATGACGCTGCCGCAGGTGCAGGCCTTGTCGCAGAAGTATCTCGATCCGTCGAAGATGGTCTGGCTGGTGGTCGGCGATGGCAAGACCCAGCTGCCGCGCATGAAGGCGCTGGGCTACGACGAGCCAGTGGTGATCGGCAAGTAGTCATGCCGAGGGCCGGCACGCCAATCGCGTTCGATGGGTGCCGGCGAGCCGATGCGACCTGGTGTGCTGTTGAGACCGTGTCTAAATGTCAGACCTGACACCAGGGGTTGCCAGGGGTTGAGCGGGATTGCAGATATAAATATTGCCGCACTCCATTGTTAATACATAAATAACTAATGCCATCTGCATAATTTATAATCGCGTCACGACCGTCGAACGGTACTTGCAGCGCTACTAAATTTTGAAAGAGGCGGCCATGGAGCCCTATATTGAACGAGTACCGACGGGCATCCCCGAACTCGATGCCGTCTTGCGGGGCGGCCTGATCCGCCAGCGGGTGCACCTGATCGAAGGCCGCCCAGGCACGGGCAAGACGACCCTCGGCCTGCGTTACCTCATCCATGGGGCGTCGATCGGCCACAGTTGCCTGTACCTGACGCTCTCGGAAAGCAAGGAAGAGCTGCAGGCGACGGTGGCGAGCCATGGCTGGAGCCTGGAGGGCATCGGGATCGAGGAGATCATGCCGGTGCCGCCCGAGACGAGTCCCTCCCAGACCATCCTGCTGCCGACCGATACCGAACTGTCGGCGCTGGTGGGCCGCATCGCCGACCGGATCGCCGCCAGCGGGGCGGACCGGGTGGTGATCGATTCGATGGTCGAGGTGCGCCTGCTGGCACGCGACAGCGCGCATTACCGGCGCCAGATCATCGACCTGCGCCAGCGTCTGGCGCAATCCAAGGCCACCGTGATCCTGCTCGACGACCTCACCGCCGACGGCCGCGAATTCGAATTGCAGAGCGCCGTGCATGGCGTGGTGACGCTCGAGCAGCTCGAACGCAGCTTCGGCGCGGCGCGCCGGCGCCTGCGCGTGGTCAAGCTGCGCGGCGGCGACTTCCAGAGCGGCTGGCACGATTACGTGATCAGGAAGAGCGAGATCCTGGTGTTCCCGAGCCTGATCGCGCAAGAGCACAAGCGCGACGACGACGCGCTCGATATCCTGAGCAAGGTCGACAGTCTCGACCGCCTGGTGGGCGGCCCCCTGGTGGCGGGCAGTTCGACGATGCTGCTGGGACCGTCGGGCGTCGGCAAGTCCACGCTGGCCCTGCAGTACGCCCTGTCCGCCGTCGAAAGCGGCTACCACGTCGGTTACTTCACCTTCGACGAATCGGAAGTGATGCTGCGCTCGCGCGTGATCGGGCACATGCACGAGGAAGGCGCCCCCGACGAGCAGCGCCGCTTCCACCTGCGCCGAGTCAATCCGTCGCGCATCTCGCCCGGCGAATTCATCTGGAACGTGCGCCGCAGCGTCGAAGACCAGGGCGTGCGCCTGATTATCATCGACTGCATCAATTCTTACCTCGATGTCATCCGCGAGGAAAAATCGCTATTGCTGCAGATGAACGAGCTGTTCTCGTACCTCAGCAACATGAACGTGACCTCGATCATCGTGGGCGCCCATTCGGCGCGCCTCGACACCTCGAAGGAACCCGACGCGCTCAGCATCATCACCGACAATATCATCTCGCTGCGCTACTACGAGCACGACAACGTCGTGTGCAAGGCCATCTGCGCCCTCAAGCGCCGCCATGGCCGCCACGAGCACGATGTGCGGGTCCTGCACCTGACCGATGCCGGCGTCGAGATCGGCGAGCGCGTCCAGGTCCCGTTGGACGAGGCCGGGGTGAGCTCCCTTGAGTTCTAAGGACGATGCCGGCACGCCGGCGGCGTCGGCCGCCATCGCGGTCGTGTTCGCCCCGGTCGCGGGCGACGAGGCCGCCTTGCGCCTCTTGCTCGAGGCCGAAGGCGTGGTCGTGCGAGCATGCGGCGATGCCGCCGGTTTTTATGCCAGCCTGGACGAGAACGCCTGGTGCGCCATCGTCACCGAAGAGGGGCTGGACCGCTGTTCCCTCCACGGCCTCGACGCCAGCTTGCGGCGCCAGCCGGCCTGGTCGAACCTGCCCTTCCTCACGCTCGCCGGCCGCGCCAGGGCCGAGGTCGACAGCAACCGTTTCGCGCGCCTGGCGCGCATCGGCAACATCACCCTGATCGAACGCCCGACCTCGCGCGAGGTCTTGCTGATGTCGATCCGCTCGGCCTTGCGCACGCGCCGCCTGCAGTTCGCCATGCGCGAGCAGTGGCGCGCCCTGGAGCAGCATGCCAGCGCACTGGAAGCGGCCGTCGAGGAACGCACGCGTTCGCTCGAGCGCGAGGTGAGCGAGCGGCGCCGCGTCGAGCGGGCCCTGGCCGAGGCGCGCCGGCTCGAGTCGCTGGGCCGCCTGACGGGCGGCGTGGCGCACGACTTCAACAACATCCTGCAGGTGATCTCCGGTTCGGAAACCTTGTTGCGCATGCTGCTGGCGAAAGAGCCGAACCCGCGCCTCGAGCGCTCGCTCGACAGCATCCGCCGCGCGTGCGCGCACGGCGGCGCATTGACCCAGCAATTGCTGGCCTATGCGCGGCGCCAGCCCCTGAACAACGTCGTCCTCGACCTGCACCTGTATCTGAACGCGAGCGCCGACCTGCTGCGCGATGCCGTCGGCGCGCCGGTCGAACTGACCCTGCACGTTCCGCACGACCTGTGGCCGGTGTCGGTCGATCCCGCCCAGCTCGACGCGGCGTTGCTGAACCTGGCCGCCAATGCGCGCGATGCGATGCCCGGGGGCGGCCAGCTGGTGCTGGCCGCGCGCAATACGCGCCTGCCCGATGACGCCTGGCCGGAGGCCGGCGGCCTGGCCGGCGACTACGCCTGCATCACCGTGACCGACGACGGCGAAGGCATGTCCGAGAAGACGGCGCGCCAGGCCTTCGAGCCCTTTTTCACGACCAAGGCGGTGGGCAAGGGCACCGGCCTGGGCCTGTCGCAGGTATACGGCTTCGCCAGCCAGAGCGGCGGCCTGGCCTTCATCCGGCGCGAGCCCGTGGGCACCACGGTCGGCATCCTGCTGCCGCGCTGCGCCGGCGAGGCGCCGGCTGCGCTGGCCGTGCCGTCGGAAGCACCGCCGCATTCGCTGGCGGGCGTGCGCATCCTGTGCGTCGAAGACGATCCGGTGGTGGCCGAAACGATGTCGTCGCTGCTGGCCGTGCTCGACGCCGACATCACGGTCGTCGACAGCGCCGACGCCGCCGTGCAGGCCGACTTCAGCACGGTCGACCTGGTCCTGTCGGATGTCATGATGCCGGGCAGGCTCGACGGCATTGGACTGGTGAACTGGCTCGCCACCCACCATCCGCGCCTGCCCGTGGTGCTCACCAGCGGGTACATGGTCGATCCGGGACGCCTGCGGACGCTGCAGATCCAGTTCCTGCGCAAACCGTACACCGTCAGCGCGCTGATCAACGCCATCGCGCTCGCGCTGGGGCGTCCCGGCCAGTCCGGCTGAATCCCCGACACTCCCGGAGACTCCCGCGCGCCGGCGCAAGGCCCCGGCAAAAGGTGGACTACCGGACCGGCGCTCCCCCTGACGCGGCGTTCCGGTGCCGCCTGCGCCGCATGGGCGGCAGCCGGCGGCGCCGCCCCGGCCCGGGCTTATCTGTACGCGTAGGTCGCGCTCACGTAGAAGAAGCGCCCGCGCGGATCGGCATAGCTGACGTCGTAACCACCGAGGAAGTTCGAGGTCAGGTTGGTGTAGGGCGGGTCGCGGTCGGCCAGGTTTTTCACGCCCAGCGCGAGCTTGGTATTCCGGAAGCCGGAATAGCCCAGCTGCAGGTCGACCGTCTGGTAGGCGGAGACCTTGCGCTGCGGCGTGCCGGCTGGCGCCAGGTTGGCCAGGGCATCCTTGTAGGCCTTCTGGTAGTTGTGCAGCAGGGTCGCGGCGTACGGGCCGGACTCCCAGCTGATGCCGGCGTTGTGCTTCCAGCGCAGCACCACGCCGCCGGAGGCGTTCAAGGCCCGGTCGAGGGCGCTGGTATAGCTGCCGTCCGGTCCCTGCGTGTCGTATTTATGCATGTAGGTGCCCGACAGGCGCAGGTTGACGCGATTGCGCTCGCCGAAGCGCAGGCGGTAGACGCCATCGAGATCGACGCCGGCGACCTTGGTCCTGAACAGGTTGGCGTTGGTCTGGACGATCGATTCGATCGGCCCGACGCCGGCCGGGTTGCCGTCGGCCGCGCCGCGGTTGATGAACTGGGCAAATTGCGCGGTGCGCTCGGCGTTGGCCAGGAAGTAGACCGACGACAGGCCGCCGACGACGATCGCATCCTTCAGGTCGATGCGGAAGGCGTCCAGGCTGATCGAGGCGTTCTTCACCGGCTCCCACACCACGCCGGCCGTGATCGAGAGCGACTTCTCGGGCTTCAGGTTCGGATTGCCGCCGGTGATGGTGGAGAACTGGAAGTTGCAGTCGCGCGGGGCGCCGGTCGCCAGGGTCGGGCAGCGCAGGTAGTCGCGCGAGCCGTTGCCGGTGATGCCGGTGGCCTGCGGCGTGTACAGGTCGGTCAGCGAGGGCGCGCGGAAGCCCTTGCCGACGGCCGAGCGCAGCAGCAGGCTGTCGACCGGCTGCCAGCGCAGCGACGCTTTCGGATTGACCGTGTGGCCCACGCCCTGGTAGCGGTCGTAGCGCACCGCCACGTCGGCATCGAGCTTGGCCAGGATCGGGACGCCCAGCTCGGCGTACAGCGAGCCGACGTTGCGTGCGCCGACGACCGGGAAGGCATTGCCGCCCAGGCCGGCGATGTCGCCGGTCTGGATCGCGACCGAAGGATCGTAGGCGAACTTTTCGCGGCGCAGTTCGGCGCCCAGGGCCATGCCGACGGCGCCGGCGGGCAGGGTGAAGAGCTCGCGCGAACCCTTGATGTCGACCGAGGTGGTCGAGGTCTTCGATGCGTAACTGGTGCCGCGGAACTCGCCGGCGCGCACCGCTTCGAGGGCGGCCGCATCGGCTGTCTCGCCGAACGGGTTGATCACGCCGCTGTTAAAGATCGGCAGCACCTTCGAATACTGCGCATAGCCCGTCAGCAGGTTTTGGTGCACCTTGCTCTGGCTGTAGAGAACGGCCGAATCCATGTCCCAGCCGGCCAGCGTGGCGCGCGCACCGACGACCAGGCGCGCATTCTCGGACACGTCGAGCGTGTTGCGCTCGCCGTTGGCGACGTCGCGGTAGTTCAGCAGCAGCGGCAGCCCGGACAGGCCGTTCGCGGCGGCGAAGGCGGCCGGGTAATAGCGGCTGCTCGGGACCAGGATGAAACCGCCGCGCCCGATGTTGGTGCCGTACTTGGCGGCCATGCCGGGGTACTGGGCGATCAGCTGCTGGAACGCCGGCACGTAGGGATTGCTGGCGGTGGTAACCGCGTTATAGGCCAGCGGTACGGCCTGCGTGGTGGAGGTGATCTTGTTCTTCGTGAAGCCCGATTCGAAATAGGCTTCGGCCTCGTCCGCCAGGCGCATGCGGCCGTTGGCCATGAAGCTGGCCTTTTCCAGGTCCGGCTGGAGCGACACGAACGGACTATTGTCGAAGGTGCAGCGCGTGCTCGAGAAGGGCGACACCAGCGACACCGGGCCGCAGTTGGGCAGCGCCGGATTGGCCAGCGTGCCGCGGCTGTTCAGCACGACGTTGGCGGGAAAGGCGATCGAGGACGTATAGTCGTTCTGCTCGGCGACATTCAGGCGCCGCGCGAAGGCGCGTTCGGAACCGAGGATACGGTCGGTTTTCTGGAAGCTGGCGCTGGCCGTCAGGTTCCAACCGTCTTCGGCGAAGCGGCCGAAGCCGCCGAACACCGAGGCCTTGCGATCGTGCCCCAGGCCGTCGCTCGTTTGCCCGTAAGTGGCGGTCGCCTCGATGCCGGTGAAGTCCTTGCGCAGGATGAAGTTGACGACGCCGGCGATGGCGTCGGAGCCGTACACGGCCGAGGCGCCGTCCTTCAAGACCTCGACCCGCTCGATCGCCGACAGCGGGATGCTGTTGACGTCGACCGACGAACCGGCCGCGCCGGCGGAGCCGCCGCCGTACACCGACACGCGCCGTCCATTCACCAGCACCAGCGTGCGTGCCCCACCCAGGCCGCGCAGCGAGACCGTGGCGATGCTGCCGCCGCCGTAGCCCGAGGCATTCGCCACCGTGGTGGCGCTGCCCGCGCTCGAGAGCGAACTGAGTTGCTTGACCAGTTCCTCGGTCGAGGAGGCGCCGCTGCGCTCGATGTCCTCGCGTTTCAGGATCTGCACCGGCAGCGCGGTTTCGCCATCGATGCGCTTGATCGAGGAGCCGGTGACGAGCACGCGCGCCATCGCCGGCGCGGCGCCGTCGGTGCTTTGCGCCAGCGCCGCTTGCGGCAGCGCGAGCGTGCCGAAGACGCCTGCGAGCAGCAGGGCAAGGGGTTTCAAATGCGGGGTGGGAACGGACATGCGGGACGACTCCTCGATGATGTTGGGATGGGATTGATGGCGATGATGGGGATGGCGCGCCGTCAGTCCTACCCGGCGCGGGTACCGTCATTGTTGCTTTTTTGTTTGAGTTATAAAAATTATAGGCTTTCGCTATCGGAAAATTTTGCTATATTGAAACGACTCCGGGAACGCTTTTGGAACAATCGTTTCGTCGGAAGGACATTGTTGGAATAGGTAAGTCGCATGAACAAGCCGCGCGTCAAGCTGGACCGGATCGACCGCCGCATTCTGGAAGAGCTGCAACTGGACGCGCGCCTGTCGAGCGCCGACCTGGCCGAACGCGTGTCGCTGACGACTTCGCCATGTTGGCGCCGCGTCAAGCGGCTCGAAGAGGAGGGTTTGATCAGCGGTTACCATGCACGCCTCAATGCCGGGCGCCTGGGTTACCAGGTCATGGCGATCGTCCAGGTCTCGCTCGACAAGAAGGACACGCAAAGCCTGCAGGCCTTCGAGGCGGCGGTGCAGGAAATCCCGCAGGTGCTGGCCTGCTTCCGGATCTCGGGACGCTACGACCACCAATTGATCGTGGTCGCCGAGGACCTCGAAGCCTACGGCGTCTTTTCGGGTAACTACATCAATAGCCTGCCGAGCGTGAAGGAAGTATATACCTCGTTCGTGCTCAAGGAAGTCAAGGCGGCGACCAACCCGCCCCTGCCGGGCTAGGGTGTGTCTGACTGAACGAAATTGAGTCCAGGAGGTCAGAAGGCGATGAGCCGAACTGAC
>NZ_JBHSMS010000035.1:0-65141 GCF_042656795.1 Massilia jejuensis | reverse complement strand
GGCTGGTCTTTGCCGCAAAAAAAGGGAGGTCCGCTGAAAATCGTCAATTGATCAGCGCTTCCCTAGACGATTCATTCCTGTTTCCCGAAACCAAGGCGAGCATTTTGGGCATTAATGGTGAACATGCCACTGCCATCCTCGCCAATGCGCCTGCAGCTTTGGAACTATTTCCTGGTTCGGCCTATGGCAAAGGATGGCTCAAGGTCGTGGATGGGTCGGGGCGCGAGATGTGGAGCTGGCCCGGCGACAAAGCGAGTGCCTTGGAGAGCATTTACCTGCAACCGGTCGATCGATGGTGGCGACTGATCAACCCGAAATGGGTCAATCCGGGCGACGTGAAAGTAGCAGCTGGCGGGGGTATCGATGCCGTTATCGACCGCCTGAAAAAGGCCAGTAAATTTATCGAAAACATCAAGACTACCTTCCATCCGACCAGTTGCTACGGCAGCTTCTGTGCGTCGCCAGAACGCCTCAGCTATGGCGAGGTCGTATTCAAAGTGACCGATCCTGAAGTGTGGGACTCCCGCAACATCCTGCTTACGCCGGTCGAAAGTTGGAAGCTGGTGAGCGACGACGCCCAAGGCACATTGAAAGTCCAGACAGACAGCCGCGTGCTGACGCTCGTTCTGCAACCGCCGGCCGCGCCCGGCGACGAAACCGTCCCGGCCGCCCGCTCCGCCAAGCAGATTACCGGCAAGCTGTTCGTGCACGGCGAAACAAAAGGCAAGAGCTATGAACACCAGAACAGCTATGCCGACCAGGATGTGCTGGCGTCCCTGCTGTATTCGGTCGTCCAGATCGCCAAGACGGCGAAATGGCAGACATCGTGAAAAGCATCCTTTCCCCGAAGCGCGCCGCAATGCTCGCGGTATTACTCATCGCGCTGCTGTCGTTAGCTGGAAATTCTCGTACCTATGCCTACAAGGAGACCGCCGTGCCCGAACCAGTCAAGCTCAGCCCGCGCTTGCGCGCGCTGTTTGAAAAAACAAAGATTCTCTGTTTCGGCCGCTATGCGATCGAAGTGCCTCAGGAAGCCCAGCTTGTTTGGGGGGGTGCCTCGTTTCCTTCAGATATAGACATTATTTCGGGAGGTATCGAGAAGGCAAAACGCAGGGCGGAAGAAAAAATTGCAAAACTGAAACGAGAGGAAGATGCTGCTGAGATCTCCTACAACGGACCAGGGCCGATCGAGGAAAGCTGGCAGACGCGCTATTTCGAAGACGAATACAAAAAAGAGCGCAACGCGCTGTTCTTCGACACATATATCAGCAAGGGAGAGCTCACCTTCGTATTGGGTGACTCCATCGAGAAAGGCGAAACCGAAAGCACGGTAATCGCCAGGCAGCTCGCGCAAGCCAAGAGCTTGCGGCTACGCCCAGCGGAGGAAGTACCGACCGAACCGGGCTTCTGTATCGAACACGGATTCATCGCAGGTGACCGATACGGGGATTCAGAGAAGGTAAATGCAGGAATCTATTTGCCTAGCTTCCCGGACGTTACGTTCTCCGTCAGTTCCAACCAGAATGCTTACGGCGATTACGACAAGGCTGAGTTCGAAATGAAGCGCGACGAATTGTCCCTGCTTGCTCGCATCAAGGGTGCCCAGGATATGCAGGGCGTCCTTTACCCAAAGCGCGATGTTCTGCGCGAAGGCAAACGGGACGTGCAGCACTGGAAGGGCGAAGAATCTCTCATTCGCAGGCCCGACGGCACCCATGATTTCGAATGGGCCTTTGTCGGTACGCCGAGAGACGTAGCAAACCCTTCTGAATTTGGCGCCGCAATGTTTACCAAGGTCGAGGCCAATATGGTCGGAGCCGCCAAGAAGGCGTCGGTCAGCAACGACGAGGCTGTTGCGTTATGGGACAAACTCCTGTCCGGCCTGAAATTCCGCGTCAAGGTACCCGGCGCCCCCGAGGGTTCGTACTTCTTCCCAAGGGCAAACCTAACACGGCTGGCGCCGAGTAACGAGACACCGAGACCTCAATGAGGAGTGAGCATGAAACACGAAGGCCGTGGCGTGATTCGACTGAACGACCAGACCGATCATGGCGGCAAGGTCATCAGCGCCACGTCGGAAACGATTGCCATGGGCAAGGCAGCAGCAATCCAGGATGACATGACCTTTTGTCCAAAATGCAAGGGTAACTTTGCGATCAAACCCGACGGCGCAGGCGCAAAGCACAAAGGCAAGCCGTACGCTTACGACGGCGACGTCACCGAATGTGGCGCCCGCTTGATTAGCTCCCTCGCCTAGGGTGTTTCTGACTGCTTTCCAGAAGCCCCGTCTGTGAATCTCTACTCGCTGTCCGCTTCCCTGACCGTCTGCACAACGCGCTTAATGATATCGGAAATACTTGGGTTGCTTGTTCATGACTCCATTCTCTCAAACAATGGAGCCACTACAAAACCCGGGGTGGTTCACTCTCTCTCTGTGACGCATTTGTGACGTACAATTCGCCAACTATTGATTCTCACCCTTGAGTGACGTTGACTGTCGAGCTTGGCAAGCGTTGCAAGTCTTTGAATGTTAAGGTTTTCGTATTACGACCCGGCGACTTTTAATCCGTTGGTCGCAGGTTCGAATCCCGCACGGCCTACCACGAATTACCAAGAAGCCCACGCATTTCGGTGCGTGGGCTTTTTGCATGTCAGTGCCTATTTAATAGCGTCGAGGGACCTTGCCAAGCCGTCGATGTCGAGCGCTTCTCCACGCCCCCACCGTTATTCACCCCGGGTTCGCTCACGGCCGCGCCCGCGCCGCGTTGCCCGCCCAGCAGTCCGTTTTTATAGTTAAAAGCTATTGATTGTATAGGTGCAATTGAAAACAAAATTATCATTCGCGCTTTATAATCATTTCAAGCTTTCATGCCGTCCAGCCGCCGGCCGCCGTTGAAGCACGGCCGTCGACATCCACACATCCGACTAATCCAGCTTGGTCGCTGGGCGGTACCAGCCGCACGCAGCCGAGTTTGAAATGGAATCCATTCATGTCCGAATCCCTGAAACTCTACACATCGCCATCGGCCTTTCCCAACCCCCAGCGCCTTCGCCTGTTCCTGCACGAGAAGGGCATCGCCGACCAATTCGACGAAACGATCTATGACATGAGCCCGGGAGGCGACCAGCGCAAGTGGCCGCACCTGAAGCTCAATCCCTGGGGTGAAACGCCGACCCTGGTGCTGGCCGACGGCAGCTACCTGTCGGAAACGGCGGCCATCGTGCGCTATCTCGACCAGCAATATCCGGGGCGCAAGATCATGGGGGCGACTGCACTCGAGCAAGGTCAGGATACGATGTGGGAAAACCGTATCTGGACCCATATCCTGTACCGTATCGTGACCATGTTCCACGTCATGCACACCGGCCTCGGCCCCAAGCTGGAACTGACTTACAACCCGCAATGGGGCGAGCATTGCCGTAAGGAAGCGTTGTCCCACGCGGCGCTGGTCGACCGCCACCTGGCCGACGGGCGTGCCTGGGTCCTGGGCGGCGATGCACCGACCTTCGCCGACATCACGCTGTGTACGGCGATCGCGTTCTCCAAGTTCCCGGTCAACGCCACCCCGCTCGACGAGCGCTTCGAGCACCTCGATGCGCTGTGGCAGCGCTGGAAGGGACGCCCCAGCTTCCAGGCGGCGTATGCCGACGGAGGCAGCGGCCTCGACGAACTGGCCGACCTGCGCAAGCCCTGATCTCCGCGTTAAGAACTCTCGAATTCCGCACACTGAAGGCGCCATGGGTGATCATGGCGCCTTTTTCGTTGTGGACGACATATCGCAGCAGCCAGGCGAGGCGACTCCGCTCGCATTGACCGTCGCGCCGGAACGCTGTCTTCAAGCTGCGTTCGGTGGCGATCGTGCCGCGCAACATCCTGGGCGAGTGTCCTGCCGAACAGAAGAAGCCAGGAAATGATGCTAAAGTTTCCACATATTCCAACATGAGGCTTTCCGTGAAATACCTGCATAAAATTGGCGCCCTTGGCTATGTAATGATTGCCCTGCTCTTCTTTGTCTGCGGCTTCGCCCTGATCGTGCTTGGCGCAATCGAGATCTGGTCGGCGCTGCGCCCCAGCGATGAACAATCGGTCCAGGAGCGCTTCAGGCTGATTCTGGAATGCGTGGGCTTGCTGACGATCGCCGTCGCCGCGCTCGAACTGGGGCAGACCGTGCTGGAAGAGGAAGTGCAGCGTGCCGTGCATGTGAGCTCGCCGACCCGGCTGCGCCGCTTCCTGTCGCGTTTCCTGATCGTGGTCGTGGTATCGCTCGGCGTGGAATGCCTGGTCGGGGTGTTCCAGTTCATGCATACGAAGCCCGAGATGCTGCCGCACGTGGCGTCGATCGGTATCGCCGCCGCCATCCTGCTGGCGTGCTGGGGGGTGTTCGTGCGCATGAACGTCGAGGCCGAGAAGCTCGAACCGGAGGCCATGCGCCAGGCCAAGAGCGAGGACAAGGATGTCGCGACCTGAGCCGGGACGCAGGCTGGCGGACGGGGCAGGCACGAAGTCCTTGGACATTCGGAAGAGTCCGGCTATAATCTTGCCTTCTTCGGGTCGTTAGCTCAGCTGGTAGAGCAGCGGACTTTTAATCCGTTGGTCGCAGGTTCGAATCCCGCACGGCCTACCAAAGATTCAGCGAAAACGCCAACCGTCACGGTTGGCGTTTTTGTTTTTGGATCGAAATAGTTCGTGACGGTGCCGCGTCAGCGGATCAGACTTATTTCGCGGTCAATATTTCCATGTAAATACAAATCAAGAAAACGACAAATTCGTCATTTAATTGTTGGCATTCTTGACGCAGGGCACACGAAAATCTATCCTGAAAATGCTTTAGAGCAACTTTTCAATTAAGCATTTTCTTTCCTCTTAATGAACCTTCATCGAGTTCATGCCGCACTTTACCTGGCAAGCAGCTTGTCGGCCATCCACGGTTCTGACGCGCTGGCCTCGCCCGATGTCGCCGGCGACCTCACCCATATCAGCATCGAGCAACTGCTCAATATCGACGTCGTGACCGCATCCCGGCTTCCCCAGAGGATCAGCGAGGCGCCGTCGTCCGTTTCAGTGATCCTGGCGGACGATATCCGGCGCCACGGGCACCGCACGCTGGCCGATATCCTGCGCAGCATGCGCGGCGTGTATGTCAGCTACGACCGCAATTACAGCTTTGCCGGCACACGCGGATCCGGCCGGCCGGGCGACTTCAATACCCGCCTGCTGATCCTGATCGACGGACTGCGCCTCAATGATGTCGTATTCGACCAGGGCGCGCTCGGCACCGAATTTCCGATCGACATTTCGCTGATCGAGCGCGTCGAATTCGTTCCCGGCCCTGGCTCTGCGCTCTACGGCAGCAGCGCCTTCTTTGGCGTGGTCAACATCATTACCAAAAAGGGCGGCGCTTATGACGGCGCTACCCTTGAGGTCGGCGCCGCCAGCGCAGGCGGGCGCGAGGTGCACTTATCGGCTGGCAAAAAACATGGCCAGGCATCGGACATGCTCGTATCGGCATCGTCAGCGCGGCGCCGGGGCGCGGACCTGTATTTCCCTGAATTTGCCAGTCCGGCGGGCAACGATGGGATCGCGCGGGGCCTGGATCATGACCGTCAAAAACGTGTCTTTGGCAAGTTCACCTATGGTGACCTGGGTGCGCAAGCCTACCTGGCGCAACGTATCAAGGGCATTCCGACTGCATCGTATGGACAACAGTTCAATGACCCGCGCAGCCACACGGTCGACGAATACGCAGCCGCCAGCCTGACTTACCAGAAAGACCTGTCTCCCACGCTGGCAGCCTTTGCGAGCGTTAATCTGTCGCGCTACCGCTACGACGGTGTCTATATCTACGCGCCCGGACCGACTGCCAACATCGACCGCTCGGCGAGCCAGACCAGCGGCGCCGAACTGCGCCTGCTCAGCACCGGCATGCGTGGCCACCGGATCATCGGCGGCATCGAGTTCCTGGACGACCGCCGGCGCGCCATCAGCAACGCCGACATCGAACCGGAACTCAGCTATGTCCGGATCGACAAGCCAAAGCGGCGCGCCGCGGTGTATGTCCAGGATGAAGTGCGCCTGGGCGAGCAATGGCTGCTCAACGCCGGCGTGCGCCGCGACTTCGACTCCGAAAGCGGACATACGACCAATCCGCGCATCGCGCTCATTCATCACGCCACGCCCGAGATGACACTCAAGGGTATCTACGGCTCGGCCTATCGGGCGCCGAATGCCTATGAGCGCTACTACGCGAGCGACATTGCCAACACCAAGCTCAACCCCGCACTGCGTCCGGAACGCATCCACACCAACGAGTTCATCGCCGAATACTTCCCGATCGACCGGTTCCGCGCCACGATGTCGCTCTACCAGTACCGGCTGCGCGACCTGGTTGCCCTCGCAACCGACCCTGCCGACGGGCTGCTCGTGTATGCCAACATCGATGCAGCGCGCGCCAGGGGCATCGAACTCGAAGCGGAATGGCTGCGCGAAAACGGCAGCGCGTTCAAGGGCAGTGCCAGCTTTCAGACCGCACGCGACCAGAACACCAACGAGTGGCTCAACAATTCGCCGCGCAGGCTCGTCAAGCTGAGCTACTCGACCCCGCTACCGGACGAGCGCCTGCGCGCCAGCCTGGAATATCAGTTCACGAGCCGCCGCAGGACCACGCTCGACGATCATGTGGGCGGATTCGGCGTGCTCAACCTGACCTTGCTCGGGCATGTCCTGGACAACCGTATCGAGCTGGTCGCGAGCCTGTATAACGTACTCGACAAGCGTTACGCCGATTCGCCAAGCGAAGAGCATTTCGACAATGCAGCACCTCCGCGCTACCTGCGTTCGATCAGGCAAGACGGACGTAACTGGCGCGTGACCGCGACGTACAAGTTCTAAGATGATCATTTCCAGGATGGCCCGGCATTGCAAAGGCCTGTGCGTACTGCTTGGCCTGCTCTTGCCGGGGCCGCCCTTGCACGCCGTGCCAGCGGCCGAATATGCCGCCAAGGCAGCATTCATCTATAACATCGCGCTATTCAGTAAATTTCCTAATACCAATCCGATCGTGCGCCTGTGCGTACTCGGGCGCAGTCCGTTCGGCAATACGCTCAATGCACTGGAAGGAAAACCGCTTGGCGAGTCGGCGATCGCGCTTGCCTACCCGCGCTCGGGCAGCGAGGCGGTCGCGCAATGCCAGATCCTGTTCATCAGCGCCTCGGAAGCCCATCATCTCGACCTGCTTGCCGAATCGGCGCGCGGACTCGGCGTCATGACGATTTCCGACATCCGCGGCGCCACCCGCCTGGGCGTGATGCTCGAACTGGCCGTCGAGAACCAGCGCATCGTGTTCGATTTCAACGGCCCCGCCGCGCGCACCGCCGGCATCGTCGTCAGCTCGAAGGTGCTGCGCCTGGCCCGTACCGTGTATTGAGAACCCAGGGCCGATATGAACAGCTGGGTCGAATGGATCAACAGGCAGACACTGGCCAACAAATTCAAGTGGGCAAATCTTGTCACCAGCGGCAGCGTCATCCTCGCATCGACCTTATTCCTGGTAAGTATCCAGGTCTATTTCTTCACGATTAGCGTGGTGGCTCAGACCCAGGCATCGGCCACCGTCGTCAGCGAAAATTTATCGGCCGCGCTGGTATTCGACGACAGGGCAGCTGCCGGCGACATCCTCGCGGCACTGCGCGCGCTGCCCGACGTGCAGTCGGCGGCGGCCTTCGACCGCCAGGGCCGGCTCTTTGCCAGCATCGGTGCCCCGGCCGGGATGGCGCCCTTCGGCATGCGTTCGCGTCCGGACTATGTGCTCAGCCTGCATGAGGTCGTGATCGTCCATCCGGTCCAGGTCAGGCAGCAGCGCCTGGGCACGGTCGTGGTGCGCAGCTCCCTTTCGAGCGTCTACCACCAGCTTGCGCTCTACCTGGGACTGGCAATTCCGGTGATGTTCGCCTTGATGGCCGTGGCCCATCTGGTCCTGTCGCGCCTCCAGCGCTTCGTGACCGATCCGATCAACGAACTGTCGAAAGCGAGCGAACAGGTGTCGCGGCTGGGCGACTACTCGATCCGCGCGCGCGTTCCCGCTTCGGAAGATGTGGGTGCCCTGGCGCTCACGTTCAATAACATGCTCGACCGCATCGAGAAACGCGAGCGTGAACTGGAGAGCGAAATCGCCGAGCGCAGGCGCGTCGAAGCCAGGCTCGACCGGCTGGCGCATTTCGATCCGGTGACCCATCTGCATAACCGCCATTTCTTCAACGAGCGCCTGGAAGCGGCCGTGCTCCGTTCGCGCGAGCAGAACCGGCGCGCGGTGCTGATGTTCATCGACCTGGATAATTTCAAGGCGGTGAACGACACCCTGGGCCATGACGTCGGCGACGACCTGTTGCGTCTGGTTGCCCGGCAGCTGGCGGCTGAACTGCGCCATGAGGACATGATTGCCCGCATCGGCGGCGACGAATTTGCGATCCTGCTCGAACATGTCCACGACGTCGACATGGCCCTTGCGGTGGCGGCGAAATGCCTGGCCACGCTGGCCAGGCCGATCCTGATCGGCAGCCACGACATCCGCATCGGTGCGAGTATCGGCATCAGCATGTGTCCGGACGATACCCGGGATATGCACACCCTGCTCAAATATGCCGACACGGCCATGTACTACGCAAAAAACAATGGCAAGAATGCCTACCGCCTGTTTACGCCGGACATGCAGGACGATGCCGAGAAGCGCTTTGTTCTTGACAACAATCTGCGGCGCGCCCTGGAACGCAACGAATTCCTGCTGCACTACCAGCCCCAGGTCGACCTGCACAGCGGCGCCATCATCGGCGCCGAGGCCTTGATTCGCTGGCGCCATCCCGAACTGGGCTTGATCAGCCCCGCCGACTTCATCCCCCTGGCGGAAGAAAGCGGCCTGATCGTACCGATCGGCGCATGGGTGCTGCGCGAGGCATGCCGCGAACTCGGGCGCTGGCATGCGGCCGGCCATCCGGTACGCATGGCGATCAACCTGTCCGGGCGCCAGCTCCAGGAGCCGGGCATGGTCGCCTCGGTCTTGTCGATCCTGGACGAGGCCGGCATCGAGGCGCAGGCGATCGTGCTGGAGCTTACCGAAAGCATGCTCATGGATGCCTCGTCCGCCACCATCGAATGCCTGCATTTGCTCAAGCGTGCCGGCATCGAATTGGCGCTCGACGATTTCGGCACCGGCTACTCGTCGATGAGTTATCTCAAGACGCTCCCGATCGGCAGCTTGAAGATCGACCGCAGCTTCGTGCGCGACTTGCCGGGCGACGCCGAGGATGCGGCGATCACCAAGGCCATCATCGCCATGGCCAGGAGCCTGCGCATGAACGTGGTCGCCGAAGGCATCGAAACCGAGGAACAAGGACGATTTTTGCGGGAAAACGGCTGTGACAAGGCGCAGGGTTATTTCTATGGCCGGCCCTTGCCTGGCGTCCAAATGCGACAATTGCTCGACCAGGCACGCTCGGCCAGCGTCGTGTAGCGGCGAGGGCCGGCGCAGGCCTGTCCAGTGTTTCCAATTTTTATTCATACCGCATGCCACACACGCTCCAGACCTGCGCTCACCATGAGCTGATCATCAAGAAAAGCCGCTTCATCGCTTGCGTCCAGCCGATGGCGGACCGCGCCGGTGCCCAGGCGGCGGTCGTGGCGCTGCGCGGCCGCCATCCGCAGGCGGCCCATGTCTGCTGGGCCTTGCTGGCCGGCGGCCAGTCGGCCGCGGTCGACGATGGCGAGCCGAGCGGCACGGCCGGCAGGCCCATGCTCGACGTCTTGCGCCACCAGGACCTGGAAGGCGTGCTGGCGACCGTCGTGCGTTATTTCGGCGGCATCAAGCTCGGCGCCGGCGGCCTGGTGCGCGCCTATACCGACAGCGTGGCGCAAGCCCTGCTGGGCGCCGAGAAAGTCGCGATCGTCCGCCACGCGCAGCTGCGCTGCACGGCGCCGTATGCGCAGGAAGGCCTGATCCGGCGCGAGCTCGAGGCCGCGGGCGCCACCCTGCTCGAGGTCGTCCATGGCGATGCGGTGGTGTTTGCCTTCAGCCTGGCCGAAGCCGATGCGCCGGCCCTCGTCGCGCGCCTGAACGAGGCCGGACACGGGCGCATCGGCTGGCTTGGCGCCGAAACCTGAACGGCTTGCCATCAGGCGGCCGAATACCCGACATCATGCGCCGAAAGCGGACACGCCGGCCGGCACCGGCTATAGTGGCCGGTTCCACTCGGCCCGGCATGGCGCCCGGCCGGTGCCACCACTGTAAAGACACCTTATTTTGATCAAGAAAAGCCTGCTTCCGCTGGCCCTTGGCGGTTTCGGCATCGGCATGACCGAATTCGTCATGATGGGCATCCTTCCCGATATCGCCAAGGGTCTGGCCATCACCATTCCCCAGGCCGGTTACCTGATCACCGCCTATGCGCTCGGTGTCGTGGTCGGGGCGCCGACCCTGGTCAGCCTGGTCGCCAGGCGTCCACCGCGCACCGTGCTGGTCTGGTTCATGCTGATGTTCGCGGTATTTAACGCCCTGTCCGCGCTGGCACCGGATTTCTCGCTGATGCTGGTGTCGCGTTTTCTCGCCGGCCTGCCGCACGGCGCCTTCTTCGGCGTCGGCGCGGTCGTCGCCAGCCGCCTGGCCGACGAAGGGAAAGTGGCCGCCGCGATGGCGACGATGTTTACCGGCCTGACGCTGGCCAATGTCATCGGTGTCCCCCTCGGCACCTGGCTCGGCCACAACCTGAGCTGGCGCATGGTGTTCCTGGTCGTGGCCGCCATCGGCCTGTTCACGGCTCTCAGCCTGAAGCAATGGGTACCCGTCATCGAAGCGCGCCCGAGCGCGGGCTTGCGCAAGGACCTGGGCATCTTCCGCAGCCGCGGCCTGTGGATGGCGCTGGCGATCACCTCGATCGGCACCGGCGGCTTCTTCGCCTGGTTCAGCTATATCGCGCCGCTGCTGACCGACCTGGCGCGCTTCGCGCCAGGCCAGGTTCCGCTCATCATGACCGTGGTCGGCGTCGGCATGACGGCCGGCGTATTGGCGGGCGGCAGGCTGGCCGACCGCTGCGCGCCGATCCACGCCATCGTCATCCTGTTGACGACGATGACCGCCCTGCTGCTGATGAACGGCATGTTCGCCGCCTCGCAGCCGCTCATGCTGGCGCTGGCTTTTGCCACTGGCGCCAATGCGCTGGCGCTGGGGCCGCCGATCCAGATGCTCCTGATCGACCATTCGCGCAAAGCCGAGATGCTCGGCTCCTCGCTCGGCCAGTCGGGATTCAATATCGGCAACGCCACCGGCGCCTTCCTCGGCGGCATTCCGCTCACGCTCGGGTATTCGTACGCGGCCCCGCAATGGGTGGCGGCCGGCCTGGCCTTCACCGGCGTGCTGCTGGCGCTGGCGATGCTGTCGATGCGCGCTCCCCGGCCGCGACTGGCGGGTACTTCGAACCCATCCTTATAGCCAGGCATCGTCGTCCGCTCTCTCTTTCGTGCCGAGACAGGCTCTTAACGTTCCCTGCGCTCGGCGAGGCCGCCGCCGAAGCCGGCCAGCATGTCCACCGGCAGCGGGAAGACGATGGTCGTCGTCTTGTCGCTGGCCAGCGTCGCGAGGGTTTGCAGGTAGCGCAATTGCATCGCTCCCTGCTGCCGGGCCAGTACTTCAGCGGCCTGCATCAGCTTTTCCGATGCCTGCAATTCGCCCTCGGCATGAATGACCTTGGCGCGCCGCTCGCGTTCGGCCTCGGCCTGGCGAGCGATCGCGCGCACCATCGATTCGTCCAGGTCCACATGCTTGATCTCGACATTGGCGACCTTGATGCCCCAGGCGTCGGTCTGGGCGTCGAGCACTTGCTGGATGTCGATGTTGAGGCGTTCGCGCTCGGCCAGCATGTCGTCGAGTTCGTGCTTGCCGAGTACCGAGCGCAGCGTGGTCTGGGCCAGCTGGCTGGTCGCCTCCAGAAAATTGGCCACCTGGATGATGGCGCGCTCCGGATCGACGACGCGGAAATACAGCACCGCATTCACCTTCACCGAGACGTTGTCGCGCGAAATGACGTCCTGCTTCGGCACGTCGAGCACGACCGTGCGCAGGTCCACCCGCACCATCTGCTGCAGCACCGGAATCAGGATGATCAGGCCCGGTCCCTTCACCGACCAGAAACGCCCGAGCTGGAACACGACGCCGCGCTCGTATTCGCGCAATACACGGATCGACATGGCGAGCAGCACGAAGGCCGCCATGACCAACAGGGACAAGCCAAAGCCCAGTTCGAGCAGCATGACGCTCTCCTAATTAATTGACCGGAAATACATGTGAGCCAACGCGGCAACGCGCCGGTTCCCGCAGCTAACAACACTTTTGTTTCTGGGCGAGTACTGAGTGTAAATTGGTGGCCATAGCCGGGCGGCGCGAGCCGGTGCAAGGACGCTCATGGCGGCGCGCGTCCCGGCGGGAGCTGGTCCAGGGGCGCCACCAGCAGCACGCGCCCGCGCCGGCCCAGTACCCGCACCCGCTGGCCGCGCGCCAGGGGCGTGTCTGCCCGCACCCGCCAGGTCTCGCCGCCGACATTCGCCCACCCCTCGCGCACGGCGTCGCCCAGCACCTCGCCGATGCTGCCTTCGAGCGAGGCGAGCGCCTCCGGGCGCGGCCGGCGCCGCGTGCGCAAGGCGACCTGGGCCGTTGCGCCCACCAGCAGCGCCGCCGCCACCGCGACCCCGGCCACCAGCCCGAGCGGCAGGCCGAAGCCGGGCGCCTCACTGTCGAGCAGCAGCAGCGCGCCGATGACGAAGGCGATCACGCCGCCGAAGCCGATCACGCCAAAGCTCGGCAGGAAGGCCTCGGCCACCATGCAGGCCAGCCCGAAGAAGATCAGCGCCAGGCCCGAGTAATTGATCGGCAACAGTTGCAAGCCGTACAGGCCGAGCAGCAGGCAAATCGCGCCCACCACGCCCGGCAGCACGGCGCCCGGACTCATGAATTCGAACAGCAAGCCGTAGACGCCGACCGACAGCAGGATCAGGGCGACGCTCGGATTGGTGATGGCCGCCAGCAGGCGCGTGCGCCAGTCGGGCGGCGTGGCGACGAGCGCGGCGCCGGACGACGCGACGCGCCAGGGCTGGCCGCGCACGCTGACGCTGCGCCCGTCCGCCTGCGCCAGCAAGGCCGGCACATCGCGCGCGACGATGTCGATGACCTGCGCCTCGAGCGCATCGTCGGCCGACAGGCTGACCGATTGGCGCACGGCCGCCTCGGCCCAGGTGGCGTTGCGTCCGCGCAGCTGCGCCAGGCCGCGCAGGTAGGCGGCGGCATCGTTGACGGCCTTGTTTTCCAGCGTCGAGGGCTGGCCTGGCCGGGCATCGCCTGGCTTGCCCGCGCCGGGCGGGTCGGGACCGGTGCCGATTTGCACCGGGGTGGCGGCGCCGAGGTTGGTGCCGGGCGCCATGGCCGCGATATGGCAGGCATACAGGATGTAGGTGCCGGCGCTGGCGGCGCGCGCCCCGCCCGGCGCGACGAAGCAGGCAACGGGAATCGGCGCGGCCAGGATGGCGCGCACCGCGACCCGCATGGCGGAATCGAGTCCGCCGGGCGTGTCGAGCTGCAGGACGACGAGCGTGCGCCCGCTCTTGGCCGCCTGGGCGATGCCGCGCTCGATATAGTCGGCATAGGCCGGGCCGATCGGGCCATCGACGCTGAGCAGCGCGACGGACGGCGCGCCCGGGCGCGGCTGTGCCTGCGCGGCCTGCACGCCCAGGAGGAAGAGCAGGCAGAACATGCTCAGCAAGCACGGCAACTGCGTGATCGTGAACAGCAAGCGCGTCGGATGATGGTTCACACCTTCTCCTGCGGCGAATGGCTCCCTGCCCTTGGAAACGCTGGCCTCGTTCCTGGTTCCCAACCGTCCTTTGACCTGGATGGTCCTACTTTACACCAGCAGCGGCCCGCCCATCGCCCTGCAGGTGTCGAGCGCCTCCTGGCGGATGTCGTCGAGCAGCGCCTCGTCGATGACGAAGTCGAGCGCGCTGTCGGCATGCTCCGGCAGCGCCGGCGCCGGCGCACCGAGCGGCGAGGCGACCGGCGCATACTGGTTGGCCAGCAGCAACGTATCGAGCAGGGTCGAGGGCGGCATGTTGATCCAGGCGCGGCGCAGCTGGCCGATGGCCTCGGCCACCGGGGCCGGCACCGACAGTTTCTTCACTACCTCGAGGCCCACCACGTCCTCGCACAGCTCGCCCCATTTTTCCGGGTCGTCGTCCAGGAGCCCCGGGAATTCGTCGGCGCGCGAGAGCAGGTAGAAGCCGCCGACTTCATGGATGATGCCGGCGAACAGGGCCGTGTCGGGATTGACGCCCGTTACATGGCGCGCCAGCGACCAGGCCAGCGCCGCCACGTGCGTGGTGTGCTCCCAGAGCTGCTCGGCCTTGGCGCGCAGGCCGGGGTCCCGGATGCGGCTGCCGAACTGGCGCACGATCAGGCTGGCGACGAGCGCCTGCAGGCGCCGGTAACCCATGCGGGTAATGGCCGCGCGCACATTCGTCACCGGCGCGCCGCCGCCGCTGAAGGCGGCCGAATTGGCCAACGCCACGGTGCGCGCGGCCAAGAGCGGCTCGGCCAGCACGAGCCGGATCGCCTCGTCGAGCGGACAGTCGGGGTCGTCGAGCGCCTGCTGCAGGCGCAGCACCGCATTGACGCTGGTGGGGAGGGTGATATCACCGCGCGAGGCTTGCGCCACGATGTATCCGAAGGCTTCGAGTTTGTTCACCCGAAAATTATAACCGCCCATCTGCCGGGCCGCGTGTTTACCCGGCCGGCGCGGGCCGGCGGCGGCCCGAATGCGGCCTGCATGCGACAACGCGCGCAGACGCCGGGACGGCTGCGCGCGCTCGATGATGCACTTCGGCGCCGGGGCGCCGAAGCCGGTTGCGGCTTACTTGACCTTGATCGCGCTCTTCACGCTGGTGACGCCTTCGACTTCCTTGGCTGCCTTGATCGCTTTGTCGGCCTCGGCCTTGGTTTCGACGAAGCCGCTCAGCATGACGACGCCCTTCTCGGTCTCGACATGGATGCCCAGCGATTTCAGTTCCGGCTGCGCGAACAGACTCGCTTTCACCTTGGTCGTCAGCGCGGTGTCGGAAGCGGCGATGGCGGTGCTGCGGCCGGCGTCACGCGTCTTGTCGGCGGCGCGGTCGGTCGCGTTGTCGGCCTTGGCAGCGGCTTCCTTCGACTCTTCGCGGGTATTCGCGGCTGCCTGGCGGGTCTTGTCGCCGACGTTCTCGGCCGCGTTCTCGGTCTTCTGGGCCACGCTCGAGGCCACGGCCTTGGTCTTGTCGACCACGGTGGCGGCGACGTCCTTGGTCTTCTCGACCACGGTCGAAGCGACGGCCTTGGTCTTGTCGACCACGGTGGCGCCCGCGGCGCGGGTATTATCGGCGGCGCGCTCGGCGGCGTTCTCGGTGCGGCCGGCCATGGTCGTCACATTGCCCTTGCTGTCGACCAGGCATCCGGTGTTCGCGCCGCCGGCGCTCTGCTCGCACTTGGCGACCGCGGCTGCCTTGACCGGATCCCTGGTATCGGTGCTGGCGATCAGGCCGGCGTCGACGCCGCGCTCAGCCGTCTTGCCTTCGCGGCCGGCCTTGGCATCGGCCAGGGCGGCGGTGCGCACCGACTTGGCGTTGTCCATGCAGCTATCCTTCTCGGCGCCGGTGCGGGCGTCGCATTTTTCCTTGGCCACTTCGTACTCGGCCTCGGCAAGCTTGCTGCGCGCGCTGGCGCGGCCTTTTTCGGAATTGTTGTACTGGGCGACGGCGTTGGCCTCGGTGCGGGCGCGTTCGGCTTTCGCCTCGGCCTTGCAGATGTCCTTGTCGTTGCCGGTCTGGGCATCGCACTTGGCGACGGCGGTCTTGTACTCGGAAGCAGCCTTCTGGGTCACGTTGCGGTAGGTTGCCGGGTCGCGGTTCAGGTCAGCGGTTGGAGCGGCGGCGAAAGTAGCGCCGGCTGCGGTAGCCAGCAGGGTAGCGAGCAACGATTTCATGGCGGGGGTCCCTTGTGTCGGTTGTTGTGATATAGCCATTAAACGATGGCCCCACCCTCACATCTGTGCGACAACGTACGCTTGCCGAAGAAACCACGAAATACGGCCGGGCTGCCCGGCGCCGGATCAGTCGCGCAGCAAGCCGTCCCGCCACACCGGCTCCACATCCTGGAACGGCGCCTCGGCCTTGCCGAAGCTGCCGGCGTCGCGCGCCAGCTCGACCCAGACCCGGGTGTCGTGCCCGCCGCGCGCGGTCTGCCCGCCGCGCACCGCGCTCAGCCAGGCGTGGACGCGCGCGTAGGCGCCGGGGTTGCTGTGGCGGGTCCAGGCCAGCGCCGCCAGGTCGGCATAGGCCTCCTCGCGGCGCGACTCGCGCAGGGCGCGCGCGATGGCCAGCAGCGAGCCGTCGCCAGCCGTTTCCTCGCCGTCTTCGACGAAGCCGGCGGGCAGCGCGTTCCAGGCGCCCTGGGCATGACGCCAGCAATGGGCAATCTCGTGCGCCGCCATCGCTTCGATCAGTTCGCCCTGGGCGTCGACCGGAATGCCCGCAAGGACCGCCTCGGCCTGCGGATTGCCGCGCAGCGACAGCACCAGCTTGCAGCGGCCGCCGGCATACCCGATCGCCAGCGGCACGTCGGTCGGCCGCGCCTGCGGCTGGACGATGATGTCGATCGGCAGTTTCAACGACTGCGAATAGGAGAGGACCGGGGCCGCCGCCTGCAGCCAGCGCTGCTCGAGCGCGGTCAGGTCGGCGGCCGGGGCCGATGCGCTGGCCAGCAGCGCCAGGAAAACCAAAGACTTGGACATGGAAGAAATCCGGGTTCGATGAAATGCCTCAAGGCAATTCTAGAACCGAGATTATCTTCCCGAGCAGAAATATTTTTGTCCCTGTTCAAACCGACAACGATAATGCCGGACGCTGCGGCGTGGATGCAACACCGCGCCCCGCCTGCTGTTCCGTTTTAAAGACACTGACGACTTCGGCCAGGGTCGCGGCCTGGTCCTGCAGCGAGGCGGCGGCCGCGCTGGCCTGCTCGACCAGGGTGGCGTTCTGGCGCGTCGCCTCGTCCATGCGGCCGATGGCGCTGTTGACCTGCTCGATCCCGGCGCTCTGCTCGGCGCTGGCCGAACTGATCTCGGCCATGATGTCGGTCACGCGCTTGACGCTGGTGACGATTTCTTCCATCGTGCTGCCGGCCTCGTCGACCAGGCGCGCGCCGGCGTCGACACGCTCGACCGAGCTGCCAATCAGGGTCTTGATCTCGCGCGCGGCGGCCGCCGAACGCTGGGCCAGGTTGCGCACCTCGGTGGCGACGACGGCAAAGCCGCGGCCCTGCTCGCCGGCGCGCGCCGCTTCCACCGCCGCGTTCAGGGCCAGGATGTTGGTCTGGAACGCGATGCCGTCGATGACGGCGATGATGTCGACGATCTGCTTCGACGAGGAGTTGATCGAGGCCATGGTTTCGACCACCTGGGCGACGACGGCGCCGCCCTTGCGCGCCACGCTGGAGGCCGACTCGGCCAGAGTATTCGCCTGGCGGGCATTGTCGGCGTTCTGGCGCACGGTGCCGGTCAGCTCCGCCATCGAGGCGGCGGTGTCCTTCAGGGTGTCGGACTGGTTTTCGGTGCGGTTCGACAGGTCCTGGTTGCCGGCCGCGATCTCGGTCGAAGCGTTGGCAATCGTCAGGGTGCCGCTGCGCACCTGCGCGACGATCGCCACCAGGCTGTCGCGCATGCCCTGCATCGCGAACAGCAAACTGGACTGGTCGCCCGGCGCGGTGCTGATGCGCACGCCGAGGTCGCCGGCGGCGATGCTGCGCACGATCTGGGCGGCGTAGCCGGGCTGGCCGCCGAGCTCGCGCATCAGGCCGCGGCCGATGAACCAGGCGCCGAGGCTGCCGGCGGCCACGGCGATCGCGCACAGGATCGCCATCCAGGTAAAGAAGCTGCCCGTCAACGCGCGCGCTTCGGCCGCCGAATCCTTGTTGAGCTGTTCTTCGAAGTCGATCAGGCGGTTCACGCTGGCCAGCCAGGCGACGAAGGCCGGGCTGGCGCTTTGCGCCAGCAGCGTGCGCGCGCCGTCCACGTCGCCTGCCAGGCGCAGTTCGGTTACTTTCGCGATCAGGGGCTGGGTCTTGCGCTCGGCTTCCTTGATCGCGGCCAGTGCACTCTTTTCATCGGCCAGGATATCGGTACGGGAAGCGAACATGGCGTCCAGGGCGACGCCGGCACGCTCGTAGTTGGCGGCCAGCACGCGGATCTGCTCGATGGCCGGCTGCGCCGCGGCGTTGTCGCTGGCGAGCACCACATCGCGCAATGCAATTGCACGGTCATGCACGCTGCCGCGGAAATTGATCGCATGGCGCTGCTTGACGTTGTTGACGTCATTGATGCGGTTCAGGGTGGCGTCGATGTCGCCGACGCGGCTCACCGCCAGCGCCGTCAACACCATCATCAGCGCCAGGACGGCACCGAAACCGAGCGCCAGCCTGGCGCCGATCGTCATTTTCGAAGAGAACATGGTAGCTCGCTATAGTCAGCCGGAATCGCGCTCCGGTGCGCCCTATGGCAAGTATTGCCATATAGAAATAAAGAAGGACTATAGCAGAACTCCCGGGGCATTCGTCAGATCTGCTTGGATGATGAACACCACTGTTGTAAATTGTCGAATTTGTCGAAAAGACATGCTTGCTGCATGCCTTGCCGGTCAAGGCGGCCGCCGTCGCGCAGGCCGGGCGAACGCGCCTCGGTCGAACACGTAATGCGCTCTTCGCCGCCCCGATCGGCTTGACCGTGCCGCGTGGATGCCGCCGGCGGCGACGGCGGTCGGGTACGCGCCGTCAGCGCAGCGTGGCCGCCGCAGGCGCTTGCGACCATCCTCCACCGAGCGCGCGCGCCACGGCCACCGAGGCCAGCAAACGCTGGGTACGGATCTGCGCGGCGGCGCGGTCGGCGGCCAGGGCGCTGCGCTGGGCATCGATGACGTCGAGATAGGTCGACATGCCGCGCTCGTAGCGGGCCTGCGCCACTTGCAGGCCGCGCGCGGCCGCTTGCTGGGCCTGTGCCTGGATATCGCCCTGCTTGCGGCGCTGCTGCACGTCCGACAGCGCATCTTCCACCTCGCGCAGGGCGGCCAGCAAGCGGTTCTCATGGTCGGCCACCGCTTCCTCGTAACGCGCCTTGTACAGCGCCAGGTTCGCCTTGTTGCGCCCGCCGTCGAAGACCGGCAGCGACAGGGCCAGCGGCCCCACCGAAAACTGGCGCGCGCTGCCGCCGGCCAGTGCGCGCAGCGATTCCGAGGCGTAGCCAAGGTTGCCGGTCAAGGTCAGCGACGGGTAGAACATGCCTTCGGCCATGCCGACCTGGGCGTTTGCCGCGCGCAGGTTTGCCACGCTGGCCGCCAGGTCCGGACGCTGGGACAACAGGCTGGCCGGCAGGCCGACGGGGATGGCCGGCGGCAGCGGCAAGACCGGCTGCGGTTCGGCGGCGATCAGGGGCGTGCTCGGCGAGACGCCGACCAGCACCGCCAGCGCGTGCTCGGCCCGGTTGCGCTGGCGCTGCACTTCGTGCAGGTCGGCTTCGGCGTTGGCCCGTTCGATGCGCGTGCGCGAGACGTCGAGTTCATTCGACAGGCCGGCATTGAAGCGCGCCTCGACCAGCTCCTGCGCTTCGCTTCGCGCCGCCAGCGCGCCGCGCAGGGTCGCGGCCTCGACATCCAGGCCGCGCAGCTGCCAGTAGCTTTGCGCCACCTGGCTCGAGAGCAGCAGCAGCACGCCGTCGCGGTCGTCCTGGGCGGCCAGCGCCTGGGCGTCGGCCGCTTCGACCACACGGCGCACGCGGCCCCACAGGTCGAGTTCATACGACAGCGCGGCGCCGGCGCTGAAGTTGTTGCCCTCGATCGCACGCCCGCCCAGGGCCAGCGCCTGCGAAGTCTCGGCCGAGGTGCGCGCATTCGATAGGCCCGCATTGACCGACACGTTCGGCGCCTGGCCGGCGCGCAGTACGCCCAGTTGCGCCTGCGCCTGCAGCAGGCGCTGCGCGGCCGCTTTCGCGCCCGGGTTGTCGCGCAGCGCGCGTTCTTCCAGGCCGCTCAGGGTGGCGTCGGCGAAGACGCTCCACCAGTCGGCCGGCAAGCGCGCACTATCGGCCGGCACGGCGGCGACCGGCTCGACGTGGCGGTAGCCCGGTGCCTCGAGCGCCTTGGGCGCGGCGAAGTCGGGGCCGATGGTGGAGCAGCCGCCCACCATCGCGGCCAGCGCGGCCAGCGCGGCGGCCATGCTTGCAGCGCGCGCGCGGCGCGGGACCAGCCTGGCGCGGGAATCGAACATCGTTTTTCTCATCTCTTGGACTCATCTTCCATTGATCAGTGGCCGTCGCCGCCGGCGCCGCCGGGGGACTTGACCTTGTCGGCGCACCAGATGACGGCGATGCACGACACGAGCACCATGCCGACGATCCAGAAGGCGTCGTTGTAAGCCATCACATACGACTCGCGCCGCACGATGCGGTCGAGCGCCGCCAGCGCCTGGTGCGCCGCCGCGGCCGGATCGATGCCCCTGGCGACGAAGGCCTGCGTCAGCTGCTCGATGCGTTCCTGGGTCGGCGCGGCATAGCTGGAAACCGATTCGCCCAGGCGCGCCGAGTGGAAGTGCTCGCGGTTGGTCAGCGTGGTCGCCAGCAGCGCGATGCCGACCGAGCCGCCCAGGTTGCGCGTCATGTTGAACAGGCTCGATGCCGACGGCATGTCTCCCGGCGCGATGCCCTGCATGGCGAAGTTCGACAGCGTCAGCATCACGAAAGGCTGGCCGATGGCGCGCACGACCTGGGTGAGCACCAGCTGGTCGTAGCCGCTGCTGGCATCCATGAAGGCGTTCATCAGGCACGAGCCGCCGAACAGCAGCAAGCCGAAACTGCACAGGATGCGGTTGTCGATCTTCGAGGACAGGGCCGCGGCAAACGGCATCACCAGGAGCTGCGGCAGGCCGACCCAGGCGATGACTTCGCCGATCTGCATCGGCGTGTAGCCGGCGATCTGGCCCAGGTACAGCGGCAGCAGGTAGGACGAGCCGTACAGGCCCATGCCGGTGACGGCCGAGAGCACGGTCGCGACCAGGAAGTTGCGCTGCCCGTACAGGCGCAGGTTGACGAACGATTGCTGGCGCGTGAAGCTCGTCGCCACCCAGCCGAGGATGCCCACCAGCGCCAGCGCGGCGAAGGTGATGATGAACTGCGAATCGAACCAGTCCTTCGAGTTGCCCTCTTCCAGGAAAATCGTCAGGCAGCCCAGGCCCATCGCCATCAGGCCGATGCCGAGCCAGTCGGCGTGGAGCAGCTGCCCGACCTGCGGGCGCTCGCGGTCCAGGCCATACACCATGCCGGCGATGAGCAGCACGCCGGGCACCCAGTTGATGTAGAAGATCGAAGGCCAGCCGTAGAGCTCTGACAGGTAGCCCCCCAGGGTCGGGCCCATCGCCGGCGCCAGGGTGGCGGTCAGGCCGAAGATGGCCATGCCGACCGCGCGCTTGGAACTGGGCAGGCGCGTCATCACGAGCGTCATCGCCATCGGGATCAGGGCGCCGCCGGTGAAGCCCTGCAGCATGCGAAAGACGATCATGCTTTCCAGGTTCCAGGCCGCGCCGCACAGGGTCGAGAAGACCACGAACAAGGCGGTGGTGCCGATCATGTAGCGGCGCACGCCGAAGGCGCGGGCGAACAGCGCAGTCATCGGAATGACGACGATCTCGGCGCACAGGTAGGCGGTCGAGATCCAGGACCCCTCTTCCTGGGTCGCGTTGAGCGTGCCCAGGATGTCGCGCAGCGAGGAATTGGTAATCTGGATGTCGAGCACCGCCATGAAGGCGCCCAGCATGCCGGCGGCCACCGCGATCCAGGTGCGCAGGTCGACGTGCGCGCCGGCCGCGGGCGCGCCGGGGAAGACGGCGGGCGCCGTCCGGGTGGTACTGGTCATGTCATTTCACCGGCTGCGCCGAGGCGGTGCGTGCCGGCGCGGCGGCTTTCGGCCCGGCCTCCTGGCGCAGGTCGACTTCGGCCACCACCGACATGCCCGGCACCAGGCGGCCCGCCAAGCGCTGCACGTCGGCTGGCGCCAGCGTGATCTTGACCGGCACGCGCTGCACGATCTTGGTGAAGTTGCCGGTCGCGTTATCGGCTGGCAGCAAGGCGAACTGGTTGCCGGAAGCTGGCGAGAAGCTGTGGACGCGGCCGACCAGGCGTTCGTCCGGCAGCGCGTCGACCTGCAGCTCGACCGCCTGGCCGGGCTCCAGGCCCGCCAGCTGGGTTTCCTTGAAATTGGCGGTGACCCAGACCTTGTCCTCGACCACGGCAACGAGTTGCTGGCCCGGCTGGACGCGCGCGCCCACTTCCACGCTGCGGCGGCCGATGCGGCCGTCGACCGGCGCCAGGATGCGGCTGTAGGTGACCTGCTGCCTGGCGTCCTTCAACTGCGCCTGCAGCACCTTGATCTGGGCCTTGAAGACGTCGCGCGCGGAGGCGGCGGCATTGATCTGGGCCTGGGCGGCGCTGGCGTTGTCGCGGCGCGCGTTGACGTCGGCCGCGGCGGCGGTGCGCGCGGCGTTGGCGGCGTCGACTTCGGCCTTCGAGACGGCCTTCATCTGCTTCGTGTACAGCTGGCTGAAACGCTCGGCGTCCTGGCGCGCGCGCAGCGCCAGGGCCTGCGACTGGCCGACCTGGGCTTGCGCCGCCTGGGCCTGGGCCCGTACCTGCTCCAGTTGCGCATCGGCCTGGATCACCTGCTGGCGGGCGCTGGCGATCTGCGCCTCGATCTGCTCGACGCGCACGTGCTGGTCGGCCGGGTCGAGTTCGGCGATCACGTCGCCCGCCTTCACATGCTGGTTGTCCTCCACCAGCACGCGCGTGACGACGCCGGCGATGCGCGCCGACACCGGATGCACGTGGCCGGCGACATAGGCATTCTCGGTCTCGACGAAGTAATGGCTGCGGTACCACATGCGGCCACCGGCGAGGATGGCGGCAATCGCGATCAGCGCGACCACGGCCAGCACGCGCTTGTTGGGCGGGGTCTTGCCGGCGGCGGATGGAGGATCGCCGAGCGGCTTCTGCTCGAGCGAAGGCTGCGTTTGGGACATGAAGCAACTCCGAAAATGGATGAGGGTTTCCTGCATTATTCGGCAAGCGCTCCAGTTCGTCAAGAAATGAAACGATTGCATTTCATTTGTGCCTGAACTACAGTGGCGCCATGAGCAAAACTCCGCAAACAACGGGCGCCGCGTGCCTGCGCGGCGCCGGCCGCCCCAAGGCAAGCGACGTCGAGGCGCGCATGCAGGACTTGATCGAGGCCGCCGCGCGCCTGTTCCTGGCCAACGGCTATACCCGCACCAGTCTCGAGGCGATCGCGCGCGCCGCGCGGGTTGCCGTGCGCACCATCTACGTCAAGTTCGGCGGCAAGGCCGGCCTGCTCGACGCCGTGCTGCTGTCGCGCCGCGACGAATTCTTCCGCATGGGCGACATGGCGCAGGACTTGCGGCCGTTTCGCGACGTGGTCGACGACTTCGCGCGCCAGTTCTTCGACCTGCTCTGTCAGGATCAATTGATTGCGATGCAGCGCGTGGTGATCGCCGAAGCGGCCGACAATCCGGAACTGGCCCACACCTTCTACGATGCCGGTCCGCGCCCGACGCGCGAGATGCTGGAGCGCTTCTTTGCGCGCGCCGATATCCGCGAACAATTGCGCACCGACCTGCCTTTCGAACAATTGCCTGCGATCTTACTCAACGCAATTTCCGGCGACGCCATGCAGCGCTTCATTTTTCCGCACGACCAGCCGACGCGCGCCGAAGCACACCGCCTGCTGGCACAGCGTCTCGCGCTGTTCTATCGCGCGGTGCTGAAGTGACCGTGCGGCCGGGCGAATGTGCGTCATCGCACCGATTCGAAGGCGACGCGCATGACAAACTGGCCCTCTATTTCAAGGAGGATGTCATGGATATCAACAAGAACATCACGGCGGTCCGGCGCAAGGGGGCGGCATGAGCAAGTCTTCCCGCTATGAATGGCGCGACCAGCAGGCTTCCCTGCAAGAACGCGTCAAGGGCTTCCTGCTGAACCCGGGCACCGAGCAGCTCGACGCGGTGGTCGCCGAAATGCGCGCCTACGCCGATGCCGCCAGGTCCGGCCACATCGAGATTCCGCAAAGCTGGACCAGCTACGGCTGAGCGCCGGCCGGCGCGCCCCTGTCAACATGCCGCCCGGCTCGCGCCCTGCGGCATTTTTCATGGGCGAAGCCCGCGCATGCACGGTGCTGCCGGCGCAGGCATCCGCAGGTCGCCGGGACAAAATCGGGACGCGCCTCCTGCTCGTTCTTACGAATTATTGGAATTGACGAAGACGGCCATGAACTGGCGGCGCACCATTGCACAACTGACGATGACGCCACATCGATTCCGGTATGATGCGTGGTGAATTGATCAATTTTTCGTCACACTCTTCAGTACAAGGATCGGCGCATGACTACGATGACTGGACGCATCAACGGGCACGACGTGGACGTGCGCGGCGATCCCTGGCTGAAGGAACTGGCCGCCATCCGTGACGAGTTCGAAGAACGCATGGCCGGGTTGCTGCCCGATAGCGCCGACGGCGCCGACGCCCTGGCCGCCGCCATGCGCACCGCCACCCTGAGTGCGGGCAAGCGCATGCGCCCCCTGCTGCTGATGCTCGTTGCACGCGACCTCGGCTGCGCCTCCCCTGCCCTGGTCGATATCGCCTGCGCCGTCGAAATGGTGCATGCCGCCTCGCTCATCCTCGACGACATGCCGTGCATGGACAACGCCATGCTGCGCCGCGGCCAGCCCACCATCCACGTGCAGTACGGCGAAGACGTCGCCATCCTGTCTTCGGTGGCCTTGCTCAGCCGCGCCTTCGGCGTGCTCGCCGGCGCGCCCGACATTGCGCCCGCCGTGCGCGCGCGCCTGGTGGCGAAGCTGGCCGAGACGGTCGGCACGCAAGGCCTGGTGCGCGGCCAGTTCGAGGACCTGCGCGCCGGCGGCGAGCGCTCGGAACAGGAAATCGCCACCACCAACGAACTGAAAACGGGCGTGCTGCTGGGCGTCTCGGTCGACATGGCCGCCATCGTGGCCGAGACCGACGAATGCGTCGCCGAATCGCTGCGCGCCTTTGCGCTGGCCGCCGGCCATGCCTTCCAGATCCGCGACGATTTCCAGGACGATCCGGCCAACGACAGCGGCGTCACCGGCAAGGACACCGGCAAGGACACCGGCAAGGCCACCTTGATCAACGCCCTCGGCTTCGAGGAAGCGCGCAGGCGCCTGGCGCATTATCTCGACACCGCCGACCGCAACCTGACCGAGGCCGTCGGCAGCAAGCACCGTACGCGCCGTTTCGTCGGCACCCTGTTCGGGCAAGGCGCGGACATGCGCCTCGGCGCCGGCATGCCGCAGTGGCGCCAGGTGCACCATTGATCAACCCCGGCTAGGCGAGGACAGCGCATGGCGCATTTCGGCGTGGTCGCTCCCGCGTTCTACAGCCATGTCAGCGCCCTGTCGGCGCTGGCACTGGCGCTGGTCGAGCGCGGCCACCGCGTCACTTTCCTGCAGCGCCCGGACGCGGCCGCCTACATGGGCGACGCCCGGCTCGGCTTTCACGCGGTCGGCGCCGCCAGCCACCCGCCGGGTTCGATGGCGCAGTCGCTGCGGCGCGCGGCCAACCCCGGCAGCCCGCTCGGCCTGCGCCGCGTGATCCTCGACATGGCCGCCGGCACCGGCATGCTGTGCCGCGAATTGCCCGGCGCTTTCGCGCAGCTGGGCATCGACGCCGTGCTGGCCGACCAGATGGAAGCGGCCGGCGCCCTGGTGGCCGAGGCACTCGGCCTGCCCTTCGTCTCGGTCGCCTGCGCGCTGCCGGTCAACCGCGAGGCCGGCGTGCCGCTGCCGGTCATGCCTTTCGACTGGGGCGACAGCGAACGCGCACTGCACATGGTCGACGGCAGCACCCGCGTCTACGACTGGATGATGACGCCGCACCGGCGCGCCATCGAGGCCGAGACGCGCCGCCTCGGCATTCCCGTTCGCGGCGCCCTGCACGAATGCCTGTCTCCGCTGGCCCAGGTCAGCCAGACCGTGGCGGCCTTCGATTTCCCGCGCGCGCGCCTGCCGGACGGCTTCCACCATGTCGGCCCGCTGCGCTGCGCCACGCACAAGGCGCCGGCGCGGATCGAGGCGCTGCCCGCCATCGCGCCCGGCCGCCCCTTCGTCTTCGCCTCGCTCGGTACGCTGCAGGGCCACCGCTTCGACCTTTTCAAGCGCATCGCCAAGGCATGCCGCCGGCTCGACGCCCAGCTGCTGGTCGCCCATTGCGGCGGCCTCGACGCGCGCCAGGCACGCGCGCTGGAGAGCCATGGCGCCACCTGGGTCTGCGCCTTCGCGCCCCAGGAAGCGGCACTGGCGCGCGCCGACGCCGTCGTCTCGCACGCCGGCCTGAATACGGTCATGGACGCCGTCGCCGCGCACACGCCGATCCTGGCGCTGCCGATCGCCTTCGACCAGCCGGGCGTGGCCGCGCGCATCCGCCATGCGGGCGTGGGCCTGTCGGCCTCGCCGCGCTTCACCGGCGCCGGCGCGCTGGCGCGCCAGCTGCGCCGCCTGCTCGACGAGCCGGGTTTCGCGCAGCGCTGCGCGCCGCTGGCCGAGCAGGTCCGCAACGCCGGCGGCAGCACGCGCGCGGCCGACATCGTCGAGCGGGCGCTCGGCCCCGTCGCCGCCGGCCGGGTGCAGCGTGGATAAGCCCGGCGTCGATGGCTACGACCTGATCCTGGTCGGCGCCGGCCTGGCCAACGGCCTGATCGCCTGGCGCCTGCGCAGCCAGCGGCCCGACCTGAAGGTCCTGCTGCTCGAAGCCGGCGACGCCATGGGCGGCAACCACACCTGGTCCTTCCACGACGGCGACCTCGACGAATCGCAGCATGCCTGGATCGCCCCCCTGGTCGGCACCCGCTGGCCGCGCTACGAGGTCGTCTTTCCCGGCCACGCGCGCACGCTCGAGAGCGGCTACGCCAGCATCGGCTCGGACGACTTCGCCCGCGTGATCGGCGGCGCGCTCGGCACTTCGCTGCGCGCCGGCGCCCGCGCCGACAGCGTCACCCCGACCACGGTGCGCCTCGCCGGCGGCGAGCTGCTGGAAGCCGGCGCCGTGATCGACGGCCGCGGCGCCCAGCCAAGCCCCCGCCTGGCGCTCGGCTACCAGACCTTCCTCGGCCAGGAAGTGAGACTGACCGTCCCACATGGCCTGAGTGCGCCGGTCATCATGGACGCCAGCGTGGAACAGCAAGGCGGCTACCGCTTCGTCTACCTGCTGCCTTTCGGGCCGGACCGCATCCTGATCGAGGACACCCATTACGTCGACAGCGGCGCCTGGGAGCCGGACCGCCTGCGCGCCAACGTGGCCGCCTATGCGGGGGCGCGCGGCTGGGAAATCGCCGAGGTCCTGCGCGAAGAACACGGCTCGCTGCCGATCGTGCTGGCCGGGGACTTCGAACGCTTCTGGGACGACCTCGACGGCCAGCCCGCGTCCGGCCTGCGCGCCGGCCTGTTCCACCCGACGACCGGCTACTCGCTGCCGCACGCGGTGCGCCTGGCCGAGCGCATCGCGAACCTGGCCGACTTCTCGGCGCCGGCCGTGTTCGACGCGATCCGGCGCGAAGCACGGGACGCCTGGAAGAGCCAGGGCTTCTTCCGCCTGCTCAACCGCATGCTGTTCCTGGCCGGCAGCCCGGATAACCGCTGGCGCGTCATGGCGCGCTTCTACCGCTTGCCCGCCCCGCTGATCGAGCGCTTCTATGCCGGGCGCCTGCGCCTGGGCGACAAGGCGCGCATCCTCAGCGGCAAACCTCCCGTACCCGTGCACGCGGCGATGTGCGCCGCACGCATGTTTCACCCCAGTCAGATCAGGAAACCAGAATGAAACAAGCTAACACCGCAGTGGTCGTGGGCGCCGGCTTCGGCGGGCTGGCGCTGGCCATCCGCCTGCAGGCCGGCGGCACCCGGACCACGCTGCTGGAAAAACGCGACAAGCCGGGCGGCCGCGCCTACGTCTACGAAGACCAGGGTTTCGTCTTCGACGCCGGCCCGACCGTGATCACCGATCCCTCCTGCATCGAAGAGCTGTTCACGGTGGCGGGCAAGCGCATCGAGGATTACATCGACATGCTGCCGGTGACGCCCTTCTACCGCCTGTGCTGGGAAGACGGCACCCATTTCGATTACGCCAACGACCAGGAAGCGCTCGACCGCCAGATCCACGCGATCAACCCGGCCGACGTGGCCGGCTACCGGCGCTTCCTGACCTACTCGAAAGCCGTGTTCGAGGAAGGCTATATCAAGCTCGGCACCGTGCCTTTCCTGACCTTTCGCGACATGATCGCGGCCGGTCCGAAACTGGCCCGGCTGCAGGCCTGGCGCAGCGTCTACAGCATGGTGGCGAAGTTCGTGCAGGACGAGCACCTGCGCCAGGCCTTTTCCTTCCACTCGCTGCTGGTCGGCGGCAATCCGTTCGCGACTTCCTCGATCTACACGCTGATCCACGCGCTCGAGCGGCGCTGGGGCGTCTGGTTCCCGCGCGGCGGCACCGGGGCGCTGGTCAATGGCCTGGTGCGCCTGTTCCAGGATATCGGCGGGCGCATCGAACTGGACGCGGCGGTGGCCCGGATCGAAACCGAGGGTGCGCGCGCCAGCGGCGTGCGCCTGCAGGACGGCCGTTTCTTCCCGGCCGATGCGGTCGCTTCGAACGCCGACGTGGTCCACACCTACGCCGCGCTGCTGAACGGGCATCCGCGCGGCACGGCCGAAGCAGCCAGGCTGCAAAAGAAGCGCTTCAGCAATTCGCTGTTCGTCATCTACTTCGGCCTGGACCACCACCACAGCCAGCTGCAGCACCACACGGTCTGCTTCGGCCCGCGCTACCGCGGCCTGATCGACGAGATCTTCAACGGCAACGCGCTGGCCGAGGATTTCTCGCTCTACCTGCACGCCCCCTGCGTCACCGATGCGTCGCTGGCGCCGCCGGGCTGCGGCAGCCATTACGTGCTGGCGCCGGTGCCGCACCTGGGCAATGCCGACATCGACTGGGACGTGGTCGGCCCGCTCTACCGCGACAAGATTTTCGCCTACCTGGAAGAGCGCTACATGCCGGGCCTGCGCAGCCAGCTCGTCACCAGCCGCATCTTCACGCCCTTCGATTTCCGCGACCAGCTCAACGCCCACGTCGGCTCTGCCTTCTCGCTCGAACCGGTGCTGACGCAAAGCGCCTGGTTCCGGCCGCACAACCGCGACCAGGACCTGGCCAACCTGTACCTGGTCGGCGCCGGCACCCACCCGGGCGCCGGCGTGCCGGGCGTGATCGGCTCGGCCAAGGCGACGGCCGGCCTGATGCTGGGACAGGTGAGCGCATGAGCGCGCATCCGGACGGCTCCCTGCTCGCGCACGCGACCGAGACGATCAAGGTCGGCTCGAAGAGCTTTGCCGCCGCCGCCAGGCTGTTCGACGCGCCCACCCGGCGCAGCGTGCTGATGCTGTATGCCTGGTGCCGCCACTGCGACGACGTCGTCGACGGCCAGGAACTGGGCCACGGCGTGGCCGCCGCCAGCCACGATCCGCAGGGCGAACTGGCCCGGCTCTACGAACAGACGCGGCGCGCCTACGCGGGCGACGCGATGATCGACCCGGCCTTTGCCGCCTTCCAGGAAGTCGCGCTGCGCCATGCGATCGCGCCGCGCCATGCATTCGACCACCTGGCCGGCTTCGGGATGGACGTCATGGAGACGCGCTACGAGACGATCGAGGACACGCTGCGCTACTGCTACCACGTGGCCGGCGTGGTCGGCCTGATGATGGCCACGATCATGGGCGCCAGGGATCCGCGCGTGCTCGACCGCGCCTGCGACCTGGGACTGGCCTTCCAGCTGACCAACATCGCGCGCGACATCGTCGACGACGCCGGGATCGGGCGCTGCTACCTGCCGGCGCAATGGCTGCGCGAGGCAGGCATCCCGCCGCACGAGCTGGCACTGGCGCGCCACCGCGCCGCGCTGGCGCGGGTCGCCGCGCGCCTGGTCGATCATGCCGAGCCCTATTACGATTCGTCGATGGCCGGCCTCCAGGCCCTGCCCCTGCGCTCGGCCTGGGCGATCGCCACCGCGCGCAACGTGTACCGCCAGATCGGGATCGAGGTGAAGGCGCGCGGCGCGCGCGCCTGGGACGAGCGGGTCGGCACCTCGGGCGCGGCCAAGCTCAAGCTGCTGGCCAAGGGCGGCGTGCAGGCGCTGCTGTCGCGCCTGCGGCCTGCTACGGCGCGTCCTGCGGGTCTGTGGCAGCGTCCCGGCGCCGACGCTGCGGCGCACCCCCATGCAGTGCCTGCAACTGGCGCTTGAGGGTACCGACCGAAGGCGCATACAGGAACCCGAACGAGACCGCGCCGTCCTTGCCCTCGACCGCATGGTGCATGCGGTGAGCCTGGTACAGGCGCTTGGCATAGCCGCCGCGCGGCGTGTACTTGAAGGGCCAGCGCCGGTGCACCAGCCCGTCATGGGCGATGAAATAGAGCATGCCGTAGGCCGTCATGCCGACGCCGATCCATTGCAGCGGCCAGGCGCCGTGGGTGCCGGACCAGATCAGGGCGATGGCCAGGCCGGCGAAGACGACGGCGTACAAATCGTTCTTCTCGAACCAGCCGCGGCGGGGCTCATGGTGCGAGCGGTGCCAGCCCCAGCCGAAGCCATGCATGATGTACTTGTGCGCCACGATGGAAAACGCTTCGGTGAAGACGATGGTGGCGACGACGATGAGCGTATTGAGCAACATGAAATGCAGCAAGAGGACAGGGAGAAATCGGAGTCACAGCCTACCATACCGTACCTGCGCGCGCCGATGGCGGCGGGCGCCTGTCCCGTCCTTGCCCCGACAATCCCACGAGGAGAATTTCGATGCACCAGCCGTTCCGCTCCACCCTGCCTTCCGGCGCCGCCCTGCTGCTGGCCTTGAGTGCCACCTGCGCCGCCAGCGCCGCCACGGTCGAGGTGCGCGTTGCAGGCAGCACCGCCAAGGGCAAGATCAGCGTTGCCGTGTGCGACAAGGCACGTTTCCTGAAACAGTGCGCCCACAACGCCTCGGTTCCCGCCCAGGCCGGCGAAACGCTGGTCAGCCTCAAGGACGTGCCCGCGGGCACCTGGGCCGTGGTCGCCTACCAGGACGAGAACGGCAACGGCGAACTCGACACCAACATCCTCGGCATTCCGAAGGAACCCTACGGCTTCAGCCGCGACGCGCGCGGCAGGTTCGGGCCGCCGGGCTTCGACGATGCGGCGATCGAGATCGGCGCGCCGCCGGCAACGGCCACCGTCCGCCTGCGCTGAGGAGCCGGCCGGCTCAGGCCGTTACCGAAGTTTCCTGCGGCGCCGGATGCACGCCGCCATCGATCACCCGCACCAGGAAATGCACCTTGCGTGGCGCGCGGTGCCGCTCGTGGATATCGCGCGTGAGGATCTCGACGCGGCGCGGCTGCAGGCTCAGCTGGCGCGGATCGATGTGGTCGCCCGCCGCGTCGCCGCCGGCGAACTGCGCCGCCAGATGCTGGGCCACGGTGCCGGTCAGCGTAACCGGCAGGCCGTGGAGCGTCGTATTGAGCTCGAAGGCCCGCGATGCGGGCAGGACGAACAGCGTCCCGACAAATTCGTTGCCGTGCTCTTCCATGTCATTCTCCTGTGACACGCATCCGCTGCGTTGGGCGCAGCCTCGGCTCGCCCGTCCGCATGGCCATGATAGCGCGACTGGAGGGCGGCACGCATGAAATCGTGACGGGTGTTCCGCGCAGAAATTCACGTTCGCTGGACACGAAAAAAAGCCGGGACGCGCGGTCCCGGCCCGGATTCGCCGCGCCCGCGGCGGCTCAGCGCTTGCGCGCCGGCGGCAGGTCGGTACAGACGCCCTTGTACACTTCGGCCGCCATGCCGATCGACTCGCCCAGCGTCGGGTGCGGGTGGATCGTCTTGCCGATGTCGACGCCGTCGGCGCCCATCTCGATCGCCAGCGCGATCTCGCCGATCATGTCGCCGGCATGCGTGCCGACGATCGCGCCGCCGATGATGCGCCCGGTCTCGGCGTCGAACAGCAGCTTGGTGAAGCCCTCCTCGCGGCCGTTGGCGACGGCGCGCCCCGACGCGGCCCACGGGAAGTGGCCCTTCTCGACCTTGACACCCTGTTGCCTGGCTTCGTCTTCGGTGATGCCGGCCCATGCCACTTCCGGATCGGTATAGGCCACCGATGGAATGACCTTCGCGTCGAAGAACGCCTTCTCGCCGTGCGCCGCTTCGGCCGCGACGTGCGCTTCGTGCACCGCCTTGTGCGCCAGCATCGGCTGGCCGACCAGGTCGCCGATGGCGAAGATGTGCGGCACGTTGGTGCGCATCTGGCCGTCCACGCCGATGAAGCCGCGCTCGGTCACCGTCACGCCGGCCTTCTCGGCCGCGATTTTCCTGCCGTTCGGGCTGCGGCCGACGGCCACCAGCACCATGTCGTACAGCTGCGGTTCCGGCGCGGCCACGCCCGCCTCGGCCGACTCGAAGCTGACCTTGATGCCTTCGGGGAGCGCTTCCACGCCGACGGTCCGGGTCTTCAACATGATCTTGTCGAAACGCTTCTCGTTGTACTTCTGCCAGACCTTGACCGCGTCGCGGTCCGCGCCCTGCATCAGGCCATCCATCATTTCGACGACGTCGATGCGGGCGCCCAGGGTCGAATAGACGGTCGCCATCTCGAGGCCGATGATGCCGCCGCCGATGACCAGCATCTTCTTCGGCACCTGGCGCAGTTCGAGGGCGCCGGTCGAGTCGACGATGCGCGGGTCTTCCGGCACGAAGGGCAGCTTCACGACGGACGAGCCGGCGGCGATGATCGCCTTGGCGAACTGCACGACCTTCCTGGCGCCGTCGGGACCGGTCACTTCGATGTGGTTCGGGCTGAGGAACTGGCCCACGCCCTGCACCACGGTGACTTTCCTGGCCTTCGACATGCCGGCCAGGCCGCCGGTCATCTTCTTGATGACGCCGTCCTTGTAGGCGCGCAGCTTGTCGATATCGATGCTCGGTGCGGCGAAGGCCACGCCATGGTCGGCCATGTGGCTGGTCTCGTCGATGACGGCGGCCACGTGCAGCAGCGCCTTCGACGGGATGCAGCCCACGTTCAGGCAGACCCCGCCCAGGGTCGCGTACTTCTCGACCAGCACCGTGTTCATGCCGAGGTCGGCCGAACGGAAGGCGGCCGAATAGCCGCCGGGACCGGCGCCCAGCACCATCATCTCGCATTCGACGTCGACCTGGCCGTCGTAGCTGCCGGCGCCGGCCGCCGGCGCCGCGCCAGGCGCGGCGGCGTCGAGCTTGTGGGCCGGCGCGTACGAATCGGCCGGCATGGCGGCCGCTGCCGGCGCGGCAGCCGGGGCGGCCGGCGCGGCAACGGGAGCGGCGGCGGCCGGCGCCCCGGCGCCCGCCCCCTCCTCGACCAGCAACAGCAGCGAACCTTCGTTCACCTTGTCGCCGACCTTGACCTTCAGTTCCTGCACCACGCCGGCATGGGTCGATGGAATCTCCATCGAGGCCTTGTCCGACTCCACGGTGACCAGCGACTGGTCGACCTTGATCGTGTCGCCGGGCTTGACCATCAGTTCGATGATTTCGACGTCCTTGAAATCGCCGATGTTCGGGACTTTTACTTCGACAGTGCTCATTCTCGGCGCTCCTTACAGAAGGGTCTTGCGCAGGTCGGCCAGCACTTCGGCCAGGTAGGCGGCGAAGCGGGCGGCACCGGCGCCATCGATCACGCGGTGGTCGTAGGACAGCGACAGCGGCAGCATCAGGCGCGGCTGGAAGGCGGCGCCGTCCCAGACCGGCTTCATGGCCGACTTCGACAGGCCGAGGATCGCCAGTTCCGGCGCATTGATGATCGGCGTGAAGGCCGTGCCGCCGATGCCGCCGAGCGAGGAAATGGTAAACGTCGCGCCCTGCATGTTCGCCGGGCTCAGTTTGCCCTCGCGCGCCTGGCTCGACAGTTCGCCCATCTCGGTGGCGATCTGCGACACCGCCTTCTTGTCCGCATCCTTGACCACCGGCACCACCAGGCCGTTCGGAGTGTCGGCCGCGAAACCGATGTTGTAGTACTGCTTGAGGATCAGGCTGGCGCCGTCTTCGCTGAGCGAGGCGTTAAATTGCGGGAATTTCTTGAGCGCGGCGACGCTGGCCTTGATGACGAAGGCGAGCATGGTCAGCTTCACCGCCGACTTCTGCTTGGCCAGGGCGGCGTTCGAATCGACGCGGAACTGCTCCAGGTCGGTGACGTCGGCTTCGTCGAAGGTCGTCACGTGCGGGATCATGACCCAGTTGCGGTGCAGGTTCGGACCGCTGATCTTCTTGATGCGCGACAGCGGCAGCAATTCGGTCGGACCGAACTTCGAGAAGTCGAGCGACGGCCATGGCAGCAGGTCGAGGCCGACGCCGGAGCCGCCTTTCGCCGGCGCGGCGGCGGCCGCGGGCGCGGCCATCACGCCCTTGACGAAGTTCTGCACGTCGATTTGCGTGATGCGGTTCTTCGGACCGGTGCCCGGCACGCGCGACAGGTCGACGCCGAGCTCGCGCGCGAACTTGCGGATCGATGGCGATGCGTGGGCCTTGGCGGCATCGCCGCCAGGCGCCGCGGCAGGGGCCGCGGCAGGTGCAGGGGCCGGTGCAGGGGCCGGCGCCGGCGCAGGTGCCGGTGCCTGCGCAGGTGCCGGCGCGGCGGCAGGCGCCGGGGCGGCGGGCGCCGGGGCGGCGGGCGCAGGCGCAGCAGGCGCAGGTGCAGGCGTAGCAGGCGCGGGCGCGGCGGCGTCGCCGGCGGCTTCCTCGAGCAGCAGCACGAGCGAACCTTCGGCGACCTTGTCGCCGACCTTGATCTTGATTTCCTTGACCACGCCCGCATGGCTGGACGGGATCTCCATGCTGGCCTTGTCCGATTCGACCGTCACGAGCGACTGGTCGACCCTGATCGTGTCGCCCGGCTTGACCATCAGTTCGATGACTTCGACTTCCTTGAAGTCGCCGATGTCCGGGACTTTGACTTCCACAATGCTCATAGTGTTAGCTCCGTTATTTTTTGTATGGCTGCACTGACGCGCGCCCGCCGGGAAGGGGCGCGCGTCACGAGCGTTTACTGGGTCACAGGGTTCGGCTTGCTCGGATCGATGCCGTACTTGGCGATCGCCTGGGACACGACCGACATCGCGATCTTGCCTTCGTCGGCCAGCGAACGCAGGGCGGCGACCGTGATGTAGTAGCGGTTCACCTCGAAGAACTCGCGCAGCTTGACGCGGCTGTCGGAGCGCCCGAAACCGTCGGTGCCGAGCACTTTATAGGTGCGTTCCTTCGGCATGTAGGCACGGATCTGTTCGGCGAACAGGCGCATGTAGTCGGTCGTGGCGATGATCGGGCCGCTCGTCACCTGCAGCAGCGAGGTCACGTACGGCACGCGCTGCTGCGCATCCGGATTGACCATGTTCCAGCGCTCGCAATCCTGGCCGTCGCGCGCCAGCAGCGTCAGCGACGGCGCCGACCAGACATCGGCGGCGACGCCCCAGTCGTTCTTGAGCAGCTCGGCGGCGAAGATCGACTCGCGCAGGATGGTGCCGCAGCCGATCAGCTGCACGCGGTGCTGCGCGTCGCCGCCGGGCTGCAAGAGGTACATGCCCTTCAGGATGCCCTCTTCCGTGCCCGGCGTCAGGCCCGGCTGCTCGTAGTTCTCGTTCATGATGGTGATGTAGTAGAACACGTCTTCCTGCTGTTCCACCATGCGGCGCAGGCCGTCATGAATGATCACCGCCACCTCGTGCCCGAAAGTCGGATCGTACGGCAGGCAGTTCGGCACCGTGGCCGCGATGATGTGGCTGTGGCCGTCTTCGTGCTGCAAGCCTTCGCCGTTCAGGGTCGTGCGTCCCGCCGTGCCGCCCATCAGGAAGCCGCGCGCACGGATGTCGCCGGCCAGCCAGACCAGGTCGCCCACGCGCTGCATGCCGAACATCGAGTAGAAGGTGTAGAACGGGATCATCGTGCGGTTGTTCGACGAGTACGAGGTCGCCGCGGCGATCCAGGAACTCATGCCGCCCGCTTCGTTGATGCCCTCCTGCAGGATCTGGCCGGCCTTGTCCTCGCGGTAGTACATGACCTGGTCCTTGTCGACCGGCTCGTACAACTGGCCCTGCTGGTTGAAGATGCCGATCTGGCGGAACAGGCCTTCCATGCCGAAGGTACGCGATTCGTCGACCAGGATCGGCACGATGCGCTGGCCCAGGCTCTGGTCTTTCAGCAGGCTCGTGATCACGCGGACATAGGATTGCGTCGACGAGATTTCGCGGCCGGCCGCGGTCGGTTCCAGCACGGCCTTGAACGAGGACAGCGGCGGCACGACCAGGGCTTCGTCGGCCTTCTGGCGGCGCTGCGGCAGGTAGCCGCCGAGGGCATGGCGGCGCTCGTGCAGGTATTTCATTTCCGGCGCATCGTCGGACGGCTTGTAGAACGGGATCTCGGCCAGCTTGTCGTCGGGAATGGGAATATTGAAGCGGTCGCGCATTTCGCGGATCGCATCGTCGTCGAGCTTCTTGGTCTGGTGCGCGGTATTGCGCGCCTCGCCCGACTTGCCCATGCCGAAGCCCTTGACGGTCTTCACCAGCAGCACGGTCGGCGTGCCCTTGTTCTCTTGCGCGTTCTTGAACGCCGCATAGATCTTGTGCGGATCGTGGCCGCCGCGGGTCAGGCGCCAGATGTCGTCGTCGCTCATGTTGGCGACCATCTTGAGCAGTTCGGGATGCTTGCCGAAGAAATGCTTGCGCACGTAGGCGCCGTCTTTCGCCTTGTAGTTCTGGTATTCGCCGTCGACGGTTTCCATCATCACGCGCTGCAGGATGCCGTCCTTGTCCTTCGACAGCAGGGCGTCCCACTGCGAGCCCCAGATGACCTTGACGACGTTCCAGCCGGCGCCGCGGAAGTCCGCTTCCAGTTCCTGGATGATCTTGCCGTTGCCGCGCACCGGGCCGTCCAGGCGCTGCAGGTTGCAGTTGACGACCATGACCAGGTTGTCGAGCTGCTCGCGCGCGGCCATGCCGATCGCGCCCATCGATTCCGGTTCGTCCATCTCGCCGTCGCCGCAGAAGACCCAGACCTTGCGGTTGGCGGTGTCGGCGATGCCGCGCGCGTGCAGGTACTTCAGGAAGCGCGCCTGGTAGATCGCCATCAGCGGGCCCAGGCCCATCGAGACGGTCGGGAACTGCCAGAAGTCCGGCATCAGTTTCGGGTGCGGATACGACGACAGGCCCTTGCCGTCGACTTCGCGGCGGAAGTTGAGCATCTGCTCTTCGCTGATGCGCCCTTCCAGGTAGGCGCGCGCGTAGATGCCCGGCGAGCTGTGGCCCTGGATGTAGAGCAGGTCGCCGCCGTGGGTCTCGTTCGGGGCGTGCCAGAAGTGGTTGAAGCCGATGCCGAGCATGTTCGCCAGCGAGGCGAAGGACGAGATGTGGCCGCCCAGGTCGCCGTCGGCGCGGTTGGCCTTGACCACCATCGCCATCGCGTTCCAGCGCATCCAGGAACGCAGGCGCTCTTCATATTCGAGGTTGCCCGGGCAGTTCACGTTCAGGTGGGCCGGAATCGTGTTGACATAGGCGGTGTTGCTGGAGAACGGGATGTGGGCACCGCGCCGGCGCGCCAGGTCGACCAGGCGCTCCATCAGGTAATGCGCGCGTTCGGTACCTTCGTTTTCGATGACCGCTTCGAGCGCGTCGAGCCATTCCTTGGTTTCGAGCGAATCGGGGTCGCTGGCGGCCTGGGCCGTCAACTGATCGAGTTGAGCTGACATTGGTGCGTCTCCTTGGTTTTGGTGGCCCACGTCGATCTTCCCGATCGCCGGCGGCGGATGGTAATGAAAATCCAATCTGGTTCGAGCAGCACGATTTTACCAGTGCATTTACTCTTTTTCAAATTACGATATATCATTTCATATTGCGGAATAACGGGTCAAAACCGGGCCGCGCCGGGGCTACGCACCCTGTAGCGCTCTCATCACTACCAACTCTGTAAATATGACAACGAACCACGGAGCGCGGCGCGCGATACCCGCGCGCCGTATAATTTCATCTTTGTCCAGTGATGAGCCCACACCATGCCTGCCCAACTGATCGACGGAGTCCGACTTTCCCAACAACTGCGCGCCGAGATCGGCACGCGCGCCGCGACCCTGGCCGCGGCCGGCCAGCAGCCCGGCCTGGCCGTGATCCTGGTCGGCGAAGACCCGGCCAGCCAGGTCTATGTGCGCAACAAGGTCAAGGCCTGCGGCGACGTGGGCTTCCATTCGGTGCTGGAAAAATACGAGTCCGACCTGAGCGAGGCGGCGCTGCTCGCGCGCATCGCCGCCCTGAACGAGGACCCGGCCATCCACGGCATCCTGGTGCAGATGCCCTTGCCGCGCCACATCAGCCCGAGCAAGGTGATCGAGGCCATCGCGACGGCCAAGGACGTGGACGGCTATTCGGTGCTGTCGGCCGGGGAACTGGTCGCCAACCTGCCAGGTTTCCGTCCCTGCACGCCCTACGGCTGCATGAAGCTGATCGAATCGACCGGCACCGACCTGCGCGGCAAGCATGCGGTCGTGATCGGCCGCTCGAACACGGTCGGCAAACCGATGGCGCTGCTGCTCTTGCAAGCCAATGCCACCGTGACCATATGCCATAGCGCGACGCCGGATCTGGGCGTCCATACGCGCCAGGCCGACGTGGTCGTGGCCGCCGTCGGCCGCCGCAACACGCTGACCGCCGACATGGTCAAACCCGGCGCGATCGTGATCGACGTCGGCATGAACCGCGACGACGCCGGCAAACTGTGCGGCGACGTCGACTTCGCCGGCGTGCGCGAGGTCGCCTCGCACATCACCCCGGTGCCGGGCGGCGTCGGTCCGATGACGATCACGATGCTGTTGATGAACACCGTCGAGTCCGCGGAACGCGCGCTCGGCAAGCACCAGGAACGGCTCGCCCCGCCGGCCGGGATGGTCCCGGCCGGCGGCATCGCATGAACTCAGGAAGGAATATGATGAGCATTGACACCAGCAATCCCCTCCTCGACTTTTCAGGACTGCCGCGCTTCGACCTGATCCGGCCGGAACATGTCACCCCGGCCATCGAGCAATTGATTGCAGAGGCGACGCGGGTCGTCGCCGCGCTCGAGGCACCGACCAACTCGGTGACCTGGGACAATTTCGTCGTGCCGCTCGAAGAAGCGACCGAACGCCTCGGCCGTGCCTGGGGCATCGTCAACCACCTGAACCACGTGGCCGACACCCCGGCATTGCGCGCCACCTACAACGAGAACCAGCCGAAGGTGACCGAGTTCTGGACCATCCTCGGCCAGAACGAAGTATTGTTCGACAAGTACAAGGCGATGCGCGCCAACCCGGACTACGTCAACCTGAGCCCGGCGCGCAAGCGCATCGTCGAGAACGCCCTGCGCGACTTCCGGCTCGGCGGCGCCGAACTCCCGGCCGCGAAGAAGGAACGTTTCGCCGCCATCCAGGAGCAGCACGCGGCCATATCGACGCGCTTTTCGGAAAACGTGCTCGACGCGACCAACGACTACAAGCTGCTGGTCGAGGACGAAGCCGAACTCGCCGGCATTCCGGACGACGCCAAGGCCGCCGCGCGCGCCGCCGCCGAGGCCGCGGGCAAGACCGGCTTCCAGTTCACGCTGCATTTCCCATCCTATTTCCCGGTCCTGCAATTTGCCGACAACCGCGCGCTGCGCGAGACGATCTACCGCGCCAGCGCGACGAAAGCGTCGGACATGGGCGCCGTCTTCAGCGAACTGGAGAAATGGGACAACACGACCAACATCGCCCAGCTCCTGAAGCTGCGCGACGAGGAAGCCAAGCTGCTCGACTACCGCAACTTCGCCGAAGTGTCGCTGGTGCCGAAGATGGCCGAGAGCCCGGAACACGTGATCGGCTTCCTGGAAGACCTGGCGCGCCGTGCCCGCCCGTTCGCCGAGAAGGACCTGGCCGAGCTGCGCGCCTTTGCCAGGGACGAACTCGGCATCGACGACCTGCAGGCCTGGGACGTGTCCTACGCTTCGGAAAAACTGCGCGAGCGGCGCTACGCCTTCTCGGCCCAGGAAGTAAAGGAATACTTCCCGGAACCGAAGGTCATCGACGGCCTGTTCAAGGTCGTGGAATCGCTGTTCTCGGTCCGGATTCGTCCGGACACGGCCCCGGTCTGGCATCCGGACGTGCGCTTCTACCGCATCGAGCGCGACGGCCAGCTCATCGGCCAGTTCTATTTCGACCTGTACGCGCGCGCCGGCAAGGGCCAGGGCGCGTGGATGGACGATGCGCGCGGACGCCGCATGACGACCGGCGGCATCGTGCAGACGCCGGTGGCCTACCTCACCTGCAACTTCACGCCGCCGGCGCTGGTCGACGGCAAGACGCAGCCCTCGCTGTTCACGCACGACGAAGTGACGACCCTGTTCCACGAATTCGGCCACGGCCTGCACCACATGCTGACCGAAGTCGAGGAACTGTCGGTCTCGGGCATTTCCGGCGTCGAATGGGATGCGGTCGAGCTGCCGTCCCAGTTCATGGAAAACTTCTGCTGGGAGTGGGACGTCCTGCAAGGCATGACCGCTCACGTGAAGACGGGCGAAGCGCTGCCGCGCGCGCTCTACGACAAGATGCTGGCGGCGAAGAATTTCCAGTCCGGCCTGCAGACGCTGCGCCAGGTCGAGTTTTCCTTGATCGACATGCACCTGCACTACGACTTCGATCCGGGCAGCCAGCAATCGGTCCAGCAGTTGATCGATGAAGTGCGTTCGAAGTTCTCGGTCATGATTCCGCCGTCCTTCAACCGCTTCCAGCATTCCTTCGGCCACATCTTTGCCGGCGGCTACGCGGCCGGCTACTACAGCTACAAATGGGCCGAGGTGCTGTCGGCGGACGCGTACGCGGCCTTCGAGGAAGCGATCGAGGCCGGCGGCGGCGAACTGTCGGCCGAGACCGGAAGGCGCTTCCAGCGCGAGATCCTGGCCGTGGGCGGCTCGCGTCCGGCGCTGGAATCGTTCAAGGCCTTCCGCGGGCGGGAGCCGTCGATCGACGCCTTGCTGCGTCATAACGGGATGAACGCGTAATTTAAGTAATGTGGATGACCTGCGCCCTGGCGGAAAGTTCGCCCGGGCGCAGCGATGCAAACCAAGCGCCCGCCATCGGACCGGTTTACAATCTGATCCATGACCCGGATCGACTTCCATACCAATATCCCCGACAAGCTCGCCTATGCCTGCCGCCTGGCACGCAAGGCCTACGCGTCGAAGGCCAAGCTCGTCCTGCTGGCCGAGGACGCCGCGCAGGCCGCGGCCCTGGACGAGGCGCTCTGGACGCTCTCGAACATCGACTTCCTGCCGCACGTGATGGCCGACGATCCACTGGCGCCGCAAACGCCGATCATCATCACCGCCAGCGAAGAAGCCGGGCTGCCGCACCACGAGATGCTGGTCAACCTCACGCGCCGCACGCCGAGCACCTTTGCCCAGTTCGCGCGCGTGTTCGAGATCATCTCGACGGACGAGGCGGACGCCGCTGCCGGGCGCCAGCGCTACGTCGCCTACAAGAAGCAATCCTATCCGCTGACCCACTTCGTCGCAGGACAATCATGAGCCAGAATCCAGTCTTCGATAGCAGCATCCCCGTATTGACGGAAGTCGTGCTGGAGCCGGCGCCGCCGCCCCAGGCGGACTCGCCGGTCGCGCTGGCGCCGGGCGAGGCGCTGGCGCCGGCCGAAACACCGGATGACGCGCCGGCCCAGGCCGCCCCTGCCGAACCGGACTGGAACGCGCTCGAACGCCGCATCGCCGAGCGCGTCGTCGCCCAGCTGCAACCCCAGCTCGATGCCGTCGTGCGCAATGCGCTGGCCTCGGCCGGCGACCAGATCCACATCGGCCTGCGCCAGGCCGTGGAACAGATCGTCGCCCAGCAGGTGGCCGCCATCGAATTCGGTCAAAAACCGTAGGTCCGGCGCCCGCGCGCTGTCGACGCACCGGTCTTGCAGCGGCCGACGTTACCCATGCCGTGCCGGGCGGCTGCGCACAGCCTTCGACGACACTGCCTGGTGGGCATGAACCATCCACCTGACATGCTACCCGGATCGGGTGCCCATCCCCTTCCCTGCCCCCCGCATCGTGCACGCCCTCCGTGCACGCGCCTGCCGTGACGGCCCCGCGCAATACCGCTTTGCGAACCTTCTGAATTGTTGTACCTTTGCTCTGCATAAATTGCATGAGGCGCTAGCCGGCCGAGAATCGGAGCGCTCGTCATCCCACTACCTGGAGAACGTATGACCATCAAGCTCATTCCCCTTGCCCTCGCGATGCTCGTTGCCGGCGGCGCCAGCGCCCAGCAGGTCGTCAAGATCGGCCACGTCGGCCCGGTCTCCGGCCCGAACTCGCACCTTGGCAAGGACAACGAAAACGGCGCCCGCATGGCGATCGACGAGCTCAACGCGAAAGGCTTCACCATCGACGGCAAGAAGGTCACGCTGCAGCTGGTGGCCGAGGACGACGGTTCCGATCCGAAGCAAGGCACGGCCGTGGCGCAAAAACTGGTCGACGCCAAGGTCAAGGGCGTCATCGGCCACCTCAATTCGGGCACCAGCGTGCCGGCCTCGAAGATCTACAACGACGCGGGCATCCCGCAAATCTCGCCGGCCACCACCGCCACCCAGTACACCAAGCAGCGCTTCCCGGGGGCGTTTCGCGTCGTCGCGAATGACGCCAAGCTCGGCGGCACGCTCGGCAAGTATGCGGTGGACACGCTCAAGGCCAAGAACATCGCCATCATCGACGACCGCACCACCTACGGCCAGGGCGTGGCCACCGAATTCGCGAAGGGTGCCAAGGGGCCCGGCGTGAAAATCGTCGGCAAGGAATTCACCAGCGCCACCGCCACCGACTACACGGCGATCCTGACCTCGATCCGCGCCAAGAAGCCGGACCTGGTCTTCTTCGGCGGCATGGATTCGGTGGGCGGCCCGATGCTCAAGCAAATGAAGGCGCTCGGCATCGAGGCGCGCTTCATGGGCGGCGACGGCATCTGCACCGAGGCGCTCGGCCGCCTGGCGGGCGATGCGGTCGGCGAAGGCAAGGTCATCTGCGCCGAAGCGGGCGGCGTGACCGGCGCCGAGCAGGAAAAGGCGCTCGCCGACTTCCGCGCCCGCTTCAAGCAAAAGACCGGCACCGAGGTGCAGCTGTATTCGCCCTATGTCTACGACGCGGTGATGGTGATGGCGGCGGCGATGCAGGCGGCCAAGTCGGCCGAGCCGGCAAAATACCTGCCTGAACTCAAGAAGATCAATTACCGCGGCGTGACCGGTCAGATCGCCTTCGACGCCTCGGGCGACATCAACAACGGCGCACTGACCCTGTACACTTTCAAGGGCGGCAAGCGCAGCAAGATCGACGTGATCCGCTGATCGCGCCGGCCGGGCCGCGCGCCCGGCAGTGGCGCGGCGCCGTTCCCTGCGTTCCCTGGAAACGGAGCGGCAAAAAAAAGCGCGCCTGGCTGAGGCCGGCGCGCTTCATTCATGGGCCTGCGGCCAAGGCAGGCTGCCGAGCGGCGGCTACTTGGTCGCCAGCACCCACTTGGCAAGGCTGCGCGCTTCCTCTTCGCTCACCTGCGGGTTGGCCGGCATCGGCACCGGCCCCCAGGCGCCCGAGCCGCCCTTGAGGATTTTCGCGACCAGCTTGTCTTCCGCGCCCTTTTGACCGGCGTACTTCGCCGCCACGTCCTTGTACGCAGGACCGACCAGCTTGGTACTCACCGCATGGCAAGCCATGCAATTCTTGGCTTTCGCCAGGTCGGCCTGCGCGAACGCGCTCGAGGATGCCAGGGCCGACAACACACCGCACAAGATCAAAGACCGTTTCATCTGACTCTCCAAAAGTAATGCGTTCATTCTACCTCGTTTCCGTACAGTGAATGCTCAAGGTCACACTCTGTAACCTCGCTTACGTTTTGAGGTTGCATGGTTTCCACGCTGACGCCATATTTTGCCACAGAGCACTAAAATCTTTGTAAGATGGCCTCCATTCTGGAGACCCCCATGCCCCTGATCCTGTTGATTGCCGCGCTGCTGGTGCTGCGCTTTTTCGAAGTCTGGAAGTTTGCCGCCCTGTCCTGGTGGTGGATCGTCGGGCTGATGGTGTTTGCCTTCGTCTGGTTCGAGTATGTGGAAAAGTTGCTCGGCTGGGACAAGAAAAAGGCGCATGACGAGGACGCAAAGCGGCGCCAGGCGCGGGTAAAAGGTTCGTTCGAGAAGCGCAAATAGGTGCGGCCGGCCAGGCGCGGCCGGCGAGCCAGGAGCTCCACCGACGCATCGGCCGGGCCGGAAAACCGTTCAGCCCGTCACGGCGCCCTTGCTCGCACTCGAGGTCAAGGCCGCGAACTTCGCCAGCACCCCACGCGTATAGCGCGGCTTCGGACGCGTCCAGGCCGCGCGGCGGCGCGCGATTTCCTCATCCGGCACGTTCAGCTGGATCAAGAGCGCGTTCGCATCGATCGTCACCGAATCGCCCTCGTTGACCAGCGCGATGGTGCCGCCTTCGAAGGCTTCCGGCGACACGTGCCCGACCACCATGCCCCAGGTGCCGCCCGAGAAGCGCCCGTCGGTGATCAAGCCGACCGACTCGCCCAGGCCCTGGCCGATCAGCGCGCCGGTCGGCGCCAGCATTTCCGGCATGCCCGGTCCGCCCTTCGGGCCCAGGTAACGCAGCACCAGCACGTCGCCGGGGTTGATCCGCTTGGCCATGATCGCGTCCATCGCCGAATACTCGTCGTCGAACACGCGCGCCGGACCCGTGATGGCCGGGTTCTTCAAGCCCGTGATCTTGGCGACGCAGCCTTCGGGCGAGAGGTTGCCCTTCAGGACCGCCAGGTGGCCCTGCGCATACAAAGCCTGGTCCAGCGGCCGGATCACGTCCTGCCCGGCCGGCGGCGCGCTCGGCACCTCGGCCAGTTCTTCGGCCAGCGTGCGCCCGGTGATGGTGATGCAGTCGCCATGCATCAGGCCGGCGTCGAGCAGCAGCTTCATCACTTGCGGCACGCCGCCGGCCTTGTGCAGGTCGGTCGCGACATACTGGCCGGAAGGCTTCAGGTTGCAGATCACCGGCACCTTCAGGCGAATGCGCTCGAAGTCGTCCAGCGTCCACTCGACTTCGGCCGCGTGGGCGATGGCGAGGTAATGCAGCACGGCGTTGGTCGAGCCGCCGGTGGCCATGATCAGGGCGACCGCGTTTTCGATCGCCTTGCGGGTGATGATGTCGCGCGGCTTGAGATCGCGCTTGACCGCTTCGACCAGCACGCGCGCCGATTCGGCGCAGGAACCGACCTTTTCGTCGTCCGGATTGGCCATCGTCGACGAATACATCAGCGACATGCCGAGCGCCTCGAAGGAAGACGACATGGTGTTGGCCGTGTACATGCCGCCGCAGGAACCGGACGACGGGCAGGCATTGCGCTCGATGCCGTCGAAATCTTCCTGGCTCATGCGCCCGGCCGTGAATTCGCCCACCGCTTCGAAAGCGGAGACGATGGTCAGGTCCTTGCCCTTCCAGTTGCCCGGCTTGATCGTGCCGCCGTAGACATAGATGCCCGGCACGTTGGCGCGGGCCAGGGCGATCATCCCGCCCGGCATGTTCTTGTCGCAGCCGCCGATGACGACGACGCCATCCATCCACTGGCCGTTGACGCAGGTTTCGATGCAATCGGCAATGACCTCGCGCGAGATCAGCGAGAACTTCATGCCTTCGGTGCCCATCGACATGCCGTCGGAGATGGTCGGGGTGCCGAACACCTGCGGATTGCCGCCGCTCGCCTTGACCGTCGAGATCGCGATGTCGGCCAGCTTTTGCAGGCCGGAGTTACAGGGCGTGATCGTGGAATGGCCGTTGGCGATACCGATCATCGGCTTGGTGAAATCTTCTTTTTCATAGCCCATCGCGTAATACATCGAGCGGTTCGGGCTGCGGGCGACGCCTTCGGTGACGTTGCGGGATCGGCGGTTGTAGCGCGGCTGGTCGGCCATGATGGACTCCTTGGAAACAGTCTCGAAAGAATGCCTTGCCCGCCAGGCGACGTCAAATATAAGATGTGCGTGCCTGTGATTCGTAAAACATATCAGACGCCCGATAACCAATGGAAACACATATCGATGAATCTTGAATTGCGCCAGCTGCGCTATTTCGTCGCCGTCGCCGAAGAGCTCCACTTCGGCCGCGCCGCCGCGCGCCTGCACATGACCCAGCCGCCGCTGTCGCAGACCATCGCCGCGCTCGAGGAAACGCTGGGCGCGCCGCTCTTCCTGCGCAACCGGAGACAGGTCGAACTGACGGGCGCCGGCAGCGCCCTGCTGCCGGAAGCGCGGCGCCTGCTGGAAGGCGCCGCCGGCCTGGGCGCGCTGGTACGGCGCGCCGCCGCCGGCGAAGCGGGCCGCCTGGCGCTCTCGTTCGTCACGCCGGCCGACTACAGCGTGCTGCCGTCCTTGCTGCGCGATTACAGCGCGGCCTATCCGAACGTCCAGCTGGTGCTGCAGGAAGCGACGACCGACGTCCAGGTCGACGATTTGCTGCACGAACGCATCGATTGCGGCCTCGTCATTCCGCCGCTGTCGGAAAAAGCCCAAGTCCATCTCGACTACGCCAAGCTGCTGGAAGAGCCGCTGGTGCTGTGCGCGCCGGCCGGCGTGCTGCCCGACGCAGGCAAGCCGGTCGATCTGAACACCTTGCGCCGGCTGCCGCTGATCATTTTCCCGCGCAAGAGCGCGCCCAGCCTGTACGACGCCATCCTCAGCTGCTTCCACGAAGCGGGCCTGTCTCCCGAGATCGGCCAGGAAGCGATCCAGATGCAGACCATCGTCAGCCTCGTCTCGGCCGGCATGGGCTTGGCACTTGTGCCACAATCCGTGTCGAACCTGAGGCGCCCCGGCGTAGAATACCGTGCCCTGGCCGGCCCCACGCCCCCCGTCGAACTGGGGCTGGCCTGGCGCCGCGACAATGCCTCGCCCGTGCTGCGCGGCTTTTTGGAATTACTGAGGAAAACATAATGCTGGTACACCCGAATCCGAACCCGGTCGCCTTCTCGCTCGGTCCGGTGGACATCCACTGGTATGGCTTGATGTATGTGGTCGCGTTCGGCCTGTTCCTGCTGCTGGGACGCGTGCGCATCAGGCAGCCGCACATCGCCGCGCAGGGCTGGAAGAACCAGGACCTGGACGACATGCTGTTCTACGGCATGCTCGGGGTGGTCGTCGGCGGGCGCCTGGGCGAAGTGCTGTTCTACCAGCCGGCCCATTTCTTCGCCAACCCCCTGGAGATCTTCAAGGTCTGGCAGGGCGGCATGTCCTTCCACGGCGGCTTCATCGGCGTGCTGGTGGCGATGGCGCTGTGGGCGCGCAAGGCCGGGCGCAACGTGCTCGACGTGTACGACTTCATCGCGCCGATGGTACCGCTCGGCTACGCCGCCGGGCGCCTGGGCAACTTCATCAACCACGAACTGCCGGGCCGCATCGCCGACCCGGACCTGCCGTGGGCCATGCTCTGGCCTGCCGACGGCTGGCACACGCCGCCGATCTTTATCGAAGGCCTGCGCCATCCGTCGCCGCTGTACCAGATGCTGGTCGACGGCATCCTCGTGTTCCTGATCCTGTGGCCGTTCGCGCGCAAGGCGCGTCCACGCCTGGCGGTGGGCGCGATGTTCACCCTGCTGTACGGTTGCGCGCGCTTCTTCACCGAATACTTCCGCGTGCCGGACTGGGAGACGACGGTGGCCGGCTTGCCGATCACCTCGGGGCAGGTGCTGTCGCTGCCGATGATCGTCGCCGCGCTGGCCATGCTGGGCTGGGCGTATTCGCGCGATGGCCGCCGGGTGGCCGGCGCCCCCCCTGCCGCGTGACCGGGCTGCGGCGCGCCCCCCGGGCCGGGCCGCGTTCGGGTGTGCTCAGGCGGCCCTCCAGAACATGTAGGCGGCCAGCGCATAGAGAATCACCGCGAACACCTTCTGCAAGCGCCGCACCGGCATCTTGTGCGCGGTGCGCGCCCCCAGCGGCGCCGTCGCCACGCTGGCGGCGACGATGATCAGCAGGGCCGGCATGTAGACGAAGCCGAGCGAATAGTCCGGCAAGCCCGGCTCGCCCCAGCCATAGAACACGTTCGCCACCGTCCCGGCCAGCGCGATCGGAAAGCCGAGCGCGGCGCTGGTGGCGACCGCGTGGTGGATGCGCACGCCGCACCAGGTCATGAAGGGCACCGAGACGAAACCGCCGCCCGCCCCCACCAGGCCCGCCAGGGTGCCGATCAGGCCGCCCGCGGCGAACATGCCGCCCGTGCCGGGCAAGTCGCGCGCCGCGGCCGGCTTCTTGTTGACCAGCATTTGCGTGGCCGAGAAGGCGACGAAGGCGCCGAAGAACCAGGCCAGGGTCGACGCATCCATCTGCTTGCCGATCCACGGCCCGATCATCGAGCCGGCCACGATGCCCGGCGCCAGCAATTGCACGACGCGCCAGAGCACCGCGCCATGCCGGTGGTGCGCGCGCACCGAGGACAGCGAGGTAAACATGATGGTGGCAAGCGACGTGGCGATCGCCATGTGCACCACCAGCGTCTCGGGTACGCCGCGCGCGGTAAGCACCATGGTAATGAAGGGGACCAGGATCATGCCGCCGCCGATGCCGAGCAGGCCGGCCGCGAAGCCGCCGAAGGCGCCCATTGCCAGCAGCATCAGGATCAGCAGCGGGTCCATGCGGCCCCCATGTCCGGGTGGGCATGCGGCGCGCGGCCGGCGCCGCCGCGGGCCTGGCAGGCCTGGCATGCGGGAAAATACAGGAACGGGTGAGCCATCGGTACGCCTTGCTTATCAAACGGATGAGACAGGCATACTAGACCATGGACCGCCGAATGTCGAAGCCGCGTTCCATGGCGGGCGCCGCGCCGGGCGCTCAATCGCCGCGGCGGATGCGCTCGAGGATCGTCTTCCACTGCCCCGCCGTCACCGGAGAAATGGAAAGGCGGCTGCCTTTCTGCAGCAAGACCATGTCTTCCAATGCGGCGATGGTGCGCATTTCGGCCAGCGGCAAATAGCGTCCCTTTTCCTTTGCACGGACGTCGACCGAAATCCAGCGCGGTTGCGCGCGCGTGGCTTTCGGATCGAAGTATTTGCCGGCGCTGTCGAATTGGGTGGCGTCGGGATAAGCGCCGCTGGCCACTTCCGCGATCCCGGCGACGCCGGGAACGGCGCAACTGGAGTGATAAAACAGGATGCCGTCGCCGATTTGCATGGCATCGCGCATGAAATTGCGCGCCTGGTAATTACGCACGCCGAACCAGGCGACAGTCTGGCCGGAAGCGGCGAGAACGTCGTCGAAACTGACTTCATCGGGTTCGGATTTCATCAACCAATACCGCATGTACCGCATCTCCTTGAAATGGGCGATCAAAGAAAAGACGTAAAAAAACGGCTGCGTGCATATGCCCGCAACCGCTTTCTGGAATTAAGCCCCGCCTGTGCCGTTTTTTGCCGGCATCCCGAACCTGATGGCTCAAGGTGGTCACAGTCAGTTCAATTTCGGGTTCGTCGAACTAGCGACGCTCACGCCCATCAAACACTATCCCGCAACCTATGCATGTAAATGGTTCAAGGAATATATGGCAATCTCGAACACCGCAGGGTGCTACGCAGTTTACTCCCTTGAACTTGCATGTCAAACGAATTTGCCCCTCAGGATAAATTTTCTTGCGGCGCCAGGGCCTTGTCCAGGACGCTGTGCATCACCTCGAGTTTTTGCTTGACTTCGAGCATGGACATGTCCGACAGCGGCCCTTGCGGCGACTTCACCGAGAGGAATTCGGCAGCCACGCTGAGCGCGGCCATGACGGCGATGCGGTCGTTGCCCTTGACCTTGCCGGAGTCGCGCAGCACGGTCATCTTGCCATCGAGGTAGCGCACCGCGTCGCGCAGCGTGGCCTGCTCGCCTTCCTTGCAGGCCAGGCGGTAAGGCTGGCCCATGATCGTTACGTCCAGATAAATCATCGGGCAGCCTCGGGTTCGATGGGTTCGGCGTCGGCGTCGGCCTCGGCATCATGGTCTGCGTCGGCTTCGGGCGCGGGCAACTGCTCGATGACGGCTTCGACCTTGTGCTGGACCTCGACAATACGCTCGACGAGCGCCATGTTCACTTCATTGAGCACCAGGTTCGTCTGGCGCAGTTGCGCATTCTCGGCGCGCAGCGACACGACCAGCTCGGCGAGCCGCTCGATTTTGTCGGATAGGTCTTGGAATTCGGAAATCATTCGTAACTATAGGTCTGATAAGGTTTGACAGTCAACAAGATAGCGCGCCGGATACCGGGCCCGCCTATCGTCCAGCCTGGCCGGCGCTGCCCGAAACGGGGATGGTAACGCGCATGGCCTCCGGGTGCCCACGCCTGTGGCGCTGCCCTTGCCGGCGGTCGTGCGGCATGCCCCTGCTTCCGGTTCAACAGGCCCGTCAGCCGGCTGCGTGCCTGGCTGGAGAAGCCCTTGCAAGCGGTCGGACCGTCTCGGCGCTTGACCGAAAACAAGGTCACGCAATTTATTTTGCAACATGGCCGCTTGAAATACCCCGATGTCGTCCCTATAATTAGCACTCGTTAGTTGAGAGTGCTAACAACCCTTTCAAGCCGCCATGCGCAAGCACGGCGGCAAGCGTAGCAAACAACAGCTAGTCCACACCACTGAATAAGGAGTTCTGCATGAACCTTCGCCCACTGCACGATCGCGTCATCGTGAAGCGTCTCGACCAGGAAACCAAAACCGCCTCCGGCCTGATTATCCCTGATGCAGCCGCTGAAAAGCCGGACCAGGGCGAGATCCTGGCTGTCGGCAACGGCAAGGTCCAGGACAACGGCCAGCTGCGCGCCCTGGAAGTCCAGGTCGGTGACCGCGTCCTGTTCGGCAAGTATTCGGGCCAGACCGTCAAGGTCGACGGCCAGGAATTGCTGGTGATGCGCGAAGAAGACATCATGGCCGTGCTGGTCAAGTAATCCTCCCCATAGCGTGTGAAAAAAAGGCCAGGGCAAGGCGCAGCGTCGAACACAGTCCGCCAGTACGGCGGGACGATGCAACGCCGCCATGGAAGAATTTTCCACATGCGCTAGAACATTTCGAATAAATCGGAGAAATAAACATGGCAGCTAAAGAAGTAATTTTCGGCGACGCAGCGCGCGCCAAGATGGTTGAAGGCGTCAACATCCTCGCCAACGCGGTGAAAGTCACCCTGGGTCCGAAGGGCCGCAACGTCGTGCTCGACCGCGCCTTCGGTTCGCCTACCGTCACCAAGGACGGCGTGTCGGTCGCGAAAGAGATCGAACTCAAGGACAAGCTCATGAACATGGGCGCGCAGATGGTCAAGGAAGTGGCCTCGAAGACCAGCGACAACGCCGGCGACGGCACCACCACCGCGACCGTGCTGGCTCAGGCCATCGTGCGTGAAGGCATGAAGTTCGTTGCCGCCGGCATGAACCCGATGGACCTCAAGCGCGGCATCGACAAGGCAGTCGCCGCCACCGTCGACGAACTGGCGAAGATCGCCCGTCCATGCACCACCACCAAGGAAATCGCCCAGGTCGGCGCCATTTCGGCCAACTCGGACTACTCGATCGGCGAACGCATCGCCGAGGCGATGGAAAAAGTCGGCAAGGAAGGCGTCATCACCGTCGAAGACGGCAAGTCGCTCAATGACGAACTCGACATCGTCGAAGGCATGCAGTTCGACCGCGGCTACCTGTCGCCGTACTTCATCAACAATCCGGACAAGCAAGTCGCGATTCACGACAGCCCGTTCGTGCTGCTGTGCGACAAGAAGATCTCGAACATCCGCGATCTGCTGCCGGTACTGGAACAAGTCGCGAAAGCCGGCCGTCCGCTGGTGATCATCGCCGAAGACATCGAAGGCGAAGCGCTGGCGACCCTGGTCGTCAACAACATCCGCGGCATCCTCAAGACCGTCGCCGTCAAGGCGCCAGGCTTCGGCGACCGCCGCAAGGCCATGCTGGAAGACATCGCCGTCCTGACCGGCGGCCAGGTCATCGCTGAAGAAGTCGGCCTGACCCTGGAAAAAGTCACGCTGGCCGAACTCGGCCAGGCCAAGCGCATCGAAGTCGGCAAGGAAAACACCATCATCATCGACGGTGCCGGCGCTGCCGAAAACATCGAAGCGCGCGTCAAGATGGTGCGCGTCCAGATCGAGGAAGCGACCTCGGACTACGACCGCGAAAAGCTGCAAGAGCGCGTGGCCAAGCTGGCCGGCGGCGTTGCCGTGATCAAGGTCGGCGCCGCCACCGAAGTCGAGATGAAGGAAAAGAAGGCACGCGTCGAAGACGCGCTGCACGCCACCCGCGCCGCGGTTGAAGAAGGCATCGTGCCAGGCGGCGGCGTCGCCCTGCTGCGCGCCCGCGCTTCGATCGACATCAAGGGTGACAATCCCGACCAGGAAGCCGGCATCAAGATCGTCCTGCGCGCAATGGAAGAGCCGCTGCGCATGATCGTCCAGAACGCCGGCGAAGAGCCGTCGGTCGTCGTCGCGGCGGTCCTGGCCGGCAGCGGCAACTACGGCTACAACGCCGCCAACGGCACCTACGGCGACATGGTCGAAATGGGCGTGCTGGACCCGGCCAAGGTCACCCGCTCGGCCCTGCAGAACGCAGCGTCGATCGCCGGCCTGATGCTGACCACCGACTGCATGGTCTCGGAACTGGCGGAAGACAAGCCAGCCGGCGGCATGGGTGGCATGGGCGGCATGGGCGGCATGGGCGGCATGGACGGCATGATGTAATTGCCGCAGCGCCGGTTCGCCGGCGCTGTACTGCACACGAAAAAGCCTGCAAGGTTTGCGCCTTGCGGGCTTTTTTACATCGCACGCATCGGCTAGTATGGGCCCAGGTTTCTGGCTCCACCTTCCTACGAGGTTTGATCATGATGTCACGCGGCGCCTCCCCGACCCTGTTCCTGCTGGCGGCCCTGCTGGCCGGCTGCAAGGACCGGCAGCCTCCCGCCGCGCCGCCGCGGCCGGCCGAGCCGATCGTGCAGCCCAAGGTCGATCCGGCGGTCACGCGCGCGCAGGCGATGGCCGCGCTGCTGGCGCTGCCGGAAGTGAAGAGCTGGTCGCAAGAGATCGAGAAGCGCTCGCGCGGCAAGGCGCGCGGCGCCATCGTCGAAGACGATCCGGCGCCGCGCGTGATCAACGGCCGTTAATACTGGCAGCTCAGTTTCGTCGAGAACCGCGCCGACAAGATCCAGCGGCGCGAGAGTTTTCTCGTGGCGCGCAGCGGGGACCAGATCCTGGTCGAAGACACGGCGAACGATACCGTGCTGTCGCTCGACGACTGGCGGCGCACGATCCGGCGCGTGCACTTGAAGGCGGCCGATTGAAACGCCGGGGGCGGCTTGTTTTCAACTGTCCACATGCGAGATCAGCAGCCTGCGCTGTTCGACCTCGGATTGCGTCCCCGCGCGCCCATTGTGCGCCTCGACCGACAGCCCCACCACCATGACGTCGATGAGCAGCAGCTGCAAGATCCGTGAAATCATCGACAGGAACACGGTGCTGTCCTCGGCATGGTCGACCGCCAGGCACACGCTGGCCTTGCGCGCCAGCGGCGACTGGCCGTTGCCGATGACGATCACGTCCGCCCCGCGCGAGCGGGCGATGTCGACTGCCTGCAGCAGCTCCGGCAGGCGCCCCGAATTCGAGATCGCGATCACCACGTCGCCCGGCCCGAGCAGGTCGGCCGCCAGCATGAACAGGTGCGAGTCGCCATACAGGGCGGTCGGAATGCGGAAGCGGAAGAACTTGTGCTGGCCGTCGAGCGCCACCACGCGGGCGTTGCCCATCGCGTAGAACTCGACGCGGCGCGCGCGGCTCACCAGGTCGATCGCGCGGTCGAGCGTGTGCACGTCGAGCCCGTCGCGGAATTTCAGGATGGCCGAGACGGTGTTGTCGATCACCTTGGCCGACAGGTCGTGGGTGCTGTCGCTGTTCCTCACCTGGCTGTGGCGCACCGGAATCGCGCCGGTCAGGCTGCTGGCGAACTTCAGCTTGAAATCGGCCAGTCCCAGGAAACCCAGCGAACGGCAGAAGCGGATCACGGTCGGCTGCGATACTTCCGCCCCGCGCGCGATGTCGGCGATCGGTTCGTTCAGCACCAGACGCGGCTGCTCGAGCACGAGGGTGGCGACGCGCTGCTCGGCCGGCGTGAGTTCGTGGCGCAGCTGCTTGATGCGGTCCATCAGCGTGTTGGCCCCGCTGCGCCCGCGCAGGTGTTCGGAGAGAATGCTCGCCACGCCGTGGAAGGCGGGATTGGGCGTCGTGATGACGTAGGTCGGGATATCGGCCAGGTAGTGCGAGAAGCGCCCCTTGGCCTCGAAGCGCGCACGAAAAGGGGAACGCGCGAACCACTCGCCCATGCGCGGCACGATGCCGCCGCCGATGAAGATGCCGCCGAAGGCGCCCAGCGTCACGGCCAGGTTGGCGGCGGCGCCGCCCAGCATGCCGCAGAAGACCTCCAGCACCTCGCCGCACAAGGCGTCGTCCTGGTCGAGCGCGCAGGCCAGGATCTCGGCCGCCGACCGTGGCGGCGCGGCCACGCCATTGCGTAGCGCCAGCGCTTCGTGGATCAGTTCCATGCCGGGCCCCGAAATCAGGCGCTCGTTCGACACGTGCCGCCAGGCGCGCCAGGCGTGCTGCAGGATCGCGAACTCGCGCTCGTCGCCGGGCGCGAAGTTCACGTGCCCGCCCTCGCTTCCCAGCGTGACGAAACCGTCGGCGGTCGGAATCACGCCCGACACGCCCAGTCCCGTCCCCGGCCCCAGCACGCCGATGACGGCATTGGCCGCCGCCTTGCCGCCGCCGACCTGCATCAGGTCGTCCGGGGTGAGCACCGGGATCGCCATCGCCAGCGCCGTGAAGTCGTTCACCACCAGCAGCGTCGACAGGCCCAGCTCGCGCCGCACCGCCTCGGTCGAGAAGGCCCAGGCGCGGTTGGTCATGCGCACCTGGTCGCCGTTGACCGGATTGGCCACCGCAAAGGCGGCATGCTGCAGGTTCAGGTCGGGGTGCTGCGCGAGGTAGAAGCGCAGCAGCGGCACCACGCCCTCGAAGTCCTCGCACTTCAGGACGGCGATGTGGCGGAACACGCCGGGCGCCGTCTGCAATGCGAAGCGGGCATGCGTCGCGCCGATGTCGGCCAGCAGGCGCGGACCGTCGGCGAACGCGGTGCGGCCGATTTTTTCCAGCTCGGGCGCGTTACCCATCAGGCGACGGTGCCGAACCAGGCGCCGTAGGCCGGCAGCGTGACGCGCCCGTTCGCAGCCTCGCCCGGCAGGCCGTGGCCGGCCAGGTCCCGGGCTTGCGCCGTCTCCGGCCAGTCGATCGTGACCGGCGCGTTCGACAGGTTGAAGGCGGCCAGCACGGTCGCTTCACCGTCGAGCGTGCGGCGCAGCGCCAGCACCGGTTCCGGCGCGTCGAAGAAGGAGATGTCGCCGCGCGTGAGCTGCGGCAGGCCCTGGCGCCAGTGGATGATGCGGCGCGCGGCGTTCAGTGCCGAGGCCGGGTCGAGCTCCTGCTGCGACACGGAGGCGGCCAGGTGCGGCACGGCGACCGGCAGCCAGGGCTTGCCTTCCGTGAAGCCGGCGTTCGGCGCCGCATTGGTCCACGGCATCGGCGTGCGGCAGCCGTCGCGGCCCTTGAACTCGGGCCAGAAGGTGATGCCGTACGGGTCTTGCAGCAGTTCGAAGGGCACGTCCGCCTCGATCAGCGCCAGCTCGTCGCCCTGGTACAGGCAGGGCGTGCCTTTCAGGGACAGCTGCATCGCCAGGATCATCGCGGCGAAACCGCTCGGGGCACTTTCTCCGCCCCAGCGCGTCATCACGCGGATGGCGTCGTGGTTACCGACCGACCAGGACGCCCAGCCGCCCTTGACGCGCGCCTCGAACTCCTCGACCTGGGTGCGGATGTGGGCGGCCGAGAACTGCGGGGTCAGCAAATTGAAGCTGTAGGCCATGTGCAGCTTGTCGCCGCCGGCGGTATATTCGGCCATCACGGCCAGCGCGTCGTCGGCGCCGACTTCGCCGATCGAGATCGCGCCGTATTCGTCCAGGAGCGCGCGCAGGCGCACCAGGAAGGCGATGTTTTCCGGCTGCGTCTTGTCGTGGACGTGGGCCTGCATGCCGTACGGGTTCACGTCCGTGACGGTGGCGACGTCGCGCTTGGTCGCGGCCGGATTGCTCTTCAGGGAGCGGTCGTGGAAGTGGAAGTTGCAGGCATCCATGCGCACGCCGTCGACGCCGCGTTCGAGCCAGAAGCGCAGCGCGTCCAGGTGGGCCTGCTGCACCTCCGGGTTATGGAAGTTCATGTCCGGCTGGCTGGCCAGGAAGTTATGCAGGTAGTACTGCTTGCGGCGGCTGTCCCATTGCCAGGACGAGCCGCCGAAGACGGACAGCCAGTTGTTCGGCGGATTTCCGTCGGGGAGCGGATCGGCCCAGACATACCAGTCCGCCTTCGGATTGTCGCGGCTCTTGCGGCTCTCGGCGAACCACGGATGCGCTTCGGCCGTGTGCGACATGACCTGGTCGATCATGATCTTCAGGCCCAGGCTGTGCGCCTTGGCGACCATCGCGTCGAAGTCGGCCAGGGTGCCGAACAGCGGATCGACGTCGCAATAGTCGGAAATGTCGTAGCCGAAGTCCTTCATCGGCGACTTGAAATACGGCGACAGCCAGACGATGTTCACGCCCAGGCTGGCGATGTAATCGAGCTTGGCGGTGATGCCCGGGATGTCGCCCACGCCGTCGCCATTCGTGTCGAGGTAGCTGCGCGGGTAAACCTGATAGATGATGGCTTCGCGCCACCAGTCGTTCTCGTGCAGGGGGGCGGGCGTGGCGGTCTGGATCATGGCGAAAGTCCGGTTAGTGATTTTTACGCAATATACAGCAGCTTTTTCGATTTTACAATCCGCCAATCCAAGCGCTAACCATGCATATTTCCTTTGCATTCAAGGGCTTATATGCAAATAAAATTTGCATTGATTATCACCGAAGTAGCAAAACTACGAATGTGCTGCAGCGCGTCACAGCTGAGGCTTGCCAAGACCCGGGCGGCATCATAGGATCGCGTGTTTATTTATTTCAGGATGCGCCATGAGCCAGCCGACGCCGACCGCCGCCAGCGGCCGCATGCCCCGCCAGATCCCCTACATCATCGCCAACGAAGGCTGCGAACGTTTCAGCTTCTATGGCATGCGCAACATCCTCACGCCCTTCCTGATCTCGACCCTGCTGCTGTTCCTGCCGGAGTCCGAGCGCACGGGCGAAGCCAAGCACGTGTTCCACACCTTCGTCATCGGCGTCTACTTCTTCCCGCTGCTCGGCGGCTGGCTGGCCGACCGCTTCTTCGGCAAATACAATACCGTCTTCTGGCTCAGCCTCGTGTACTGCGCGGGCCACGCCTGCCTGGCGATCTTCGAGGACAGCGTCAAGGGCTTTTATCTTGGCCTGGGCCTGATCGCGCTCGGTTCGGGCGGCATCAAGCCGCTGGTGTCGAGTTTCGTCGGCGACCAGTTCGACCAGACCAACAAGGGCAAAGCCAAGATCGTCTTCGACGCCTTCTACTGGATCATCAACTTCGGCTCCTTCTTCGCCTCGCTCCTGATGCCGCTGTTCCTGAAGAACTACGGCCCGGCCGTCGCCTTCGGGATCCCCGGCGTCATGATGTTCATCGCAACGATCGTGTTCTGGAGCGGCCGTAAAAAATACGTGCACGTGCCGCCGGCCGGCGCCACGCCGCATTCGTTTACCCGCGTCGCGAAAAGCGCGCTGCTGGCGCACGCGCCGGGACAAGGCCGTCCGGGCCTCGTCGTTGCCATGGCCGGCGTGGCGGGCGCCGTGGTGGCGCTGGCGATGTCGCCGCAATGGGGCTTCGTGATCGCGGCCTGCACCGCGCTGGTGCTGCTGCTGGCCTTTGGCGGCCTCGGTACCTCGATGCAGCTGGAACGCGCGCGCGGCCTGCATCCCGATGAAGCGGTCGACGGCGTGCGCGCCGTGCTGCGCATCCTGGTCGTGTTCTCGCTGGTCACGCCCTTCTGGTCGCTGTTCGACCAGAAGGCATCGACCTGGGTAGTGCAGGCCAACTCGATGATCACGACCTTCTCCGTCTTCGGCAACGAATTCACGCTGCTGCCGGCGCAGATGCAGGCCCTGAACCCGCTGCTGGTGATGATCCTCATCCCGTTCAACAACCTGGTGCTATTCCCGATGCTCGAGAAGATGGGCTTCATGCCGACGCCGCTGCGCCGCATGACGGCCGGTATCGCCTTCTCGGCCCTGTCCTGGATCGTGATCGGCACCATCCAGGTGTCGATGGACGCCGGCACCCCGACCTCGATGGCCTGGCAGATCCTGCCGTATGCGCTGCTGACGATGGGCGAGGTGCTGGTCTCGGCCACCGGCCTCGAATTCGCCTACAGCCAGGCGCCTGCCTCGATGAAGGGTGCGATCATGGCCTTGTGGAGTCTCGCCGTCACGGTCGGCAACCTGTGGGTGCTGGTCGTGAACGCGGCCGTCAAGAACGACGCGGTGCTCGGCACGATCAGGGAATCCGGGATCGGCGTGATCGCCTTCCAGATGTACTTCTTCGCCGCCTTCGCGCTCCTTGCGGCGCTCGCGTTCGGGCTGTATGCGAAGCGCTACAAGATGGTCGACCATTACCGCAGCACGGACAGCGCGAAGGCGCCGGTGGCGGCCAAGGCGTGATGCCGCACGGCCCGACCGCGTGAAAGAAGCCCGCCGCCGCGCGGGCTTTTTCATGCCCGGCTGCTGCGAGCGGCCCGGACGCGCTCCGGGCCCGAAGGCCGGCCCCCGCCGGCCCCGCGCCACCCGCCGGCGGCATGGCCAGAAGCAGTGGCAGCTAGTAGAATTACATCGGCAACGGCGCCGACTCCCACTGCGATTGCTCTGCATCCCATTGCTGCCGTAGCTGAACTACCACGTCCACTTCACTTATTCGGGTCACTGTCATGCGCCACTCCATGTTCCCGCTCGCGCTCGCCGCCGCGGCCGTCCTCGCCGGTCCGGCCCATGCCGCCATTGCCCTGCAAGACTGCGACACCCCTTCCTTCGCCACGGTCATGCAGGCCGCGCCGAGCACGCTGGAAGCACGCGCGGTCTGGCTCGACCGCCGCCTCGCCAAGTGGCCGGGCATGGCCGCCGACGGCCGCTTCCGCCTCTACCATTCTCCTGGCGGCGCGATCGTCGCCACGGCCGGTGCGAAGGTGCAAGGCGCGGCCGGCTGGCTCGACCTGGGGCTGCATGCCGGCGACATCCCGGCCCACGCCGCGCAGCGTTTCAAGTACGTCGGCGCCGGCCCGGTGCTGGCCGTGGACGAGGCCGACCTCGCGCGCCTCGCCCGGCTGCACCGCGAGCAGCTGGTGCTGGTGCGCGAGGACGCCGCCGGCACCGTGCTGGCCGCCACGCGCCTGCAAGGCGCCGGCGCCCTCGACGACCTGTACGCCGCCGCGCAGGACATCCCGGACCTCGGCGCCACCCCGCGCGCCGGCGCGACCGCCTTCAAACTGTGGGCGCCGACCGCGCAGCAGGCCGCCGTCTGCGTCTACGACAGCGGTACGACGAAGGCGAGCGCCGTCCACCCGCTCGCCTTCGACACCCGCACCGGCGCCTGGAGCGCGCGGGTGCCGCAGGACCTCGCCGGGCGGTATTACCGGTACGCCGTCGACGTGGTCGCCGACGGCGCCGGCCTGGTGCGCAATTTCGTCACCGACCCGTATTCGGTCAGCCTGACCACCGACTCGAAGCGCAGCTACATCGCCGACCTCGACGCCGCCGCCTTGAAGCCGAAGGGCTGGGACGCGCACCGCGCGCCCGATACCGTCAAGGCGCAGGCCGACATGGTTGTCTACGAACTGCACGTGCGCGACTTCTCGCGCGACGATCCGAGCGTGCCCCTGGAAAAACGCGGCAAGTACAGCGCCTTCGGCCAAGCCGGTTCGCACGGCATGCGCCACCTGAAGATGCTGGCCAGGGCCGGCCTGACCGACATCCACCTGCTGCCCGTCTACGACATCGCCAGCGTGCCCGAGCAGGGCTGCGCGGTGCCGCGGCCGCGCGGCGCCACCGACGGCGAGGCGCAGCAGGCGCTGGTCGAAAAGACCGCCCATGCCGACTGCTACAACTGGGGCTACGACCCCTTCCACTACAACGCGCCCGAGGGCAGCTACGCCAGCGACGCGGCAGACGGCGCACGCCGCATCGTCGAACTGCGCGAGATGGTGATGAACCTGCACCGCGCCGGCCTGCGCGTGGGCATGGACGTGGTCTACAACCACACCTTCGCCAGCGGGCAGAAAGAGAAGTCGGTCCTCGACCGCATCGTGCCCGGCTACTACCACCGGCTCGACGCGGCCGGGGCCGTGACCCAGTCGACCTGCTGCGACAACACCGCGACCGAGAACGCGATGATGGCCAAGCTGATGATCGATTCCACCGTCTTGTGGGCCAGGCACTACCGCATGGATTCCTTCCGCTTCGACCTGATGGGCCACCAGCCGCGCGCGGCGATGGAGCGCCTGCAGCAGGCGGTGAACGAGGCGGCCGGGCGCCACGTGCAGCTGATCGGCGAAGGCTGGAATTTCGGCGAGGTGCAGGATGGGGCGCGCTTCGTGCAGGCCTCGCAGCTGTCGCTGGGCGGCAGCGGCATCGGCACCTTCAGCGACCGCGCCCGCGACGCAGCGCGCGGCGGCGGCGCCGGCGACGCGGGCGAGGCGGTGATCAAGCAGCAGGGCTATATCAATGGCCTGGTGTATGACGCCAACGCCAGAGCCGGCGTGCGTCCGCGCGAAGACCTGCTGCGCGCGGCCGACATGATCCGCGTGGGCCTGGCCGGCACCGTGCGCGGCTACCCGCTGGTGAACCACGACGGCGTCACGCGCAAGCTGGAAGCCATGCACTACGGCGGCCAGCCGGCCGGCTACGCCAGCGCGCCGGGCGAAACCGTCAACTATGTCGAGAACCACGACAACCAGACGCTGTACGATGCGAATGCGCTGAAGCTGCCGCTGGACACCCCGGGCGCCGAGCGCGCGCGCGTGCAGGTACTGGGCCTGGCGACCACCGCCTTGAGCCAGGGCGTCGCCTATTTCCATGCGGGCGCCGAAATCCTGCGTTCCAAGTCGCTCGACCGCAACAGCTTCAATTCGGGCGACTGGTTCAACCGCCTCGACTGGACCTACCGGACCAATCACTTCGGCACCGGCCTGCCGCCAAGGCCGGACAATGCCAGGGACTGGCCGCTGTTCCAGCCGTTGCTGGCCAATCCCGCGCTGCGTGCGGCGCCGCGCGATATCGCCTTTACCCGCGACGCCTTCCGCGACCTGCTGGCCATTCGCAGCAGTTCGACGCTGTTCCGGCTGCGCACTGCCGACGACGTGGCGCAGCGCCTGCGCTTCTTCAACGTCGGCCCGCACCAGGAGCCGACCGTGATCGCCGCCCACCTCGATGGGCGCGGCCATGCGGGCGCCGGTTTCAGCAGCATTCGCTATTTCCTGAACGTCGACAAGCGGGACCACGCCGTGACCGACGAACAGGCGCGCGGCAGGCGCCTGCGCCTGCATCCGGTGCACAGCGCCCCGGGCGCCGGCGACAAGCGGGCCGCCCGGGCGCGCTTCGACGGCGCCAGCGGCAGCTTCAGCATCCCGGCGCGCACGGCCGTCGTCTTCGTCGAGGATTGACGCCGCCGGCAAGGCGCGGCTGCCGCCCCGGGCCGGGCATCGTCAAGCCCGGCATCGCGCCCGGGAGAACGGCGATGGCGGCGGCTGCGCCGTGCCGGTGCCTGGCTGGCGGCCTGAAGAACTGGGTAGGATGGGATAAACTCGTCGCTCGAGCGATGATCCGCATCGCCACCCAGGAGACCCGCACCATGCAAGATCGCCCTGTCGATTTCTGGCCGCGTAGTTTGCCGCGGCACCTGACGGTCCCCGCGACCAATCTCGTCGTCAACCTGGATGTCTCGGCCGCGCGCTATCCGGACAAGCCGGCCATCATCTTCTACGACACGCCGCTCACCTACGCCGACCTGAAGCACGAAGTGGAGCTGGCGGCGGGCTATTTGCAGGCAGAATGCGGCGTCGAACGCGGCGACCGCGTCCTGCTCTACATGCAGAACAGCCCGCAGTTCATCATCGCCTACTACGCGATCCTGCGCGCGAATGCGGTCGTGGTGCCGGTCAACCCGATGAATCTGACCGAGGAGCTGCGCCACTACGTGGACGACACCGGCGCCTGCACCATCTTCGCGGCCCAGGATCTGGTCAAGCAGGTCGCGCCGCTGGTCGGGTCCGGCCTGCGCCACGTGCTGGTGGCGACCTATTCCGACCATCTCACCAGGCCTACCGACCTCGACGTCCCCGAATTTGTCGCCGCGCCGCGCCGCGCCGTCGAGGGCGCGGGCCTGGTGCCGTGGGGTGACATGCTGGCGCGCGGCTGCCATCCGGGCGCGCTCGTCGCCGGTCCGGACGACCTGTGCGCCATGCCCTACACTTCCGGCACCACCGGCCTGCCGAAAGGCTGCATGCATACCCACCGCAGCGTGATGTACAACGCCGTGGCCGGCGTGCAGTGGTTCGGCGCGCAGCAGGATTCGGTCGCGCTCAGCGTGCTGCCCCTGTTCCACGTGACGGGCATGCAGGGCGGGATGAACGGCCCGATCTTCATCGGCGGCACGGTCGTCCTGATGGCGCGCTGGGACCGCGACACGGCGGCCGAATGCATCCGGCGCCACCGCATCAACGCCACCCAGCTCATCTCCACCATGGTGATCGACCTGCTATCGAGTCCCCGCATCGACGTCTACGACCTCTCGAGCATCACCCGCCTTTCCGGCGGCGGCGCGGCGATGCCGGACGCGATCGCGCAAAAGATGCACGACCTGCTCGGCATCGATTACGTCGAGGGCTACGGCATGTCCGAGACCATCGCGCCGACCCACATCAATCCACCCGAGCGCACCAAGAAGCAATGCCTCGGCATTCCGATCCAGGACGTCGACGCGCGCGTGATCGACGCCGACACGCTGCGCACGCTGGGGATCGGCGAAGTCGGCGAGATCGTCGTGCACGGCCCGCAGGTCATGCTGGGCTACTGGAACAATCCGCAGGCGACGGCGGACACCTTCGTCGACATCGGCGGCAAGCGTTTTTTGCGCACCGGCGACATCGGCAAGGTCGACGAGGATGGCTATTTCTTCATGGTCGACCGTTTGAAGCGCATGATCAACGCTTCGGGCTACAAGGTATGGCCTGCGGAAGTGGAAGCGCTGATGTACCGGCATCCGGCGATCCGCGAAGTGTGCGTGGTGGCCAGCGCCGACGCGCGCCGCGGCGAAACCGTCAAGGCGGTGGTCGCGCTGAAGGACGGTTTTGCCGGACGCGTCAGCGAGGCCGAGATCATCGACTGGGCGCACCAGAACATGGCCGCCTACAAAAGCCCGCGCATCGTGGAATTTCGCGACGCCTTGCCCAAATCGGCCACCGGCAAGGTGCAGTGGCGAGCACTGCAAGGCTCATAAAAAAACAGCTGGGGTCACGTCTGACATTCGGACACGGCCTCAACAATACTTCAGTTTTTCAGTGGCCTGATTGGTTCTGCCATGGACGGATTGCAGGACCGAGGCAGAGGCCGTGTTCGAATGCCAGACCTGACCCCGGCCTTGCGGCCTTGGTGGCCTGACTGGTTCCGCCACGCACGAATTGCAGAACTAAGGCAAAGGCCGTGTCCGAATGTCAGACCTGACCCCGGCTTTCGACCCCGGCTTTCCCGAGACCTGACCCCGGCCTCCGGCTTTCCCTGTCCGAATGTCAGACCTGACCCCGGCTTTCCGCTCCGGCTTTCCCTGTCCGAATGTCAGACCTGACCCCGGCTTTCCGGCTGAATGTCAGACCTGACCCCGGCTTTCCGGCTTTCCGGCCTTGGTTTCAGGCCAGCCAGCGCCAGATTCCCGCGGCCCAGCCGGCCAGTGGAATGTGCGCCCAGGTCGCCAGCAGCCAGAGTACGATCCCGCCGCCGATGGCGTGCGCGCCGAAGCCGCCGAAGCGCGCACGCTTCTGGACAATCGCCGCGAACGGCCAGTAGCTGGTGCGGCTTTCCCAGGCAATCCAGCCCTGCGGGTCTTGCATCGCTTTCTTGCGGTCCTGGAGCGCCGCGCCGACCAGGGCCAGTACGATGATGGCGCCCGCCAGGATGATGTTCTTCTCGACCGGATACACCAGGATGTGGCTCACGCCCCAGATCGCGAACGACCACATCATCGGGTGGCGCGTGACGGCATATACGCCCGTCGCCTGCGCCGTCGCCGCGCTCTTCGCCGCGCCCGGCAGGGCCGGGTTGCGGATGAAGGACCCGAGCAGCAGGATGGAGGCGAACAGCATGGCGACCGTCACGACAGCCCAGAGGCCGTCGCCCACCGCCCACAGCGGCGTCGTCGTTGGCGCGGCTTTGTAGAAGTGAACGGTGGCGGCAAACGTGGCCAGCGCGACACTGGAGTACAGGATCGTGAAGCCCTTTTCTCCGAGTGCCTGCACCAATGGCCGGCGCAAGGGATGGGACAGCAGGAAATGGGTCAGCACAAACGCGCTGGCGGCCGTCAGCACCATCATCGAACCAGACATGACATTCCCCTTCGCCGTGTTTCGTTGTCGTGAGCGCCTTGTTATGAAACAAACACACCGCACTGTAGCAAATAATATACTGTTGACTGATTGATATTCGTCGAACTGCGCGCGACGACAACCCGTTCTTGCCCGTCCGGGACCGCCTGCGCCTTTCGCCACCGCGCTAGGGTGTGTCTGACTGAGTTCATAGGAGCCATAACATAATTGTTGCCACGGTCACGGCAGCG